>CBFGUY010000071.1:0-19337 GCA_965651895.1 uncultured Algoriphagus sp. | reverse complement strand
ACTATTTTTACTGTAGCGTTTCTTAAGTGGGAAACGTAAAGACATAAGAATCCGAAGTTCTTTAAATTCTATCTCATTTTAAATCCCTTGACTTATGAAAACAAGACTATTACCATTGATTGCATTGGCTATGCTGCTTTTGAGCTGCAAAGATGTGGCGGAGCCTTCTCCTAAGTTGAGAATAGAAGGTAAATATGTATCTACGGATGAAATAGAAACTTCAGGAGATGAATTAAATCTGGTAAATACACTGGAATTTAATTCAGACGGTACATTTTATGCGGAAAATTATACGACTGAAGTAGGTAAAGATGAAGTTCTGGGTTATAGATCGTATTACAGTGGAACGTATAGCATCCTTGATGACAAAGTTACATTGCTCTGGGAAGACTATTATGCAATGAATATATTTGATATCTTTTATTTGCCAAAAGCCGATTTAACCCTTTCGGAAGGTACGGGCTACAGTTCCGAATATGATATTGAAGAGAACTTTAATCAACTGGTATTTGTATGTCCTCCGAATGCATTTTGTGCACCGTCAATCCCTTATATCAAGATTAATTGATGTAGGGAGTTTTATTAAAGGAGGCTGTTTTCGAATCTGAGAACAGCCTTTTGTTTTTGTGACATTCAGATCAGTTCATCCATCGACTCATAAATTCCAGAAAAGCTTCTTTGTAGTTGTCGCTTACGGTAAGGTGGTTTTTACCGATTTGAATCACATTTTTGGATACTGAATCAATATGGTCAAGCGCAACAATATATGACCTATGAACTCTCATGAACTTATCTGAAGGAAGCAATTCCTCCATGCTTTTCAGACTGGTCAGAGAAAGCAATGGATTGGGCTTTGAGAGGAAATGCACTTTTACGTAGTCCTTATACGCCTCTACATAAGCGATGTCCTTCAGCATTACCTTGACCAGCTGGTACTCCACTTTTAGGAAAATGTATTCGGGTGTGGATGAATCAGAAGCAGGTATTTCCGTTTTGGTTTGTGCCTGTTTTTCGAAATAGGAAAACGCTTTGGTAGCTGCATTCAAAAAATCCTCATAGCTATAAGGTTTAAGCAGATAATCCAAGGCTTCTACTTTGTAGCCTTCGATGGCAAATTGATGGTATGCCGTTGCGAAGATGATTCTGGTTTTGTCAGAATTTTTCTTGCCATCCAGTACTCTGGCGAGCTCCATGCCAGATAGATCAGGCATCTGAATATCCATAAAGGCCAGCTGCACCTCGTGCTGATTGATAAAGCCCAAAGCTTCTATGGCATTGGAAAACTTGCCGATCAGGTTCAGAAAAGAGGTCTGTTCTATAAACTTGCTGAGTAATTCCAGCGCAAGTGGCTCGTCGTCTATGGCTACACAGTTCAGTTTCATCTGTTTGTTTTTTGGTTTTGAATGGTCATATAGCCTTTCCCGAACCTGTTTGCCTCAGGCAGGCTCGATTTCATTCGAGATTGATTGTTAGGTTTACCCAATACTCTTGTTTGGATTCGTCTTTGCCAAATTTAAGACGATGTTTATTAGGATAGAGAAGGCTGAGACGTCTTTGCGTATTGACCAGCCCGATTCCATTTTCTTTTGCCTCGGGACTGTCATGATGTACAGGAAAAATATGGTTCCGTGTTTCAAAAAACAATGTGCCGCCCATGATTTCGAGTTTGATCAATATTTCGCTTCCCTGCTGACTGCTGACTCCATGTTTGAATGAATTTTCCATAAAAGGAAGTAAAAGCATTGGCGCTATCACCAGATCATCCTTAGGTTCATCTATGGAGATATTGAGTGAGACTTTTTCAGTAAGCCTCATTTTCATCAACTCAATGTAATCATTGATAAAACTCACCTCTCTGCTCAGTAACGTCTCATTCTTCTGGTTTTCATAAAGCACATACCTCATCATACGGGAGAGTTTCAATAGTGCCTCCTGAGCCTTTTTCACATCTAGATTAGTCAGCGCATAGATGTTATTGAGGGTATTGAAAAAAAAGTGGGGATTGATCTGTGCTTTTAGGTAGGAAAGTTCGGTATTGATCCGCTGCTGGTCCAGTTCCCTTCTGAGCGATTCATCTTTCTGCCATTTTTGTACTGAAGCTACAGAGGTACTGATGCCTATCGAGAGCAGATAAAGCATAATGTTAAATATATCACCGGAAGTCCGGCGGGGTCTGGGAGTATAAGGTTCATCCGGGTGAAAAGCATAATGCATGAGTTCCGGTATATTCAGGAAATTCTCCGCATAGATAAGTACGCCTACAAATAGCACTCCTCCCAGGGTTATTGTTAAGAGAAATACTGCATGTTTTCCTTGCAGAAGAACCTTTGGCACAAACCAGAGCATATTCACATAAAATATGGATATTAAAAGAAGTGCCATAAAAGCCTGGCGTATCCAGAACTCAACAGGAATATCTACCCGCCAAGAGAGAGGGGAGAGTAGTAGCAAAACGGTGCTGAGCATAGTCCAGCCCAGAATATGTACTAGTATAGAAACTCTTCTCTTCGGACTTAGATTGATCATAAATCTGTTTTTCAGTTTCCAAACTAACGTAAACCGCTCTTCTATATGAAATTAAATCTACGAAATCCTCGATTGTGACTACCAAGAACCCCAATTGATAGATAAAGGGATTCGCAGATTAATTAGTGGGTTTTATCTGATGAAAGAGGTGGTTTGTCGATGAATCTACCCCAGCCGTCTATTTAGGGAAAAACTGCGAAACAAACCCAGTTGCTTTGGGGTATCAAATAGCACGAGTCCTACTAAACAGGTTTCTCGGGTGTACTGGAAATGCCACTGAAAATTAAAAGGCACAACTTCAATCGCCAGCCCAAAAAAGTAACTATCTACAACAAATGAAAAAATTATTCAACATCCTCGCAGTTCTTCTCCTACTTACCAGCAGTGGCGTGATAGCCCAGCAGTCTTCTGGAAAGGAATCCACGCCTGCTAAAATCGTCGGTATAGCGAAGGATCTTAAAACTGGGGATCCTGTCGCATACGCTACCGCTGCTCTATATGTCTCTGGAAGCGAGACTAATGTAGCAGGGGCAGTTGCTGATGGAGATGGTGTGTTTTATATCACGGGTATGGATCTAGGAACCTATGATTTGAAGCTCAGTTTTTTGGGTTTTGAAACCAAAACAGTCACAGGTATCCAGGTAGCTTCCAAGACTGGGGATGTTAATATTGGGGAAGTAGAAATGACTGACGAAGGCCTGGCACTGGAAGAAGTGACGGTACAAGGTCAGCGTGACTTGATCGAGGAACGTGTGGACCGTACGATCTACAAAGCAGAAAATGATAAGACCACAGCCGGTGGTGACGGTACAGATGTACTTAGAAGAGTGCCGATGCTATCAGTGGACCTGGACGGAAACGTCTCTATGAGAGGAAGCAGTAATATCACAGTATTGATAGATGGAAGACCATCGGCGATTGCGGCAAGTAGTATCACTGATGCATTGAAGCAGATTCCAGCTGACGAGATCAAGTCTGTAGAAGTAATAACGTCTCCATCTGCTAGATTCGACGCAGAGGGAACTTCTGGGGTAATTAACATAGTAACCAAAAAGAACAACCTTCAAGGAGTGTCTGCAAATATCCGTACTGGTGCAGGGCTGCGGGGATCAGATTTTGGATTGAATGCAAGTGCAAGAAAAGGCAAATTTGGGTTTACCTTGGGAGGCTTTGGAAGAGCCGGGTATAATATCAACGGAAGCTTCGAAAATAAGCAGGTAATTTCGAATCCTGATGGGACTACTTCTACTGTTCTTCAGATGGCAGATACTAAAAGCACGCATCTTTTTGGAAGATATAATTTTGGGGTTGACTACGAGATAGATGAATATAATTTCCTGAATGCGGCTGTGAATTTCGGGATCAGAAACAGGAATAACTTCCAGGAGAATTTCTTGACCGAAAATTACCTCGATGGGGATTTGACCCGCATAGCTCTACGGGAAACGGATACTAAAGACAATTCTAATTCTGTAGATATCAGCCTTAACTATACTAAAACATTCGAGAAGAAAGGTAAAGAAATCTCTTTGCTAACATTGTATAGCCGTAACAATGGGGAGAATTCTTTTGTGAACACACTTTTTGAGGAAGATTTGCTAACCATCAACTCCCGTTTGAAAAACGACAATCCAAGCAAAAACGAAGAGTTTACCGTTCAGTTGGATCTGGTGGAACCACTTGGGAAAGATGGGAAATCTATCCTAGAGTATGGGGCGAAAAATATTCTGAGAAAAGCCTATTCTGACTTTGCCTATTTCCAGGCAGAAGGCGCTGATGGTGAGTATGTGGAAGATCCAAATCCAAGCTTGAGCAATGACTTTAGCTATGACCAGAATGTAACGGCAGGTTATGTGTCATACACCACTACATTGTTCAAAAATTATACGATCAAGCCCGGTATCAGATACGAATACACCACGATCAATGCTGATTTTAGAACTGAGTCTTCTCCGGTAGATATCCCTTCGTATGGTACTATTGTCCCAAGTTTGAACCTGAGCAGAAAGCTTGCCAACGGCAATATGATCAAAGGTTCCTATAACAGAAGGATTTCCCGACCATCACTTAGGTTTCTGAATCCAAATATTGATGCCTCTAACCCACTTCAGGTTTCTCAGGGTAATCCAGAATTGGATCCTGAATTCACCGATAATTATGAGTTAGGTTACAGCACCTTCTTCAAAAGCACCATGGTGAGTTTCAGCGGCTTCTTTAGAAATACCACAGGATCCATACAGGCGATAAGGACAGTAGCTGAAGATGGCGTGATCTACACTGGATATGACAATATAGGCCATGAAAGAGCTTTTGGTACAAACATCTTTACCAATATCAGTATCAGCAATAAGCTCTCCCTGAACGGCAGTGTGGATGCCTACTACGCTCTACTTGATAATGGGCTCTCTGACCCGGATTTCGCAGCATCTAATGAAGGTTTTGTAATCAGCGGCCGTCTTTTCGGTAACTATTCTTTGCCTAACGACTGGCAGATTCAGGCATTTACTTTTGCCAGAGGACGCCAGGTTCAGTTGCAGGGTACTTCTGGAGGATTCTACATGTATGGAATGGGAATCAATAAGCAGTTCAATGAGAAGAGAGGGACTATCGGATTCGGTGCGGATAACTTCCTGACCAAAGAATTTAAGATGAAAAATGAGATTGTCACTCCTACAATCGTTCAGAACAGCACGAACATCATGCGTAACATGAACTTCAAAATCAACTTCAGCTACAGGATAGGTAAGCTTAGCATGGATCAAAAGCCGAGAAGGAAAAAATCAGTTTCTAACGATGACCTGAAGGAGGGCGGAAGTGAAGGCGGTGGCGGAGAAATGCAGCAGAACAAGTAATTAAGAAAGTAAATAGTAGATTGGGTTACAAGAGAAAAACCCGCTTTCCACTGAGAGCGGGCTTTTTTTTGCTGGTTAACCACGGTGGACACAGAGGTTTACACAGAGAGCACAAGTGCTTATTTGATTCAGTCCTCAGACTTGGTTGGATACTAACCTATGCAGTCTAATGACTCGTCCGATCTTCTCAGACTCGGCGCAAGTCTTCTTGTGTGCCTACGGTAATGCAGTCTTCAGACTGCTAGTTTTTATCTAAGAAAATAGAAGTTTGGAGACTACAACGGTTTTGATTCTTGTCTCTTGATTTTTAAATCTGCCTTGTTTTGGCGCAAGCCTCACTGAAAGGCAGTCTGGAGACTGCAGTGATTTGGGGCCAAGTCTGAAGACTTGAACCAAAGGGGGCCAAAATTTACTCTCTTGGCTCTAGATTCTTGGTTCTTAATTCTCGTCTCTTGATTCTTAAATCTAGCCTGCGCCACCGTTCGTGTCGCACGAACGGAATCTGTCACCCTTGATTCTTGGCTCTTTATTCTAAATACTACCTGCGCCGGCGTTCGTGCTCACGAACGGCACCTTGTTCTTGGCTCATTATTCTTATAAACTTGTTACTAAAAAAGCCCGACTTCAAATCAATGAAGTCGGGCTTTGATATACTATACAGGATTGACTACTTCTTATAGCAGACTTCCTTGATGGCGTCCACAGTTCGCTTCACATTAGGCAAAGTCGCCTCAATGTAAGCCGGAGAATAACTCAACGGGATATCCATTGAGTTCACACGGATCACAGGAGCATCTAGGTAATCAAATGCATATCTCTGGAAGTGATAGGTCAGTTCGGAAGAAATCGCCGCTATTGGATTGGCTTCTTCTACGATCACGACACGGTTGGTCTTCTTCACGGATTCCAAACAAGTAGCATAGTCTATTGGTCTAACTGTTCTCAGGTCGATAACTTCCGCTTCTATTCCTTCTTTCGCCATTTCTTCAGCAGCTTGCAAGGCTACTTTCATCATCTTTCCAAATGAAATGACTGTAACATCTTTTCCTTTCCTCTTGATGTCAGCTACACCTATTGGCAGCAGGTATTCTCCCTCAGGCACTTCACCCTTGTCAGAGTACATCACTTCAGATTCCATGAAGATCACTGGATCCGGATCACGGATAGCGGCTTTCATCAGTCCTTTGGCGTCATATGGATTGGAAGGTACGATCACTTTCAACCCTGGGGTATTGGCAAACCAACTCTCGAAGTTTGATGAGTGGGTAGCTCCCAGTTGTCCTGCGTTGCCGGTAGGGCCTCTGAACACCACTGGCACACTATAAGCTCCACCTGACATGGCAAGCATTTTAGCTGCGGAGTTGATGATCTGATCTATAGCTACTAGCGAAAAGTTGAAGGTCATGAACTCTACGATAGGCTTAAGCCCGTTCATAGCAGCCCCTACAGCCAATCCTGAAAATCCCAGCTCTGCGATAGGTGTATCGTAGATACGCTCTGGGCCGAATTCATCCAGCATTCCCTGGGATACCTTGTATGCTCCATTATATTCAGCAACTTCCTCGCCCATAAGAAAAACGTCTTTATCACGTCTCATTTCTTCAGACATTGCCTCTCTTAGGGCTTCTCGAAACTGTATTTCTCTCATTAGTTTATGACAAAATTTTGGCTCGTAAAAATAGAAAGGAATTGCCCAAAACCAAAAATAAAGGGCTCTTTATGCCTAATTGATTAGCCTAGAAACACAGTTTTTGAATTTACAAACTCCAAAATCCCATATCTGCTCAGTTCTCTTCCATAACCGGATTTTTTTACCCCACCAAAAGGTAGGTGAGGGTTGGAAGCCACCATTGCATTGATAAAGACCGCTCCGCTTTCGATTTTGCCTGCTAGTGCTGAAGCTTTCTCTATGTTCTGAGACCAGATAGATGCGCCTAAGCCAAACTCAGTGTCATTCGCCAAAGCAATTGCATCTTCCTCATTTTTTACTGTGAACAAAGTGGCTACAGGGCCGAATAATTCTTCCCGATAAGCCGGAGATGGAGTAGGGATGTCTGCCAAAATGGTAGGGGAGAAAAGCGCAGACCCTTTATCGGGCTTTTCGCCTCCGTAGATCAGGGTTGCTCCGGCACCGAGAGAATTCTCCACCTGTTGGTAAAGATCTTCTGCCAGATCCGGTCTTGCCATACAGGCAAAATCAGAATTTTCATCCATGGGATCACCTTGTTTAAGGTTTTTGAAATTCTCGACAAAAAGAGTGAGGAACTTGTCATAAACTTCCTCTTCTATAATGAAACGTTTGGCAGCAATGCAGCTTTGACCGAAGTTGATCATTCTGGCTTTGACTGCTGTCTCGGCGGCGTTCTTAAGATCTGCGTCTTTCAAAACAATAAATGGGTCGCTTCCTCCTAGTTCCAATAAGGACTTCTTGATATGTTTTCCTGCAACTGAGGCAACCGATGCACCTGCTTTTTCACTACCTGTGAGTGTGACCGCTTTGATCCGCTCGTCAGCTATAAGCTCGGTAGTGGTGTCAGAATCTATCAAAAGGCTCTGGAAGACGCCCTCCGGAAATCCGGCTTCAGTAAATACCTCTTCTATGGCCAAGGAGCATTGTGGTACATTGGAGGCATGTTTTAAGACCCCTACATTTCCTGCCATCAAGGTGGGTGCGGCAAAGCGGAAAACCTGCCAAAAAGGAAAATTCCAAGGCATGACTGCCAGAATGATTCCGAGTGGTTGATGGATGATTTTGGCTTTTTTTCCTTCCGGTAAAGTAATGTGCTCGTCTTTGAGGAAGTCCTCTGCCCTCCCAGCATAGTATTCGCACACTAATGCACATTTGTCCACCTCCGCAAGGGATTCCTTAAGTACCTTGCCCATTTCCAGGGTAATGATTTTGGCATATTTTTCCCTGTTTTCCTTCAGTACAGCACCAGCTTTGAACATGAGTTCAGACTTTGTTGCAAAACCTACGTCTTTCCATCCGGAAAAAGCCACTGATGCACCGCTTAATTTCTGTTCGAGTTTCGCTTTGGAGAATGTATTGAATTCTTCTAATAATTCTCCAGTGTATGGGTTGATTGATTTCATCGTTCTATGGGTTTACCTGCTTCTTTCCAAGCATCTATCCCTCCGGCTAAGGAGAAAACATAGTTAAAGCCCGAAGCGCGCATAATCTCCATCGCTTTTTCTGATCTTACTCCGGCTTTACAATAAAGCAGGTAGGTTTTGTTTTTAGGTAATTTGGAGATTTCAGTTTCAAAAAAATCACTTGAGATGTCAATACTCTTCGCTCTTGGCAGGCGTCCTTTTTCTATTTCTTCAGGTGTCCTCACATCTATAATTACTGTTGCTCCTTTGTTTTTGGCAATTTCTTCAAACTCGGATACAGTAATGGATTTGTTTACAGGGGTTTGAGCTTGAATGAACGCTGTGTTAGCCAAAAACAATGCGAGTACAAAGACTAGGAGTCGCTGAAGTTTCATAGGAAAGTAGTTTGATTAGAAAGAATGCTGTTTCATATTGGAATGAAAATTTAGCAAGATTAAGTTCAAATGCCTACCAAGATCGCTCTCATATCTGATTCCCACAGCTACATTGACCACAAAACACTCGCCCATTTAGCCGATGTGGATGAGATTTGGCATGCAGGGGATATTGGGAGTATGGCTGTAATGGATGCTTTGCCCGGGGAAAAGGCTATACGGGCTGTTTTCGGGAATATAGATGATAAGGATATGCAGCAGATATATCCCGAATGGCAGGAATTTACCCTGGAAGGAGTAAAGGTGCTGATGACGCATATCGGGGGCAAACCTCCCCGCTACGCAAAAGGCGTCAAAGCCAGAATCAAGCAATCAGCTGCCCAACTTTTTATCTGTGGGCATTCTCATATCTGCAAGGTCGAATTTGACAAGACGGTAAACTGTCTCTATATGAATCCCGGAGCTATTGGTCAGCATGGATTTCATGTGATGCGTACCATGTTATTGTTTGATCTGGAGGCTGGGCAGGTGAAAAATCTCCGGGTGGTGGAACTTGGGAAAAGAGGGAAGTTGGGTGTTTGAGTTTTTTGTGAGTGGTAAGTTGTAAGGTTTGTAAGCGGTGCGTTAAAATGGTAAAAGGTTAAATGTAAAAAGTGGCAGTTTTTAGTCTCAGTTTGCAGTCTCAGTCTTTAGTTTGCAATCCAACCAACGTGGTTTGTGTCTCGCCCGCCGTGGTTAGTGTTTCGCCCGCCGTGGTCTGTGTCTTCACAGACCACTCAAGTTTGGCTAATTTCCGCCGAGGTTTGTGTCTCACAAACCACTATAAATATTATTGGGTTATTTTTAAGTAGTTAAAAATCAATAGGTTTATGCGGTCTTGAATCCGCGTTCTCCGTGTCACCCTCCGTGTTCACCGCGGTTAAAAAAAACAAAAAAGGCGATCAAATGACCGCCTTCAATGTTTTTGACGAAATATAGATTATTTCGCAAAAGACTTCTTAAGCTCTTCAACGTCCACGTTTTTGATTACAGGCTGAGCAGTCAATTGCTTGATCTTAATCACACGTGTGGTCTGAGATTGTCTTTTTCTTTTAAGTTTTCTCTTCAGTGTAGTAACTGCCATGGTCGTATATTTTTAATAGTATTGTTCAGAAACGAGTCGCAAAAGTAAATAAAGATTTCTTTTTAGCCTAAATTAAATTGGGATTTAATTCTTTGACTTTCACCAGATCAGGGAGGGTTTCCTTTTTTTTGAATAAATTTGGCAGCTAATCACCAAAAAACAAGCTATGCAAAAGCCAAGTCTGCCAAAGGGAACCCGGGATTTTGGGACAGTCCAGATGGCCAGAAGAAACTATATCCTTGAGACGATTAAGAGCACTTTTCAACTTTTTGGCTACAACCAGATCGAGACTCCTGCTATGGAGAACCTGAGTACGCTTACCGGAAAATATGGAGATGAGGGGGATCAGTTATTGTTTAAGATCCTGAATTCTGGGGATTATCTGAAAAATGTTGGCGATCAGGACCTAAAAGATGGATATAAGGCTACACTGACTAAGGTTTCCGAAAAAGGCCTCCGTTATGACTTGACCGTTCCCTTTGCCCGTTTTGTGGTGATGAACAGGAATGAGCTGACCTTTCCTTTTAAGCGCTATCAGATCCAGCCTGTTTGGCGTGCCGACCGTCCTCAGAAAGGGAGATATCGCGAATTTTACCAGTGTGACGCCGATGTGGTAGGTACAGACAGCTTGCTTTGCGAGGCTGAGATAATTCTTATGATCCGCTCGGTTTTTCAGAAACTGAAGCTGAGTGATTACGGCATCAAGTTGAACAACAGAAAAATCCTGACAGGCATTTCTGAAGCCATAGGTGAAGCTGGAAAAGAAGGTCCTCTGTGTGTAGCTATCGATAAGCTGGATAAGATCGGATGGGAGAAAGTGAAAGGGGAATTGGCTGAGCGGGGTTTTGCTGCCGATGCAATTGATAAATTAGCTCCATTGGTCCAGTTAGAAACGGATCAGGCAGGGAAACTTGCTTTCCTCAAGCAGTTTTTGGCTGAGAGTGAGATTGGGCTTCAGGGAGTCTGCGAACTGGAAGAGGTTTTTCAGATACTGGGCACTATGGGGGAAAATCTCGACTTTGTGGATTTAGATATTATGTTGGCACGCGGGCTTTCGTATTACACAGGGGCTATTTTCGAAGTGAAAGTGAACAATGTGTCCATCGGATCCGTCAGTGGAGGTGGTCGGTACGATAATCTTACCGGGGTGTTTGGCCTTTCGGGAATTTCTGGAGTAGGATTTTCCTTTGGGGTAGATCGCTTATATGATGTGCTAGAGGAGCTGGATCTTTTCCCGGAAGAGAGTGTGCAGGGCACCAAAATCCTATTGACGCACTTTGATCAAAAGGCCTATGAATATGCCTTGGCCATATTGAAGAAATTCAGGGATGTGGGGATCAGAGCAGAACTTTACCCAGATTTGAAAAAAATGAACAAGCAATTGGATTTTGCTTCCAAAAAAGGTGTTCCATTTGTAGGTATTTGCGGAGATGCAGAAATTGAAAACAAGTTAATTGCCCTGAAAAATCTGGAAACCGGGGAGCAGGAATCTGTAAGTTTAGAAGAAGCAATTGCACGATTAAAGTAAATTGAAACCACAATAAGTAAGTAGTCTTAAATAGAATGATATGTTTGATATAATGGGAATGATGGGCAAAGTGAAAGAGGCCCAGGCAAAAATCAAAGAAACACAGGCAAAGCTGGTACACTTAACTGCCACCGGGGAGTCCGGGGCGGGATTGGTGAAAGTCACAGTGAATGGCGATAGAAAAGTGATAAGCATTGACTTTGATGATTCGCTGCTTTCTCCCAAAGACAAGGAAATGCTCAGCGATCTCATCGTAGCTGCTACCAATATCGCGATGACGGCCATGGAGGTAAAGATCAAAGCTGAAATGAAAGCAGCTACGGAAGGTATGATTCCTAATATCCCAGGCATGGACCTAGGAGGGATGTTTGGATGAAGCACTGCGCCATCGTCATACTGAACTATAACGGGGAAGAAATGCTGCAGACATTTCTTCCTTCTGTTTGTATGCATAGTTCTTTTGACGTTTGGGTGGTGGACAATGCTAGCACTGACGGATCCATGGGATATTTGGAGAAGAATTATCCGCAGATCCAGCAAATACGACTTTCCGGAAATTCCGGCTATGCAGGAGGATATAATGAGGGGCTTGCCCAATTAAAAGGTCTCTATGGGTATTATATCCTGTTGAATTCCGATGTGGAGGTGACCTCGGGCTGGGATACTGTCCTTATTTCCTGGATGGACTCTCATCCGGAGTATGCCGCACTTCAGCCAAAGATATTATCATGGAAGGAGAGGGGTACCTTTGACTATGCGGGTGCAGGTGGCGGGTTTCTGGATGCATATGGGTATCCTTATTGTAGGGGAAGGATTTGGGATACGGTGGAGAAGGACAGCGGGATATATAACGACAGTATTGAAGTAGATTGGGCTTCAGGAGCATGCATGGTAATAAAAGCCTCAGTTTTCCATGATTTGTCCGGTTTTGACTCAGGTTTTTTTGCCCATATGGAGGAAATTGATCTGTGCTGGCGAATGAGGAAATCAGGTTGGAAAATAGGCTATACTGGGGCAGTGGAGGTTTACCATCTGGGAGGAGCCACACTGGATAGAAGCAGCCCGAGAAAAATGTACTTAAACATCCGGAACAGCCTCAGTATGGTTTACAAGAATGAATCAGCCTGGAAGTTTTATTGGATATTTCTGGTCAAATCTTTGTTAGAACACCTGGCAGCTTGGAGTTTTGTCATGCAGGGCAAAAAGGAATTTTCAAAAGCAATAGTGGATGCGTATAAAGATTTTGGGAAAAATAAGCGTGCGTTAGTGAGGTCTCAGTCAGAGTTAAAAGGAGGGAAAGAGGTAGAAAGGCGGGGGAAAGTCCATCTGATCTTTTGGAATTGGAAGGTTTTGGGAAAAAAGCACTACGATCAACTTTAATCAAAAAGCAGCGGGTTGTTCTTCTTTCTAAAAAACTTTCTGATTTTCATCGTCATTGCCATACTTACATATAGGATAACAGGCGAGCCCAAGGTGACAAATGAGGCGTATATAAAAAATAGACGAATGCTATCAATAGGGAAATTGAGCTTTTCACCCAGCCGGGAGCAGACTCCAAATGCTCTTTCTTCGAAGAAAATTTTCAGCTTTTCCATATTTATAGGTGATTTAGTTGAAGTAAATTTAGGCAAAAGTCTTAATAATTAACAAATAAGAATGATATACCAATTGTTTAAGAAAAAACCGGGTTTGTTTTTGTTGTTAGTATTGCCACTGCTTTGCAGTTCAATAATAATGCCTGAAACTGATTTTTTGAAAGATTCGAAGGTGACTCCCGGCAAGCTTGAGTTTTTTAGGGATTCCGTCCGTTTTGAAGTGGCTGGTTCCATTCCGATAGAGTCTGTGCTTAGTCCGAGAAACCCCAGAGTCTCGATTTTGCTAAAATCCTCTGAGAATTCAATGGTTTTTGAGGATATAGAGCTAAAGAAGAATGTCGGTGATTACTCCTATAAGAAATCCTTTGTCCTAGCCTATGAACCTTGGATGGAAGGGGCGTTTCTGGAAGCTCAGTTTTTTCAGGGTAAAAAGTCCCAGACTCAGCCCTATCAGAAAAAGATACTGGCCAGGGGTGTAATTGCGACGCCTTTAATGGCTAAGGTGGGAAAGGTAAATCCAGATGAGCCTATCCCTCAGGTGGGACTTTATATTCCTACGGGCATGATGGATGCGGATCTTTCCAGGTCAAAGGAATTTCTGATCCGCTTTGATGCAGGATCTTCTACTGTCAAATTGAACAACTCGAATACCCAGGCTATTGCGGATCTGAAGGCTTTTTTGACAGAGAATTCAGCTGTGCTTTCTTTTAAAGTCACCGGGATCCAATCACCTGAAAACGGTGAAGGGAAGAGTAGTAAGCTTGGGATGGATAGAGCGGAGGCAGTAATCCGCCTGTTGAAAGATTCTAATATAGTAGTCAGGGACAGTGTGTCTGAATTGACGTCGAGATGGAACGACTGGTTTGATTTCCGCCTGCTTCTCCGGGAGTATGAGAAGACTTCTACGCAAAGAAAGGATCAATACTATGCGGTGTTGTTGGATGGTTCTGATTACCAGACCCAATCTCAGGGGCTAAGAAAAATCCCCGGTTTCAGCCAGGTGGCAAAAGATCTCTTCCCAAGCCTGAGAGCTGCAAAAATTGAAGTTGTGGCCAAACCTCTACCTGGACTCAACCAAGCCCAAACGGCTTTGCTTCAGCAGGCCCTGAGTGAGAATGCGGCAAATACAGGGCTGGATCTGACTGACTGGGCTATTGCCGGAGAGGCAGCGCCAAGATTGGAGGATAAGGCTAAGATCTATTCAAAGATGACGGAACTGTTTCGGTCTGTGATCCCCTATAATAATCTGGCCGTAGTAAAGATGCGACAAGCCCAGCGCACCCTGGATCAAAATGCCAAGGACAAATTATGGAAGGAAGCGAATGAACTGCTGTATCAAGCCGCTAAAATAGATACTGACCCGCATATACTTCACAATCAGGGGCAGATATTGGTGTTGCAGGGAGAAATCTGGGATGCTTATAAGAAACTTTCTGATGCGTCAGTGTTGACCCGCAATAAGGATTTTTTGATGTACAATGAAAGCTTGAGAGGTGCCTTGGATATTATGAGGGGAGATTACAAGCTGGCAACCCTCCGTTTTGATTATCCTTACACAGAGCCCAAAGACTTTTTCAATAAAGGACTGGCCTATTTTCTTTCCGGGGATTTTGCCAATGCGAGCCTGTCTTTTGAGGAGTCCGTGATGGCAGGGCGAAACTATGGATATGGCTTTTATGGCTTGGCTATGGTGGCTGTACAAAGCGGACAGAAGGAGGTAGCTCTATTGCAACTTGATAAGGCTATCCATGCCAGTGAATTGATTTATCAAAAAGCATTGGTAGATCCGATATTTGAAGAAATCAGGTCTTCGGATGAGTTTTTCCAAATATTCCGATCGTCTGTTAGTAATAATGAAAATTAATTAACAATTCTTTAATAATTCTTCTAAATCACCAATAAGCGTTCCCGCAATTGTATTATTCTTATTTTTGGTAAATGGCATATTTGCGTTAAATTGATACTGTAATTAATGTTGAGGAGTTAGATTAGTGCGTAAGACCTAATAAAATCCAAATTTTATTTTTGGCTTTGGGTTTGAAATGTGTTTAAGAATCTTTAACATTGGTGCTTTAGTACAATTAATGTAACCCAAAATATTTGCCTATGACTTATTCTACTTAGAATCAGTGCGCCCACCCCTATAGCATCACCCGATGCTCTCAAACCAACAGGTTAACTAATTAGTCGGCATAATCGCCAAGGTATAATTGCAATCGTTCCTCAGAAATCGAAATGGTGCGTCCTGCAATTAGTTTGAGCAAGATCGCAAACGATTGCATCAACAATAAGAAACGACAAGTTTTGAAATTAATCTTGTTACCCAATCTATCTATCTTTATGAAAAATATTTACAAAAATCTAAGTGCGCTTTTTGTGCTCTTAGTCCTCACCGGGGCGGCTGCCTTTGCGCAAAAAACCGTAACGGGTACAGTGCTGGATGAGTACGATGTTGGACTTCCCGGGGTTTCTGTCCTTGTGAAGGGGACTACTACCGGTACAGCTACAGACATTGACGGGAAGTTTTCCCTCAATGTTCCCAACGACGATGCCATTCTGGTGTTTTCTTTTATCGGATATGCCAAATCAGAACAGACTGTTGGAAACAGAAGTGTAATAGACGTGAAACTCGCTCCTGATGAGCAGACCTTGACCGAAATGGTCGTTACGGGTTATTCCATTGACAGTAGGAGAGAGACTACAGGAGCTATTGCTACTGTGGACGCCAAAGACCTAACAGTAATCCCTACCGGTAACGTAGAGCAGGCCCTTCAGGGCCGTGTTTCTGGTGTGACGGTGATTACTAATGGTCAACCAGGTACTACTTCTATTGTTCGTATCCGTGGATTTGGGGCTTTCGGAGGTAATCAGCCGCTGTACGTTGTGGACGGAGTTCCGGTAGGATCTACAGATTTTATCAATCCGGATGATATAGAATCCACTACTGTTCTAAAAGATGCTGCGGCGGCTTCCATCTATGGTGCGAGAGCTGCCAGTGGTGTGATTATCTACACTACCAAACGAGGTAGAAGAGGAAATCAAAAGTTAAGGGTGGATTACAATGGTATGTTCGGGATGACTACACCGGGCAGAGGTATTGATATGATGAATCCTCAGGATCAGGCGGATTATACTTGGCTGGCAGAGAGAAATGCTGCGGCTGCGGAAGGAAGGGATACAAATTTTGACCATCCTCAATTCGGAACTGGTGATTCTCCCGTATTGCCGTATTATATTAGAGTAGGTTCCCAAGGTGGTGTTGCTGGTCCTTTCTCGCCAGACCGTCTTGCTGAAGAGGCTGCTAAATACAACGTGGATTATAGTAAAGGAGATATCTATCAGCTGGTAAGAGCTGCTACCGGGGAAGGGACGGATTGGTATGGGGCCATCACCAGAACCGCCCCTCTAAACCGTCACTCCATAGGCATCAACGGCGGATCTGAATTCAGTCGTTTCTTCGTAGGATTCGGATTTCAGGATCAAGCAGGCATCCTCATAGGAAACGATATGAGAAGAATGACACTTCGGGCCAACTCTGAATTTGACGTTACCAAACGTGTCAGAATCGGCGAAAACTTTCAGGCTACGTATAGAAGAGTATTGGGTCAGTCAGGAGGAAACGGTGGTGTAGGTGTAGCAAGAGATGAAAACTCTATATTGGGTGCCTTCAGAATGTCCACTATTATCCCTATTTACGATGAGTTTGGAGGATATGCAGGTACTGCGGCACAAGGGTTTAACAACCCAAGAAACCCGGTTGCGGAAAGAGATGCATTGGCAGATAACAGAAACTTCAATGCAAACATTTTTGGTAATGTGTATGTAGAAGCTGATTTGGCCAAGGATTTGACATTCAGGTCTTCCATTGGTGGTCAATACAACAACTACTATTATTATAATTATTCCAGACATCAATACGAAAACCTGGAGAATAACTCAGCATTTGGGTACAGCGAAGGCTCAGGGTATAACTTTGCCTGGACATTTACCAATACAGCCTCCTATAAGAAAACCTTTGATAAGCATGATTTCGATTTTCTGGCAGGTATGGAGGCTTTAAATACAGGTTCTGGACGTGATATTTCTGCTTCTGGTCAGAACCCATTCTCTCAGGATCCAGACTTCATCACAATATCTAATTTGCCAGTATCTTCTAGAATTGTTAATTCTGGGCTATATAGAGGTGTAAACTTCTACTCTATCTTCGGGAGACTTAACTATACTTATAATGATAAGTATTTGTTTAGTGCGGTAGTAAGAAGGGATGGTTCCTCCAGATTTGGTGAGAACTCCAGATATGGTGTGTTCCCGGCATTCTCTGCAGCATGGAGAATATCCTCAGAAGGATTTTTGGCTGGTGCCACTTGGATAGATGACCTGAAAATCCGAGGAGGTTGGGGACAAATGGGTAACTCCAACAACGTGGATCCTAACAACCAATATTCCTTGTTTGGAGGGAATATAGGCGCTTCCTCTTACGATATTACAGGATCTAACTCTTCTGCTTTAATAGGCTTTAGAAGAAGTAGGATAGGAAACCCGAATGCAAGATGGGAGACTGCGGTAACCCAGAATGTAGGGTTTGACGGTACCTTCTTCAATGGAAGAATGGATATAATATTTGATCTCTGGAGAAAGGATACTAAAGATTTGTTGTTCCAGGTGCCTATACCGGCTACTGCTGGCTTTAATGCCGATCCTCCTTCAGTCAACATCGGTGAAATGCTAAACCAAGGAGTGGATTTGTTAGTTGGCTACAGAGGCAATCTTTCTTCCGAATTCACTTACGATATCACGGTAAACGGTTCCCTGTTGAAGAATGAAATCGTATCATTAGCTCCTGATGTCACTGTAATTACTTCTGTGAACCCTAATTTTAGAGGGATAGAACCGATCAGAAATATGGTAGGACAACCGCTTTCGGCTTTCTTTGGTTATGTAGTAGAAGGGCTGTTCAGTTCTGCAGATGATGTGGAGGGCCATGCTGAGCAAGATGGTGCTGCTCCTGGAAGGTTCAAATTTAAAGATTTGAATGGTGACGGCGTAATCACACCAGACGACAGAACCACCCTAGGTTCCCCTATACCAAAATTCACAGGTGGGATGAACTTCACCGTTGGGTATAAAGGCTTTGATCTTTCTGCCTATCTCTATACTTCTATAGGAAATGATATTTGGAACCATTCCAAATGGTTTACAGACTTTTATTCCACCTTCGAAGGGGCTGCTACTTCTGAGCGCCTAAAGAATGCATGGACACCCCAGAATCTAAATGCTACTATTCCTATTGTGGAAAAAGCAGCTAACTTCTCTACTTCCAATGTTGGTAATTCATTCTATGTGGAAGATGGCTCTTACTTGAGACTACAGAATGTGACACTTGGGTATACCTTACCTGCTCCTCTGTTGGAAAGATGGAGGATTGAAAGGCTAAGAGTATTTGCTTCGGCTAACAACCTGTTCACGATCACTGGATACGAAGGACTGGATCCTGCTGTGGGTGGTGATGCGGATTTGACCTTCGGTATCGATGTGGGTAACTATCCAGTTACACGTGGTTATACCTTCGGATTAAACGTAAGCTTCTAAGCTTATCACATAGCTGGAATCTAGTTATAGAAACTATAATTGATCAAAACTTATGAAAAATATAAAATTAAAAGTCGGCGCTTTACTGGCCTCCACAGCAATGATGGTGGCGGTAAGTTGCAGCGATGATTTCTTGAACATAGCCCCTACCGGACTTTTGACAGAGACGCAGTTGACTTCCTTGGCAGGTTTGGATGCTTCTTTAATAGCAGTCTATTCCCAAGTTAACGGTAGACAACAACGAATGGCTTCTCCTTCCAATTGGGTTTGGGGGAGTATTCGGGGAGGGGATGCAAACAAAGGGACGGATCCTGGGGATTTTAATACGATCAATCCTATCCAACGATTTGAAACAGATGCTTCTAATGTGAATTTGCTGGAAAATTGGCAGGGACTCTATGAGGGAATAGCCAGAGCTAACAATGTACTTAGGCTGATCAATGATTCTGAGGATATCTCTGATTCGGATATTCAGAGAATTTCTTCCCAGGCTAGATTTTTAAGAGGGCATTTCTATTTCCAGTTGAAAAGAAATTTCAATAATGTCCCTTACATTGATGAGACAGTGGATTATGGTACAGGATTAGAAGATGTGGTCAACAATGTAGATATCTGGCCTATGATTGAGGCTGATTT
>CBFGUY010000070.1:0-19357 GCA_965651895.1 uncultured Algoriphagus sp. | reverse complement strand
ATCCGTGTATTCTCGATTGCTTCTTTGAAAGCTCAACCAGTTTCTAAGTAAACTTTCAACAATCATGTGCCAAAAAAATATGATGCATGCATAACTTTTTTTCAATATAGTATGCATGCATACATTTTTTTCTTAAATTAGACATCAGCAATAGGAAGAATCCACGTAGAGATGAAGAGAGAAGAAACCGTTGATTATCATATCAAAAGTGCCTGGCATGCAATTTCCAGGATGTACAATCAGCAGGCTGCTGAAGAGGGATTCACCACGGCCATTGGATTTGTACTGATAAATATCAATTCCACTGAAGGAGCTCCTGCAACGAAAATTGCACCTAAGCTAGGCCTGGAGACCAGAAGTCTGACCAGGATGCTCAGGACAATGGAAGAGAAAGGGCTGATCTACAAAAAGCCCGACTTAGTAGATAAGCGATCGGTCCGAATTTTTCTTACGGAAGAAGGAAAAAAGAAAAAGGCAATATCTGTGAATACCATCCGGGAATTCAATGAGCAGGTACGGGAAGTAGTGAGTGAGGAAGATCTTAATCAGTTCTTTGCCGTATTTGAAAAGATACAACTGGTCATAGATCAGATCCAAACGGATAGAGGAGTGGATATCAACAAACCAATATTTGAATTATAAACCAACAAGAACCAGGAGGTTATTATGACCAAAAGCCCAAAATTATGAACAGAACAATCAAAAAAGTAGCCATTTTAGGTTCAGGGGTTATGGGATCTAGGATTGCCTGCCACTTCGCCAATATTGGCGTGCAGGTACTTTTGCTAGACATAGTTCCATTCGAACTTACTGAGGAAGAGCAGAAAAAAGGATTGACCAAGGAAGATATTGTAGTGCGTAACCGAATGGTGAATTCTGCTTTGCAAAGCACATTAAAATCCAATCCTTCACCTATCTATGATAAGTCTTTTTCAGATAGGATCACTACCGGGAATTTTGACGACGATCTACCTAAAATCAAAGATTACGATTGGGTGATGGAAGTCGTGGTGGAAAGATTGGACATTAAGCAGTCCCTTTTTGAAAAGGTAGAAAAATACCGCAAACCCGGAACACTGATCACTTCAAATACTTCGGGGATCCCTATGCACATGATGTGTGAGGGAAGAAGTGAGGATTTTCAGGAGAACTTTGCCGGTACCCACTTTTTTAACCCACCAAGGTATCTAAGACTATTGGAGATTATCCCTGGACCAAAAACTAATCCTAAAATCATAGATTTCCTGATGGAGTATGGAGATAGATTCCTGGGAAAAGAGACCGTGCTTTGTAAGGATACTCCGGCATTTATCGCAAATAGGATTGGTGTATATGCTATTATTTCTGCCATGCACACCATTGAGAAAATGGGACTGGGAGTATCTGAAGTCGATAAACTAACAGGGACTTTAATAGGAAGAGCCAAGTCAGCTACTTTCAGAACGATGGATGTGGTAGGATTGGATACCACGGTCAATGTCGCAAACAATCTGTACAAGGCTTTGCCACATGACGAATCCCGGGAGAAATTCAAGCTACCCAAAATCATGGAGGTACTCTATGAGAAAAAGTGGCTGGGAGATAAGACAGGCTCAGGCTATTTCAATATGATTCGGCACAAGGACGGATCCAAAGAACTGAAAGAAATAGACTTTGAAACTTTCGAATATAAGGATCTGGAAAAGCCAAAATTTAAGGCTTTGGAGTCTGCCAAGGAATTTGAAGATCTGAAGAAGAGGATCAAGCATTTGGTGAATTTTGATGATAAAGCTGGTGAATTTTACCGTGCCACTTTTTATGATTTGTTCAGGTACTGCTCATTTAGAATTCCTGAGATTGCTGATGAACTTTTCAGAATAGACCAGGCAGTAAGTGCAGGTTTTGGCTGGGAGCTGGGGCCGTTTGAAAATTGGGATTTGCTTGGCGTAAAAGAGACCGTGGAAAAGATGGAAGCTGCGGGTGAAAAGCCTGCAGACTGGGTATTTGAAATGCTCGAAGCTGGTAATGATTCTTTTTACAAGGTAGAAAACGGTAAAAAGCATTTCTACGATATTCCGAGCAAAAGCTACAAAGAAGTTCCAGGTATGGATGATTTCATTATTCTGGATACTTTAAAATCTGCAGGAAAAGTAATTTGGAACAATGCAGGATCCTCCATCTACGACATGGGTGATGATGTGATCGGATTGGAGTTTCATACTAAAATGAACTCCATGGGGCAGGAGGTGATCGAAGGAATCAATACTGCCATCGGAATGGCCGAGAAATCCTACAAAGGATTGGTAATAGGAAACGAAGGTGCAAACTTCTCCGCAGGTGCCAATTTGGCCATGCTGTTTATGTTTGCCGGAGACCAGGATTTTGATGAGATCAATCTGATGATTGCCCAGTTCCAGAATACGATGATGCGGGCAAGATTCTCATCTATACCAGTGGTAGTGGCTCCACACAATATGGCGCTTGGAGGTGGATGTGAGCTTTCTCTTCACTCAGATCATGTGCAGGCGCATGCAGAATTATACATGGGATTGGTAGAAGTAGGTGTGGGCTTGATTCCTGCAGGGGGCGGAACCAAGGAGATGACATTGAGATTCTCAAATGCCGTCAAATCCGGCGATGTAGAACTGAATCGACTGCAAGATACCTTTATGAATATCGCCATGGCGAAAGTTTCTACTTCTGCGGAGGAAGCTAGGAGCCTGGGTTATCTGAGAACTTCTGATGGGATTACCCTCAATAGAAAGCGCCAGCTGGCAGAAGCAAAAGCGAAGGTTATTTCCTTGTACGAAGAGGGTTATACTCAGCCCTTGGAACAGACGAATATCCGTGTGTTGGGGAAGGAATCACTGGCATTGTTTGAAGCAGGTATTACCGGAATGAGATACGGTGCATATATTTCTGAGCATGATGCGTTGATAGCCAAAAAGTTAGCCTACGTGATGTCTGGGGGAGATTTGTCTTCACCGACGGAAGTTTCGGAAAGGTATCTTTTGGATTTGGAACGTGAAGCTTTCCTGAGCTTGACAGGTGAGCAGAAGACACTGGAGCGGATTCATAGCATATTGTTCAAGGGGAAACCGCTGAGAAATTAGTATCAAGTATCAAGACATAAGTATCAAGTAAAATAAAGATAGTAGTAAGTATTAAGATTTTAGAACTATGCACAATTTCAAGGAACTCAAAGTATGGCAGAAGGCGGTTGATTTTGCTGTAAAAATATATTCAGTTACGAAGTCGTTCCCCAATGAAGAGAAGTTTGGTTTGATTTCTCAAATGAGAAGAGCAGGAGTTTCTATACCATCAAATATTGCTGAAGGATGTGCTAAAACTTCAGGTAGGTCTTTTGTGAATTCTTTAGAGATTAGCCTAGGAGAAAGCTTTGAATTAGAAACTCAGATGATCATTTCTGAAAGGGTTGGTATTCTTGATTCCGAATCAGCCGGAGAGATGGAAAAGGATCTTATTGAGGTTCAGCGCATGATCGTGGGTCTTAAAACTTCAATTGAAGCGAAGTCTTGATACTAAATACTTGATACTAGATTCTCTATTAACCCAAACACTCAAATAACTCGAAAATAACATGGAAGCTTACATAATTAACGGATATAGATCGGCTGTAGGAAAAGCCAAAAAAGGTGGTTTTCGATTTTACCGACCGGATGACTTGGCAGCGGATGTGATCAAACATCTCGTGGCAAATACCCCAGGACTGGAAACCAAAATGGTTGATGACTTAATCGTAGGAAATGCTGTGCCGGAAGCGGAGCAGGGAATGCAGATGGGTAGAATGATTTCCCTACTGGCACTTGGAGTGGAAAATCCCGGCTTTATCGTGAACAGGTATTGCGGTTCTGGGATTGAGGCTATCGCTTTGGCAGTAGGAAAAGTAAAGGCCGGAATGGCAGATTGCATCATTGCTGGAGGGACAGAATCCATGTCTATGGTTCCTATGATGGGATATAAAACTGTCCTAAACTATAAAATAGCCACTGAGCATCCTTCCTATTACCTGAGTATGGGATTGACTGCCGAGGAACTGGCAAAGGAATATAGCATCACACGGGAAGATTCAGATGCTTTTTCGGTGAAATCTCATGAAAAAGCAATTGAGGCGATCAAGTCAGGAAAATTCAAAGATGAAATCGTCCCTGTGGAAGTGGAAGAAACTTACCTGGATGAGAAAGGCAAAAAGAAAACCAGAAAGCAGATTATTGATACCGACGAGGGACCAAGAGCTGGAACAAGCATGGAGGTATTGTCTAGTCTGAAACCAGCTTTCAAAAATAAAGGACAGGTGACAGCCGGGAATTCTTCCCAAACTTCAGACGGAGCGGCATTTGTCGTGGTGATGTCTGAGCGACTCATGAAATCCCTTAATCTGGATCCCGTGGCTAGGATGATGTCTTATAGCGCAGCCGGCGTTGACCCAAGGATCATGGGTATAGGTCCTAAAGAAGCTGTGCCAAAGGCGCTGAAGCAAGCAGGTCTTTCTTTGAATGACATTGATTTGATCGAGCTAAACGAGGCTTTTGCTGCACAAAGTTTGGCAGTAATCAAAGCATTGGATCTCAATCCTGATATAGTCAATGTAAATGGAGGGGCAGTTGCACTGGGACACCCGCTGGGATGTACTGGAGCCAAGCTATCGGTGCAGATATTCAATGAGCTACGTCGCCAAAACAAAAAATATGGAATGGTGACTGCCTGCGTGGGAGGAGGTCAGGGAGTTGCTGGGGTGTATGAGCTTTTGAAATAATGCTGTATGCCCTGATTCTAAAGTTCGATTTCAAATCGAGCTAAGTCTTATGTCTAGCGTCTAAAATATAAAGTCTTAATAAAATGGCCACAAAATCAACCCAAGGAGGAGAATTCCTCATCAAAGAAACCAATGCCCAGGACATATTTATTCCTGCAGAATTTACTGAAGAACAGAGAATGATGGCACAGGCCTGTCAGGATTTTATCGATACTGAGATCACACCTTATGCTCAGGAAATCGATAGCATGAAAGATCCGGATCTGGTACCGAAAATTTTCAAAAAAGCAGGGGATCTGGGACTGCTGGGAATTACTGTGCCAGAAGAATACGGAGGGATGGGAATGAGCTTCAATACTTCTATGCTTATCGCTGATATCATCGGGGCGGCGGGTTCATTTTCTACTACTTACGGAGCGCATACGGGTATAGGCACGCTACCTATTCTATATTACGGTACCGAAGAGCAGAAGAAAAAATACCTTCCTAAGCTCGCAACAGGAGAGTGGGCGGCATGTTATTGTCTTACTGAGCCTGATGCTGGTTCGGATGCGAATAGTGGTAAAACCAAAGCTACCCTTTCCGAAGACGGTAAAACCTACCTGATCAATGGCCAGAAAATGTGGATATCCAATGCGGGTTTTGCAGATGTGTTTATTGTTTTTGCCAAAATCGAAAATGATAAAAATCTTACTGCCTTCATCATAGAAAAGTCTTTCGGTGGGATCACCATGAATGAGGAAGAGAAGAAGATGGGCATCAAAGGGTCATCTACCCGCCAGGTGTTTTTCAATGATTGTCCAGTCCCCGTGGAAAATATGCTTTCTGACCGGCAGAATGGATTCAAAATCGCCGTAAATATCCTGAACATCGGAAGAGTGAAACTGGGAGCTGGTGTGCTGGGAGGAGTAAGGACGGTGACTTCTAATGCCGTCAAATACTCCACAGAGAGGAAACAGTTTGGTGTCAGCATCAATTCTTTTGGTGCCATCAAATCCAAGCTGGCTGAGATGGCAACCAAGTCCTACGTGTCTGAAGCCCTTTGTTATCGAGCTGGCCAGGATATAGAAAATAAGATTAATGCATTGGAAGCAGATGGCATGGATCCATCAGAGGCCAAGTTGAAAGGAGTGGAAGCATTTGCCATAGAGTGTGCTATCGCAAAGGTGCAGTGCTCAGAAGTATTGGATTATGTGGTCGATCAGGGTGTGCAGATCTACGGTGGTATGGGGTACTCCGCTGATGCACCTATGGAGCGTGCGTATCGTGACGCGAGGATTTCCAGAATCTATGAAGGCACAAATGAGATCAACCGCATGCTGATGGTAGGGATGCTTCTCAAGAGAGCCATGAAAGGGGAAATCAATATTTTTGATCCCGCTATGGCAGTTTCTAAAGAATTGACATCTGTTCCTTCTTTTGAATCTGTAGATACCTCTGAGCTTTTCGCTGCAGAGAAAGAAGTGCTGAAAAAGCTAAAGAAAGTATTTCTGATGGTGGGCGGCAAAGCAGCTATGTCCCTTCAGGACAAGATCGAAGACGAGCAGGAAATCATGATGAATCTGGCCGATGTGATGATAGAAATTTACGCTAGTGAGTCAGCCATACTCCGTACAGAAAAATTAGTTTCCATGAGGGGAGAAGATGCCTGCAAGCACCAGATTGCCATGACACAGATTTACCTCTCAGAAGCAGTGGACAAAATCAATACAGCTGCCAAAGAAGCAATTGGGAGTTTTACCAAAGGGGATGAGCAGAAAGTAATGCTGATGGGATTGAAGCGGTTTACCAAATCGGAGCTTTACAATACTAAAGAGCTACGGAGACAGATCGCTGATTACATGATTGATCAGGGCAAATATCCCTTTTGATTAGTAAATAGCTATTGAATCGTTGTTTGGTTAGTTCTAAAAATA
Source organism: uncultured Algoriphagus sp. (assembly GCA_965651895.1). Classification (GTDB taxonomy): domain Bacteria; phylum Bacteroidota; class Bacteroidia; order Cytophagales; family Cyclobacteriaceae; genus Algoriphagus. Next base: position 12,685 of record CBFGUY010000070.1, on the reverse strand, counting down.
ATTAGCTTGAAATGGATTGAGACGAAGAGAAATCCCACTACCTTGACAGGAATCAGTTTCACCTTTCTCATCACACATCATGGCTAAGCAACCAGAAGGAAAACCAAAAAATGATAAGTCTCAGCCGACCAAAACGCTGAAGGAAAAACGAGCTGCAAAAGCTGCTAAAAAAGAAAGCAAAAAAAGAGATTAACCAAAAAGCAGGGGCAAAGACCCCTGCTTTTTTTGATAATCTGGATAGGTATTTTTTGCAAGTTTATGAGATCATTGATCTTTCTTTACAGAAGTACTGTCTGGTTTAGCTGTGGGAGTACTTTTAGGGAAAAATCCCTTTAACATTTTTTTGGCTTCATCTACTGCTTTGTCCTTGGCTACATCCGCTTGTTTCTCCAGCTCCTTTTTAGTGCTGTCCTGAGCCATTGCAGATTTGGTTTTTAACACTTGTTTCATACTATCCTGAGCAGCATTAAACTGTTCGGTGGCTTTGGTTTGAAGGCCTTGGGCCTCCCCGGACACTCTTGCCTTAAGTGCATTTGTCAGTAGGGATTCTATGCTGTTTCCTCCAGCAAGGGCTATTTTTGGAGAATTATATGTTCCCGAGAGATTCAGAGCCAGTGGAATGCTGGTGTTTTCATCAGTGGCAGTTCCGGTAATTGAAGCGAGGATAGAATTCGCTTGGCTACCAAATTTGCCTGCTGGGATCTGCATATTTACAAGGTAATTGATAGATCCGTCAAATCCCGCAGTTCCCTGTACTTTGGCCTGGTAGTCCCAGAGTTTTACATCGAAAGGTTTCACATCCATTACACCATTGTCTATGCTGATAGGAATGGATATATTTCGCAATTGCAGAGAATTTGCGTCTTTTAGCTTTGTTAGGCTGGTTATTCCCTCAAGGATTTTACTGTCTTTCAAGGCTGTTTCGGCTACTTTCAGTAAACCTTCTCCATTCAGACTAGATAGCAAAGGCATCATATCCGCTCCTAATTTTCCGGAGAAATTTAGATTGGAATTGAATTTACCGGTCAGATTCTGGGCTATCGGGGCAAAAGCCTTGATGGTATTGAAGCTTTTAAATGCTTCGGAAATACTGAGTTCGGCAATATTCAATTTGAAATTGAACAAAGGTGCCGTGATATCCCTTGGATCATAAATTCCATCCATGGCGATAGTTCCACCCATGGTTTTCATTGACGCATTGGAAAAGCTCAATATACCGTCCTTTAAGCTCATATTTCCTTTGACATCCTTTAGGTCTAGATTGTCATACAATACCTTACTTGCAGTTACAGACATACTGAAATCTATGTTTTTGGGAAGCTCAATCACTGACAGTTCGGAACTGGCTGTGTCCGAAGAAGTGCTTTCGCTCATCCATTCATTTACATTGAAGCTGCTGCTGGTAAGGGACAGTTGCCCCTTGAGTGTACCATTTTCTCCAAGGATATATTCCATATAGTTGGTAAGAGAGCCGGTCGCCTGAAGTGGGCTTGAGCCAAGTTTTGAATCAAACTCTGAAAGTTGGATGTTGGTAGGGTTGAAAGATGCTTTGGCATTGCTGATTACTACTTTTTGCGGTAAATCATCAGCTGAATAACTAAAATTTTTCATTTCCAGATCACCACGGGTTTCCAGTTGATTGTATTTCTTTGCTTCTACCGCGGCATAGGATCCCTTGGTGCTGATGTCAGCATTTATTCTTCCCTCCATCTCCATTCCCTCTATTGGGAATATTGCCAGGATTTTCTTTAAATCTACTCCGCCTTTGACCGTGCCATCCCAAATCAATTTGTCGAAATCCCGGATTTTCATATTTCCATTGATCGCCTCACCTTCCAGTTCGAATCCAAATCGGCTAAGATCCACCAAGAAATCCGTCATACTTCCATTGGGATTTTGAACAGAGGCATTCACGTTGAGTTTTTCTATAGGTGCAGGATAATCAGCACTTTTCACATAGCCATTGGCCAATAGAAGTTTTGCATTGATGGCAGGAATAATGCCTGCAGCTGAATCATATCGTCCTTTTGCAGTGGCATCAATGTCGAGATTTCCTTTCAGATCAAGACCTTCAACCGGGAAAATTGAGGTAATCTCGTCCAGATTAAGTTTACCTTTCAGCGCAGCATCGATGGTGTAGCTCACCAAATCGGAGAGGTACAATTTCCCGGAAATCGGATTGCTGCCAAAATCTAAATTAAAAGCAGGGATATTGACGGAAGTGTTATTGATGTTATCCGTTTCATTTTTTACCTGTAGATCCAGATTTACATTCTGGACTGGTCTAGGCAAGTCAGGATATTGAAACATACCCTCATCGATTTTCAGAGAAATATCAAAAGTCGGAGTTTTTTCCTCATTGTAGATTCCCTTGATTTTTCCATGAAAATCCATTGATCCTGAAGTTTTCAGGCTAGAAAAACTTTCGGTATATATTCCCGGTACCAAAGAAAGTATGCTTTTAAATTCATTGTCTTTGCCATCCATAGAAATGGACATTTCTATGTTCTCCCCCGGCATTGCCAAGTAGCCGCTCAAGCCGAAAATGAAGTCATTCAACTGAAAATCACCATCTCCCAGAGTAAACTTCATGTTTTCCAGGTCAATATTCAGCAGCGTATTACCTTTAAAAGTTTTATTGGAAAGGTAGTTTACGTTTTCGTAGGTGACATCTGCAATCAGCGCTTCGATTTCAATGGGGAGATCATATACATCAGCAGTAAATTCTCCTGTGCCTTTTGCATTTATCCCTCCTAAGGCCATGAAATAGTTAAGTTGCCGATCATCGTAAACGACATTTAGCTTGCTGATTTCCATCTCATCCACCCCTATCCTAAAGTTATTTGCTGTGGATTCCTCTTGTTCTACTTCCTCAGAAGGGTAAGTGATGTCGTAGTTGGCTGTACCATCTTCCAATACTTTGATATAAAGGTCTCCTCCATTCAAATGCACTCCTGTCAGAGTTGGATAATCATCAAAAAGCACTGATTTCAAGTTGAAATCAACAGCAAGTTCCTGAAGAGACACAAGCGTATCCCTTTCGAATGGTGCATTTCCTACAATATCCAGATCCTTGATCCTGGCAGAGACGTTGGGAAACCTTCGAAAAAGGCTAAGGCTGATGTTATCAATATCATAAATCACCTTTGCGTTGACTGTCTCGGCGATTTCCCTGTCAATACGTGCGATGATTTTATCCTTAAAAAGGAAAGGAACAGCAATAGCTGCCGCAAAGAGAAATACAATAATACCAAGGATGATAAGAAGGGTCTTTTTCATGTGGTTATATTTTGTTTATTATGTATATCCGCTTTTTTGCCAGTAAAACAATAAAAGCATCATAGGATTCGGAAAACACTAGCGTCAAGTTCACTTCGGTCACCCGTCACTTGTACTGAGCTTAGTCGAAGTATCGGTCTTCCGTCCAGTAAAGCAAAGAGAATATGGTTACTGGCATCATTGCGGATAATCACATTGTTTTTTATTGATTCCACCTGCCTGAGGGCAGGCAGTTGGAATCGCGCAAATTATAATCATTCCAATAGGTGATTTAATAGTCATGACTGTCTATCATAGACAGGCTCGATTCCATCTAAAGGTAACCTGAAAAGTACGGGCAGGAAATAAAGTTAAGCACAGAGGATAATCATGTCTCTGTGAATCGCTTGCGTATAGCCTGTAGGCCCCAGTAATTTTCAATTTACCCTGTGCTAACCTAACTCAATGTGCAGATTTAACAATTAATCTACAATTGATGGGCTAGGATAAGTACGAGGTTTAGCCCGCAATGGGTTAATTGCTAACAACTTTTACGCCTGTACCTTTCACATTGTGATTGGAATAGCTCAGCTTCCCGGAAAAGAGATTCCTTTGACCCGTCTGTAGAGATTCAGCGCATACTTGTCAGTCATACCAGAGATGAAATCTACCAATGAACGAAGCAGTGGATAAGGGTTGACCTCTGATCCCCAGCCTTTCAGAGGAAAGTCCTCAGGCAAAAGCCTGAGAATGCTTCTATCCTGTCCAGAGAACTTGGCAGGGTCGTAAAACTGGTGGTATAGCGCTTTTGAAAAAACTTCTAAAAGCCCTTCCAATACCTGAAAACCTGCGGCTTCCTTTTCCAAAACCACTTTGGAACGATAGATTTTTTCTACAGATAGATCCGCAATTGCTTTAAGTGCTTTTGCTGATGGAATAATATCAGTAAGGGCTTTATCGAAGTTTCCTTTGCACATGCTTTCCTCGTATTGGGCAAATACCTCAACACATTCCCGTATCAATTCACCGATAGCCAATGCTCTCAGAGCGCCTAGATTTTGGGATTCTGTACGGGGTTTTTTCAGCTTCTCAGGGTCAAACTTGTCTTTTAGAATTGGAGCCAAAAGCTTCACCGTATCGTCAAAACTTACCAGTCCCAAGGTGCAGCCATCTTCTAAGTCTATAATACTATAGCATATATCGTCTGCGGCTTCTACCAAAAATGCCAAAGGGTGCCTATACCAGCATTCTGGGCTTGATTTCTCCATGCCCAATATCGTTCCCATCTGTTCGAAGTCTGCGAGCTGGTTGATAAAAAAACCGTATTTTTTTTGACTTCGGCGGGCGATATCCCGCTGAGCTATCATACTGGGACGCGGGTATTTTGTAAAAGCGGCCAAGGTTGCATAGGTTAATTTGAGACCAAATTGCTTAGAAACCAGCATCCGGAAACCTTGCGCATTTCCCTCGAAATTACAAAGATCTGCCAGCTGCTCAGTACGCACATGAGGCTCCCAGCATTTTCCTGAAGGATGAAATTTGAAAAAGTCCGAAATCGCCTCCTCTCCCGCATGGCCAAATGGAGGATTGCCAATGTCATGTGTCAGCGCAGCAGCAGCTACTATAGCCCCGATCTCCACAGCGGTAATTCCATTGGCGGAGAGTTGTGGGTATTTGTTCAGCAAAAATTCCCCTGCAGCCTTGCCTAAGGAGCGGCCTACACTGGATACTTCCAGACTGTGAGTAAGCCGGGTATGGACAAATGCTTGCTCAGGAAGCGGGAAAACTTGGGTTTTATCCTGCAAGTTTCGAAAAGGTGCCGAGAAAATAATCCGATCGTAATCGACCTCAAATTCACTTCTGACCACTTGTGTTGGTATAAATCCCGGTTTGTCTCCAAATCTCCCCCGGGCTAAAAGGCGTTCCCATTTCATCATGCCCAAAAATAAGAAGGATATCCACAAGGAGTGCGTTTTTTAGTATCAAGACTTGGCATAGAAATTGGATTTTTTGGCTCATATTAAAAAAATCACCCTATGAAAAATTTAATTTCTTATCTCTTTATTTCTGTTTTGGCCATTGCAGGCATATCCTGTACTTCAGATGATGATAATCCGGCGGCTGGATCAGCACGGGTTAATTTCTATTTAGTAGATGCGCCCGCAAGCTATGATGAAGTCTGGGTGGAAGTATTGGCAGTAAGAGTAAAGATGGATGACGATGCATCTGATGAGGATGAATCGGGATGGCTGGAAATCAACTATGATAAAAGCCAAGCTATAAACTTACTGGAACTCACTGGAGGAAACAGTGAATTGTTGGGTACAGAAGATTTGCCTGCAGGCAAGATAGATCAACTGCGATTGATTCTCGGAGATGACAATTACGTTATCCAAAACGGTGAACGGTTTGAGCTAAAAACCCCAAGTGCTCAGCAGAGCGGGTTGAAAATAAAAATCAACGAGCATATAGAAGGAGGGATGTCCTACAATCTTGTGATTGATTTTGATGTAGCCAGATCTATTGTTACTGCAGGTAACTCAGGAAACATTATCTTGAAACCGGTACTTAGAGCCTATATGGAGCAGACTGGGGCAGGAATCAAAGGGCAGGTACTGCCGCTGGATGCGCGTCCAGTTCAAGTGACTGCAAGTAATGGGGAAGACCAATTCAATACCTTTGTGGATGAGCGTGGGAATTTTATAATCTCTGGAATGGATAATGGTATTTATTCAGTCACCTTTTCACCTAATGAACAATATGTGCCTACTGTCATTGAAGATGTACAAGTAGTGGACGGAGAAATTGTCAGCCTAGATCCAGTGATACTTTCCAGTAAATAGAGAAAACCGAGGCTGTCTCATAACTCATAATTGTCACCCTGAGCGGAGTCGAGGATCCTTTGACTCCGCTCAGGGAGACCTAACGTTGTTCCTAAATCCCTTTCCGTCATTATTCTTTTGTAAATTCTAAATTTTTCTTACTCAGCCTGACAAGAAAACTAACTAATGAGACAGCCTCTTTTTATGCCCTTTTGGTAGTGATTCAGGTTTTGCAAACTTTTGGATTAAATTTACCATGTGAAAAAACTTAGCTTTTATCTCCTTACTTGCTTATATGTAGTCCTCTTTTCAGCTTGTGAAGATCCGGATTCCAGCCCCAAGGCACTCTTAAACGTGATTTTGGTCGATAGTCCTGCGCAATGGGATTCTGTTTTTGTAGAAATAGAGGGAGTGGACATTGATGTTCTGGTACAAGGAAGAGAGACCCAGGCACAGACATTCTATCTGGAATATAAATCCGGAAATAAAAGGATAAAAGTAAGTGAACTCGTCGGCGGAACTCAGCTGCTTTTAGGTAGAAATGAGCTTCCTTTAGGCCAGATTATCAATGCGACAATAATATTAGGAGAAAATCACTCTATGTTTATCGGTGAAAAAAGATATGATCTGGAGCTTACGGACCCAGATGATAAGCGGGTTAGCTTGTCCACATCCATCACTTTGGAACAGGGTATATCCTATGATATTATATTGGACATAGATCTGGAGAGATCGATCGTCCAAACATCAGAAACTCCTCTAGTTTACGGACTGGATCCTAGTTTTAAGCTGGTGGAAGGGAAAGGATTGGTTGAATTAGAAGGCAATTTAAAGCCTACTTCTTTGTATCCCGCCATTTATATGCGTAGTGCAACTGATACGTTTTCTACCCATACCAATACTTCTGGCAAGTATATTTTCAAGGTTCCTATGGATAAGTATACGCTATATTTCGATCCGAAAAATGAGCGATATCAAGACACTACTACTTTGATCTTGGATCTTACAGCAGTCCGTGATAGTACCTTAAAGGATATTACTTTTAAAGTCAAACCTTGATGGCAAGCGATTCACTTTATATGCGGAGAGCTCTCGAACTGGCGGAGCTTGGGCGTGGAAAAGTAAGCCCAAATCCCATGGTAGGTTGCGTGATTGTGCATCAGGATAAAATCATCGGGGAAGGATATCATCAGGAATATGGTAAGGCCCATGCTGAAGTAAATGCGGTTGAGGCTGTGAAGAACCAAGAGCTACTTGCCGAGGCTACAGTTTATGTTACGCTGGAACCCTGTGCCCATTTTGGTAAAACCCCTCCCTGCGCCAATTTATTGGTGGATAAGAAAGTGAAAAAAGTAATAATTGCAGCTTTTGATACCAATCCCTTGGTAGGTGGAAAAGGAATCCAAATTTTAAAAGATGCTGGAGTAGAAGTAGAAACTGGGCTTTTGGAAGCGGAAGCTAGGATTCAGAACAAGCGGTTTTTTACACAAATAGAAAAAAAACGGCCTTACGTAATCCTGAAATGGGCTCAGACACTTGATGGATATGTGGCTAGAGAGGATTATTCTTCTAAGTGGATTACCAATGCATCCAGCAGGCAGCTGGTGCATAAGTGGCGCGCAGAAGAAGATGCGATTATGGTGGGTAAAAACACTGCAAAACACGATGATCCGGCACTGAATGTGAGAGAATGGGTAGGGACAAACCCCCTTAGAATAGTCATAGACAGTAATCTGGAGTTGCCTAATTCATTAAAATTATTTGATGAGGCTGTTCCCACTCTTTGTTTTAATTCGCAGAAATCTGAAATAAAGGGGACACTGGAATATATAAAATTGAAGTCTGATTTTCAGATTTCTGATATTTTAAAGGAACTGCAGCAGCGGAATATTCAAAGTGTGATTGTAGAAGGGGGGAGTTACTTATTGAATAGGTTTTTGAAATCCGAACTTTGGGACGAGGCGAGGGTGTTCACCAGTAGAAACAAATTCGTTCAAGGGATACAGGCACCTGTCGTACCTGTTCCAGTATCTGAGACTATCGAGATCTTGGATGACACGCTAAGAATATATCATCATGTCTGAAACATTATATATACCTGATTCAGGTACAAAAGCCGAAAAATACGAAGCTGTCCTACCTCAGATTGAGGCATTGATCACCGGAGAGCCTGACCTCTACGCAAATCTGGCCAATATATCCGCAGCATTGAAGGAGGCATTTGACTTCTTTTGGGTCGGGTTTTATCTGGTTAAAGAGAATCAGTTGGTGTTAGGGCCATTCCAGGGGCCTATTGCCTGTACCAGAATTTCCATGGGAAAGGGAGTCTGCGGTAAGGCGTGGCAAGATGGAAAAACGGTTCTGGTACCGGACGTTGATGCTTTTCCAGGACATATTGCCTGTAGTTCTGCTTCCAAATCGGAGATAGTCGTTCCCATATTTAAGGGAGGGCTGGTAGCAATGGTGCTCGACGTGGATTCAGACCAAATAGATGATTTTGATTCTGTGGATCAGGAGTATTTGGAGAAGCTGATGGGGGTGCTGGCAAGAAGATTGTGACTTAGCGAACTGATTTAAGGAGCAGGAAACTTCCAGTGGTCGAGCGTAGTCTTTTGTAGATTATATTAGGGCTTGCTGAAAAACAGCTCACATGAAAAATGGGCTAATCGCTCAAAATGATAGCTTTTGATCCATTACTTGCGTTTTTCAACATGCCCTATTTAGTGTATCATCGTTGTTCTACAGTTTTTTTTCAATTGGTATGTAAAAATCAACTACAGCCTTTCTTTTGGGATGTTCATTAAAATTATTTTGATAAATCTCAAATAGGTTTCTATCGGCTTTTTTATATCCGTTTTCGTTCATCCATAAAAATAGTCCTGTCCACGATTTTTCAAATTCGTTCAAGCCTATTTCGAATCTACCAACGATAAATTTTCCTGCTTCGATTGAAGTCAGTCCAATTTCACCATATGTATCCACAGGTTTATTGAGTAAAATTGAAGCGCTCATTCTCACTTTATTGGCCTCTGTAACTTTAAAGCTATCGTGATAAATGGTTACCAATTTTGTTTGGTCGTTCATCAAACCCTGTGGTGTTGCCCATTGCATTAGTTCTCCGTAAGCATTTTCAAGATTTTGAGGACCGATACTTGATACATAAGCCAAATCCATTTTTGGCATTTCTTTAATTTCAATTTTCGCATTCATTTTTATCCAGTTTTTAAGATTATCAATGATGCAAATGTATTTTTCATAGTCAGGATATTCTTGTCCGTTCTTGCTTTCGAGTTGACGGATCTTGCTATGTCTATTGGGGTTTTGTCTCTTAAATTCCCTAGGACTTATTCCAAAATATTTTTTAAAAGTTCTTGAAAATGAAGAGTTATCGCTATAACCGAATTTATGAGCGATTTCGGTTGTAGAAATATTTTTGTGTAACAAGTCCAAAGCTGATTTATGGATTCTCCGTCTTGTTATGTATTCATTTAGGGTTTCTCCCGTGATGAATTTGAAAACACGGTGGAAGTGGAATGGTGAGAAAAAAGCAATTTCTGAAACTTTGTTTAAAGATAAATCTGACTCCAAGTTTTCGTCAATAAACTCAAAGACTCGGTTAATTCGATTTTTATAATCAACGAGTATCTCGTTATCTTTATTCCTCATTTTTTAACCCTAAACCTGCTAAAATTAGGATTTCATGACCTTCCCGCAAAACTCCCTCAGTATCTCAATGCACTCATTTTTCCGCTCGATCATTCCCAGATGACCTACGCCATCTAATTCGTAATAGTCAGTAATTACAGGTCTATGGGCTCTGCTTGAATCGATTTTTACTGCTCCATCCTCAGTGCCTGCGATCATCAACTTTGGTCTCTTATAATCCCTTAGTACCTCAAAGCGGTCTTTGCGATATCTCATGGCTTTGGTATAGGCTAGTAATCCTTCCAGAGTGGACTGTTTGGCCTGTTCTATTGCCTTTGCGATTTCGTCCTGAAGTTCCTGCCGCTTTTGCTCAGGTATAAGTGGGGGCACAAAAGAAGTTACAAAAGTATCTACGCCGTGTTTTTTCAAAAATATCAGTGTGCGGTCTCTCATTCCCTTCTTTTCCTCATCATCTGCAAATGCTGTGGAGTGAAAAAGCCCGACTCCTTTCAACTTCGCTCCCATCAATTCCAGCAAAGCTAAGGTGACATAGCCACCTAGAGAGTGCCCTATTACTATGGGGTTTTGAATGTTTTGCTCCTCCATCCACTCTTCCAGTTGAACGGCAACTTCTTCTAAGCGATCTTGGGAAAGTGATAGAGGAGATTGACCACAACCGGGAAGGTCTGGACAGTAGACCTTAAACTCAGTTGAGAGAGCTTCTGAAATATCCCCCCACATTTCGCTGATTTCGCAGAAGCCATGAATGAGAACTACAGGCTGTCCAGTGCCTTTAGAAAAAAAATGGATGGAAGACATGATTTAAGTTGTTTTGATGACAGCAGCCATGCTCCTAACTGCGGCAGCGATCCCTTCCGGGTCAAAACCACAGTCTCTGTGAAGGTCGATCTGCTCCCCATGCTCTACTACTTCATCAGGAATGCCTAGTCGCTTTACTTGAGCTTGATATTCCTGATCCATCATCCACTCGATCACTGCTGATCCAAATCCACCCATGAGGCAGCCGTCTTCTACGGTGATCACCTTCTTGAATTTGCCGAAAATCTCATGTAGCAGTTCCTCATCTAGAGGTTTCACAAAACGCATATCGTAATGTGCAGGATTGATGCCCTCTTTAGTAAGTTTCTCGCAGGCTTCTACAGCGTAGTTGCCGATGTGTCCAATAGTCAGTATGGCAATTTCTTCCCCTTCTTTTACGATACGTCCTTGACCTAGGGGAATTTCTTCAAACGGAGTTTTCCATTCCGGCATCACTCCTTTTCCTCTTGGATATCTGATGGAGTAGGGGCCATTGTGAATAGATGCTGAATACATCATATTTCTCAGCTCTTCTTCATTCATAGGTGCCGATACGACCAGGTTGGGAATACATCTGAAAAATGCAATATCGTAGGCGCCATGGTGCGTAGGGCCATCTGCACCCGCAAACCCAGCTCTATCCAAACAAAATACCACAGGAAGGTTCTGTAGGCACACATCGTGCAATACCTGGTCATATGCCCGCTGCATGAAGGTAGAATAGATATTGCAGAAAGGGACTAATCCTTGGGTCGCCAGACCTGCTGAAAAAGTAACCGCATGCTGCTCAGCGATTCCTACATCAAATGCCCGATCTGGCATGGCTTTCATCATGATATTCATGGATGAGCCTGAGGGCATAGCAGGGGTCACCCCCATAATCCTGTCATCAAGTTCTGCCAATTCAACCAGCGTATGCCCAAAAACTTCTTGGTATTTTGGTGCCTGAGGCGTGCTGGGAGTTGTCTTATAAATTTCTCCGGTTACTTTGTCAAATGTCCCAGGGGCGTGCCAAGTTGTTTGATTGCCTTTTTCTGCTGGGCCAAACCCTTTTCCTTTCATTGTGATACAATGGAGAATTTTGGGCCCTGGGATATCTTTTAGGTCTTTGAGTACTTCTGCAAGATGATTGACATCATGTCCATCTACAGGACCGAAATAGCGAAGGTTTAACGATTCAAATAGATTACTCTGATTGAGTAGTGCTGATTTTATACCGCCTTCTACTTTGGATATGATATCTTGGGCGCTGGTTCCGAACTTGCTTAGTTTCCCTAAGATCTTCCAAATCTCATCCTTTGCTTTATTATAGGTCTTCGAAGTAGTGATATCTGTAAGATAATCTTTAAGCGCACCGACATTGGGATCGATAGCCATGCAGTTATCATTCAGGATGATCAACAGATTGGTATCGGTCACTCCTGCATGGTTCATGGCCTCAAAAGCCATCCCACCTGTCATTGAGCCATCACCGATGACTGCCACATGCTGCTTGGCCGCAAGCCCTTTGTATTGGGAAGCTACAGCCATGCCCAAGGCAGCTGAGATAGATGTACTCGAGTGCCCAACACCGAAGGTATCGTATATGCTTTCTTTTCTTTTGGGGAAACCGGAAAGTCCTCCATAAAGACGATTAGTATGGAATCGTTCTCTTCTTCCGGTCAGGATTTTATGGCCATAAGCCTGATGGCCTACATCCCAAACCAGTTGATCTTCGGGGGTATTAAGCACATAATGAAGTGCGACTGTAAGCTCTACTACACCAAGACTAGCACTGAAGTGACCACCATAGACAGAGACATTATCGATAATAAACTGTCTTAGTTCATCACAAATCTGAACCAGTTTATCCTTAGGAAATTTCTTCAGGTCTGCTGGACTGTTTATTTGGGCTAATAATTCTCCTGGTTGAATGAGCATTTTACAGAGATAATGTGTGCAGAGAAGTATAACAACAACTATGCTTCTTTGTTTCTTGTAATCTAATATTTTTATGAGCAAAAGCATAGTGCTCTTTCTCCTGCCAGTTCCAATTATTTTAGCGTAATTGAATATCTTTGGCTACTACTAGGTTGCAAAATTAACCAATAATTTAAATATCCTTTGAGTTTCGAAATCAAATTACCGCTCTTCGAAGGTCC
>CBFGUY010000069.1:0-19607 GCA_965651895.1 uncultured Algoriphagus sp. | reverse complement strand
TTTGGGTTTGCAAATATAGACTTAGGTTTTTGCTGTGCAAAGAAAATTTTACTCAGTTGCGTAATTTATTCGTGTCATGATGCTCCGGCCTAGGGTGACTTCATCGGTAAATTCCAATTCTCCACCTACAGGAATACCTCTTGCAATCGAACTTACACGAACACCTTTTTCTTTAAGCTTTTTTGCCAGATAGAAAGAAGTAGTATCTCCTTCCATGGTAGCACTCAGTGCCAAAATAACTTCCTGTATAGGTTCTTTTTGCGAAGCCGCTTCAACCCGTGCAAGCAAAGACTCAATTTTCAATTCTTCCGGTCCTATCCCCTGAATAGGAGATATCACACCACCAAGCACATGGTATTTACCCTGAAACTGGTTGGTGTTCTCAATCGCCAGCACATCCCGAATATCCTCCACCACGCAGATTATAGTCCCATCACGACGATGACTCATACAGATACTGCATTCCTGGTCATCAGAAATGTTATGACAGGTTTTACAGTACCGGATTTCAGTGCGCATACGGGTGATGGCCAAAGCCAATGCCTCTGTATTGGCCTCGTGTTGCTTGAGAAGATGCAGCGCAAGCCTAAGCGCTGTCTTTTTGCCGATACCAGGAAGTCTGGAAATCTCGGTGACAGCATCTTCTATCAGTTTGGAAGGAAAATTCAATTCTGGTGGATTTAAACGATTGCGGCTTGGATTCCGGCATCTAATATAGCTTCACACATAGGTTTTAGCTCTGTCATGCTGCCTTTTTTTACCGCACATTTTCCTCTATAATGAATAGTGATGGTACACTGCTCTGCCTGCTCGATGCTATGCTTGCAGACTTTCATGAGAATCTTGATCACATGGTCAAACGTATTGTACTCATCATTGTACACAATCAGGTCGTTGGATTCAATATCTATCAAATCCTCCACCAGAACTTCTGATTCTTCTATATACGGAAGTGGTTCGTTTGAATGATTCATTTTGCAAAATTAAGAATATTGGACAACTTAGCGAACCCACTTCAATACGATTTATGAATTCCCAACTAGTCCTTCTGGTAATCTGTTGTTATTTTTTACTGTTATTCCTGATTTCCTGGTTTACTTCCCGCAAAGTTTCTGCCGAAACTTTCTTTACTGGAGACCGGCAGTCTCCTTGGTTTTTAGTGGCTTTTGGTATGATAGGAGCCTCGCTTTCAGGGGTTACTTTTATCTCTGTTCCCGGTGAAGTAGGTAATAGTAACTTCTTTTATTTCCAAGTTGTTTTGGGTTATACTTTGGGCTATTTCACAATAGCAAAGGTTTTATTGCCACTCTATTATCGGTTGAATCTCGTCTCTATCTATTCTTATCTGGAAGATCGCTTTGGCTTTTGGTCTTACAAGACCGGAGCTTTTTTCTTTATTCTGTCGAGAACGTTGGGATCTTCTATCCGGGTGTTCTTAGTAGCAAGCGTGCTCCAGCTTATTCTTTTTGATTCCCTGGGCATTCCATTTTGGGTTTCAGTTCTTATTACTGTAGGTCTTATTTGGCTCTATACCCATCGTGGGGGCATCAAGACGGTCGTTTGGACGGATACACTACAAACGTTCTTTATGCTGGCCGCCGTGGTGGTCTGTGTGATTATGGTCGGTAACCAACTGAACTTCGATGGAGTCAGCGATTATTTCAAAGCCGTTTCCGATGATCCCCGGTCCCGGATTTTCAATTGGGACTGGAAAGCCGGCACGAATTTCTTCAAGCAGTTTGTTTCTGGGGCATTCATTACGATCGTGATGACCGGACTTGATCAGGATATGATGCAGAAGAATCTGACCTGTAAGAATATCGGTGATGCGCAGAAGAATATGTTCTGGTTTACTACAATTCTGGTTTTTGTAAACCTGCTTTTCTTAGCATTGGGCGTGTTACTTTATCTCTATGCAGAAACCCAAGGTGTGCAGCTTCCATCCAAAACCGATGAGCTTTTTCCTTTGCTGGCTACACAGTATTTTTCTCCTTTTGCAGGGATTGTGTTTGTGCTGGGAATTACTGCCGCTGCTTATTCCAGTGCAGATTCTACACTCACAGCGTTGACTACTTCATTTTGTGTGGATTTTCTAGAGATTGAGAAAAGATATCCAGCTGAAAAACGGGTAGCTGTGCGTAAGAAGGTACATCTAATCTTCACTTTTGTGATGTTCTTGGTCATCCTTGCTTTCTACTGGATCAATGACCAAAGTGTGATCAATTCTGTATTCGTGATTGCTGGCTATACCTATGGTCCTCTGCTTGGACTGTATTCCTTTGGACTATTTACGAAGTGGAAGGTCAAAGACAAATTCGTCCCTTACCTCGCTGTATTTGCCCCGGCACTGACTTTCATGATAGCCTCCAATTCAGAAGAATTGTTTTGGGGGTATAAATTTGGTTTTGAGGCTCTGATTTTAAATGGGCTGATTATGTTTGTAGGATTGTATTTGTTGAGGAGGAAATAATTTTTCACCAAACGTTCCTATGGAACGATAACAAAGCATGAATCACTAAATCTACCTACCATACGTTCCTACGGAACGACTTGATCTAGCTTCGACTCTGTTTTCTCCTGACAGTTCGTTGCTGCTTAACAGGAACTCTTTGGATCTATTAACAATCCACTCTAGCTTTCGAAGCAATTAGTATCTGAAACAGTTGGATTGTTCCATAGGGACAGCTGGTTGGTAGAAATAGGGTATAGGTTAGTAAGGAGCGTTCCATCGGAACGCATGGTGTTTTAGTCCTGTCAATGGGTTTTAGAGTTTAATCACAAAGCCAGTTCAATTTCCGGATTCCAGAAGACTTTGTCAAAATCCTGAACTTTGTCTTTTACCACTTTAATTCCTTCTTTTTCCAGCAACTCCTGCATTTCCGTAGGGGTGGAGAAATGTCCTTTTCCAGTTAATAACCCCTGACTGTTAACCACACGATGGGCAGGTACATCATCCATGGTATGTGCGGCATTCATCGCATAGCCTACCATTCTGGCACCACTTTTTATTCCTAGATAATGGGCAATAGCACCATAATTTGTGACTCTACCGCTGGGGATCAAGCGGACGACTTGATAGACCAGATCAAAGTAGTTAGGTTTTTCGGGTTGCATTGGACCAGTTGATTAAAGTTTGGTTGATGGTTTTTTTGACATTCTTTTCCACGGTTTTCTCTCCTGATTTGATCGGGAATTGGTAGCGGATTATGATGCTTTCAGGCTTTCTTTCGAGAATATTGAGCTGTGCGCCGTCCACATATACATAGTCTGAAAAGGAAGCCAGGGATTCGTTCAGCGTCTTTTCCAACTCGCTTAGTTGGATTGCAGAATAGAATGGGATTTCTGAATCCATGATCACTTGATGAGAATTATTCTTGGAGTAGTTCACCACTTCAGAAGTTAGCGCCAAGGTATTCGGTACGATGACGATTTCTCCTGTTTCTGTCTTAAGCAGCATGTTGATCAAGGTAATATCCCGGATGAAACCTACATTTTTCCCTATCAAGATCTTATCACCGATCTCCAGCTGATCCGAAAACATGATAATCAACCCATTTACAATATTGGTGATGTAGTCTTTGGTGAGAAGTGCTATAGCGGCAGCAACTATCGTGATGCTCGTCAGGAATTTTAAAGGTTCCACTCCAAAGAGTAGAATTAATGCGACTAATACAATGATCATGTTGAACAAGGTGGCCAAACGATCTATGCCCACGATAAAATTTGGCTGTACTCTGGAATCTTCAGTTCTTTTGAGGTAAAACTGGAGTGTGATTATTCTTGCCAGGGAGATGATTAGATTCCCGCTGAGGAGGAAGATAAGCGCACGGATACTGTTGTTTAGGATTGAGTATTGTTCCAAAAAAGGTGAAATCCAGGTTTTTGATTCAAATACCACAATCAAAATCAGAAGTAAAATCAGCTTTAGGAAGAAATTTCTTCGACGTCGGTTTTCTTGACTCTTAATGATGCTTTTAAGTTGATTCATGTCGATTTTGAAAAATTAAGGCTAATTTTAACAAATATCAGAAAGAATTTTGGACTAGTATGAGCAGAAACATCATTATCACAGGTGCAGGGGGGAATTTAGGTACAGCAGTCGTTGAGAAGTTTAAGCGTGAGGGGTATCACATCATCGCTTTGCTTCATCCCGGCAAAAACCTTGAAGTGGAAGAGGCTGATGATTCCTATGAAGTTGATGTGACAGATGAAAAGGCGGTTGCTGAGTTTATCAAAGAATATCATTTGCAATATGGAGATATAGACGCAATGGCTTTTTTGGTGGGCGGTTTTGCCATGGGAGATATAGCAGAGACCAGTCAGGGGGATTTGGAGAAAATGTTCACCTTGAATTTCTTTTCAGCTTTCCATTTGGTCAGGGGCTTTTTGCCGATCATGAAAAAGCAGGGTAAGGGTACCTTCCTTTTCGTTGGAGCTAGACCTGCCTTGCAAAATGAAGATGCACGAGATGCTTTGGCATATGCCTTGAGTAAGAAAATGGTGATTTCATTGGCTGAGATAGTAGGTGAAGAAACGAAAAACACCCCTATCAGATCCCATGTCTTTGTGCCGAGCATAATCGACACTCCGCCTAACCGGGCAGCTATGCCAGACGCTGACTTCAGCAAATGGGTAAGGCCGGATGAGATTGCCGAAGCCATGCACTATGCGGTTAATACCCATTCGCTGCAAAACATGACATTCAAGTTGTACGGGGAAGTCTAAATTTAACTCTATGAATTATAAAGCTGTATTATTCCTGGCTTTGTCCTTTTTTATGGCATTTCCGTGCTTTTCCCAGTCAGATGAAGCTCAGGTAAAAGCGGTGATAGAATCGCTATTTGATGCGATGCGGACTAAAAATGCGGATCAGATAGCCGCTGTGTTTTCAGAAGATGCCATCATGCAGACCATTGAATCCACTGGAGAAACAGGAGTGGTGAAAGCAGGGTCAGTAGCTGATTTTGTCAAAGGAATCGGCAGTCTACCTGAAGATGCCGTCCTGGATGAGAAAATCACGGATTATCAGATTACTATAGACGGTCCTATGGCGGCGGCCTGGACTCCATATCAGTTTTATTTCAATGACAAATTCAGCCATTGTGGCGTTAATTCCTTTCAGCTGGTAAAAATGGCCTCAGGTTGGAAAATTGTTTACATCATCGACACGCGCCGGAAAGACGGCTGCAATTGATTAATTATGAATACGTTTAAAGAGAAAATCTACCAGACTGCGATAGCGCAGGTAAAAGAGAAAATTAATTTGCTGAAAACTGAGAGAAATGCCATTAATGAGGGGATTCTTGAGGACACTAAAAGCAGCGCAGGGGATAAGTTTGAAACAGGAAGAGAAACCATGTCCCGTGACCTGATGACTGTGGAAAACCAGTTAAAGCAGGCAAATTTCGAATTTGACGAGCTATGCAGGTTTCAGGCGATCAAAGAGCCCTCGGCATCTGTGCAGGAAGGGAGCTTGGTACAGTTAGGGTCTGATAAATATTTAATTTCTGTCAGCTTAGGGCAAATTACCGTAGATGGTCAGAAGCTTTTTATGCTGAGCAAACAATCTCCTCTTGGAGAAATGCTGATGGGTAAAAAAATAAATGAGCAGGTAGAATTTCGAGGAAAAAAAATTGTGATCAATGAGCTGAATTGATTTTATCCAATGAATTCCCAGCATGTGTTTCAGCCCAGATGGGAAAATTCATACAGTCGATAATCTTGTCAACTAATGCTAGGCACAGCCTCTACGACCTAGGGAGCTGTGCCGGGTAGTTGATCACTTCTTTGGCACAAAACTCATTAATTCAGTACTTCCATCAAGCAATGTAAGTTTGTCCTTGGCTATTTTCAAGTCGCTTACTTTATTCAAAGCGGTGATAAAATCATTCTCACCTGCCCCTGGACACATCTTTTTAGTGATAGCGCCAGGGTCTAGTTTGATTCCGGAATCCACTATACTGAAGTTTCCTGAGAAATTATTGCATCCGGTAAAGCCGGAAAGCTTACCGTCCTCCAGAAAATTCAAGGTTGGAATGCCGCCTGGAAATTGGTTCATATCAAGGCTTTTACCTGTTAGAGAGGAAAGAGCCCAGGATTTGTTGGTGAGCAGCTTCAGAGGATTAATGGTTTTGGTAGAACTACAACTTGTGACCATAAAAAAGATAAGGCCTATCAATAGGGTTTGGATGGGTTTCATGGTGTTGCGGGTTTATGTTGGGTTAATTTAACGCAAAAGGTTTCCATATTCAATTTTGTTTTCAAGTAAATTACTGGAGTATTCTTCGTGCAAGCGGGGTTTGGGGCGAATTATTGCGGTATTGGCAATAAAATTTCCGTTTTTTTCTAAAATCTCTAATGGTTTGTTTGGGTAATAAAAATTTTGGCAGTAAGATTGTCCCGTCAATTGTCCTGTTATGGTATTTGCAGCTAAATTTACATCCGTCAAAGTTCTTTCTCCAGCATTGGAAGCGGGTGTCTGCACCACTTTTTCTATGACGACATGGATTGGTACCACGATTACGGGTTGATCCCGTCTATAGCTCATAAGTACCCGCCCCCGAGGCCTTTTACAGGTCTATTTTAATTTCCCAGTAATTAATTTCAGAAGTAATATTTATGAAAATCATTAAGTTCGGTGGCTCATCCGTAGCGAACCCAGAGAATATCCAGCGAGTTTTTTCCATTATCAAAGACAAGCTAAAAGAGCATGAAATTACCGTTGTCTTTTCAGCGTTTGGCGGAGTGACGGAGAGCTTGCTGAAGATCGCACAGCTGGCAAGGGAAGGAGATGAAGCTTACCGTGAGGTGCTCCAGACGCTAGAAGAGAAGCATCTGACAATAGTGCGGCAACTGATTGCTGTGCAAAACCAGTCCACTGTAATGACTTTTGTGAAGGTACGGTTTAAGGAATTGGAAGATCTATTTCATGGCATTTACCTGATCAAAGAAAATTCCGCCCGTACCCTGGATTATGTGGCGAGTTTTGGAGAAAGATTGGCTGCTTTTATCCTTGCAGAATCCATGCAGGGTCTTGGCCTGAAAACCCAGTTTCTGGATGCGCGTGAGGTGATCCGAACTAACGACCGCTTTGGGCAGGCAAAGGTGGATTTTGAGGTAACTAATGAATCGATAAAAAATTATTTCGCCAAGCATGAGGGCGTAATAAAAGTCGTCACTGGTTTTATCGCATCTACTGCCAAAGGTGAAACCACCACTCTCGGCAGATCCGGGTCGGATTACACAGCGGCGATTTTGGCGGCAGCGCTGGATGCTGAGAATTTGGAGATATGGACAGATGTCTCGGGGGTCCTTACTTCCGATCCTAAGTTAGTATATACTGCATTTACTATCCCTCAGTTGAGTTACAATGAGGCGATGGAGCTTTCGCATTTTGGTGCAAAAGTTATATTCCCTGCTACTATGCAGCCGGCGATGCGCAAAAACATCCCGATATATATCAAAAATACCTTTGAGCCTGAAAATCCAGGCACATTGATCAACGGGGAAGTTAGTCCCGGAGCTTTGATCAAGGGGATAAGTTCTATTTCTAATGTGTCCATTGTCACTGTTCAAGGGGCGGGATTGTTGGATTCTGTGGTGGGTACCAGCAGAGTTTTCAAAGCATTGGCAGAAGCTAAAGTCAATATTCTGTTGATTTCCCAGGCTTCCTCTGAGCATAGTATATGTCTTGCCATCAAAACCCATGAATCCTATCTGGCCAAAGAAGCGGTTGAAAAGGAGTTCTTCTATGAGATCAAGTCTGGTGAGATGGATGAAGTACTGCTCCTCCACGACCTAGCTACTGTGGCAGTCGTGGGAGAAAATATGAAACATAATCCTGGAGCTTCCGGACGTATGTTCAGGGCGTTGGGTAGGAACAATATCAACGTAGCGGCGATTGCACAAGGGAGTTCCGAACTGAATATTTCAGCAGTGATTCCTCAGCCGGATCTGCAAAAAGCCCTGAATGCGCTTCATGAGGCATTTTTCCTTTCTGAAAACAAAGTGCTTCACGTATTCTTGGTGGGTACCGGGCTGATCGGTCAGGCTTTGATCAAAATGATCGCAAACCAGCAGCAGAAGCTTCGGGGTGACAATGAATTGGATATACAGATCCATGGACTTGCCAACAGCCGTTTTATGGCTTTCCATGAAGATGGATTTGACCTTACCAATCCTTATGAACTCAGTGAAGCAGACCAGAAAACAGATTTAGATAAATTTATCAGGACAATGGAGGAGATGAACTTCTCCAACTCAGTGTTTGTGGACTGTACTGCAAGCCAGGATGTTGCCGAACTTTATACCCAGATTCTGGAGGCCAAAGTTGCCATTGTGACTCCCAATAAAAAAGCCAATTCCGGTTCTATGGAGCAATATAAATCGCTTAAGCGCCTGGCAAAAAAACGTGGGGTAAAATTCCTTTATGAAACCAATGTGGCTGCTGGCCTTCCTGTGATCAATACGCTTCAGGATTTGATGCTGAGTGGTGACCGGGTGGTCCGTATCGAAGCAGTGCTTTCGGGATCTATGAATTATATTTTCTCTGAGCTGGAAAAAGGGGATCCTTTTTCTGAAGTAGTGAAAAAAGCAAAAGAACTGGGTTATACGGAACCGGATCCTCGGGATGATCTGAGTGGAATGGATGTGGCAAGAAAGATCCTGATCTTGGGCCGGGAAGCTGAGCAGGATCTGGAGTTTGACTCTATTGAAATCCAAAGTATGGTTCCTGAGGATTGTCAGAATTTAGGGACTGTTTCAGAGTTTTTTAATGTATTGAAAACCCATGACGGTGCCTTCGCCGAATTACTGACAACTGCTGAGTCGAAGGGCGAGAAGCTCCGTTTTATGGCTACGCTGGAAAACGGCAAAGCTAAAGTCGGGTTGAATTCATTGCCCCTTGCACATCCATTCAGTGGATTGGGAGGTAGTGACAATATGATTTTGCTGACCACAGACCGCTATCTGGACAGACCTATGATCATTAGAGGCCCTGGGGCAGGAGCAGATGTGACTGCTGCTGGAGTTTTTGCGGATGTGATACGTATCGGTAACTACACTAGGGAATAATGCTCCATTCTGTAAAAGCTTTTGCTCCAGCCACCGTCGCCAACGTGTCCTGTGGATTTGATATCCTTGGATTTGCGATTGATGCGATGGGAGATACAGTAGAACTGGTCCTGAAGGATGAGCCGGGCTTGGTCGTGGTTTCGATAGAAGGGGACGAGGGAAGGCTTCCGCTTGAAGCTGAGAAAAACACCTGCGCAGTTGCCATCCAGGCCATGCTGGATGAATTGGGATCCAATGTTGGAATGAACATTTACCTCACCAAAGGCTTGCCCTTGGGCTCAGGTATGGGATCCAGTGCGGCCAGTGCAGTAGCGGCTTTGGAAGCGGCTAACCGGCTACTTGGAAATCCATTTGAAAAGAAAGCATTGCTACCTTTTGCGATTGCCGCAGAGGCAGTCGCCTGTGGAGCAGGACATGCTGATAATGTCGCCCCCAGCTTGCTTGGAGGATTTGTATTGATCCGTGATTACCATCCTCTTGACGTGGTCAAGCTTCCAGTTCCTTCTGGCTTATACTGTACATTATTGCATCCCCATTATGAGTTGAAAACCGCGGATTCCAGATCTGTACTGAGAGATCAGATTCCTATGAAGCATGCCACTATCCAGTCCGGTAATGTAGCGGGATTGATTTCAGGCTTGTATGAAAGTGATTTTGAGCTGATATCCAGATCGCTTCGGGATGTCATCGCAGAACCTTATCGTGCAGTGTTGCTTCCCGGATTTTACGAAGTAAAGGAGGCGTTGAAATCAGCAGGTGCATTGGGTATGGGTATTTCCGGTTCGGGGCCTACACTTTTTGCTTTGTCTGTAGGCAAAGAGACTGCTGAAGCTGTGGGGGAAGCAGGAAAAGAAATATACGCTAAAATAGGACTTGGTGTGGATGTGTATTTTTCTGAGATCAACGTCAAAGGCGCTTACGTCATAGAAGAAAAATAAGTTTATGAAGTTTTATAGTACTAATAATTCCGAACATCAGGTAAATCTTGCCGAGGCAGTAATCAAAGGCTTGGCACCGGATCAGGGACTTTATATGCCGACAGAAATTCCGGTTTTATCGAAGGAGCTTTTGGATAATTTCCCTGAAATGACTTTCAGGGAAATTGGCTATGAAGTCATTGGTGCATTGTTTTCGACGGCCCTGAGCCAAGATCAGATCAAGGAACTGGTAGATCATACCTTGACTTTCGATGCTCCTCTGGCGAAGGTGGAGGAAGATGTCTATAGCTTGGAGCTTTTTCATGGGCCTACCTTGGCGTTCAAGGATTTTGGTGCGAGATTCTGCTCCAAACTGATGAGTATGCTGATGGCGAAGTCTGATCAGAAAGTACGGGTGCTGGTCGCCACTTCCGGTGATACCGGCAGTGCTGTCGCCAATGGATTTTTGGGAGTGGATGGGGTAGAAGTGATTATACTTTTCCCGAAAGGGAAAGTGAGTGAGCTCCAAGAAAAACAGTTTACTACCTTGGGGCAAAACATCACTGCGCTGGAAGTTGATGGTGTTTTTGACGACTGCCAGAAAATGGTGAAAGAGGCATTTTTGGATGCTGAATTAAGCGAAAAACTGTTGCTTACTTCTGCCAATTCTATCAATGTGGCAAGGTGGATTCCGCAATGTCTGTATTATTTCTACGCTTTTTCCAGACTTCCCAAGAATGATAAAAAAGTAGCTTTCGCAGTTCCTTCGGGGAATTTTGGGAATATAGCCGCCGGTATTCTGGCGCAGCGGATGGGGCTTCCAATTGCTCATTTCGTAGCCGCTACCAATGTGAATAAAGTGGTTCCGGACTATCTGAATGGAGCTGATTTTCAGGCTATGTCATCTATAGCAACTCTTAGCAACAGTATGGATGTGGGTAATCCCAGCAATTTTCCTCGCCTCCTAGCTTTATATGGAGGAGATGAGCAAGCGCTGAAAGATAATGTAAAAGGCTATTTCTACACAGATGAAGAAACAGTAGAAGTAATGCAACAAGTCTACGGGTCTGGCTACACACTTGATCCCCATGGAGCGGTTGGATATCTTGGTTTGAAGGATTTTATGACCGAAAACCCGGCTTATCAGGGAGTCTTTCTAGAGACGGCGCATCCCGGGAAATTCCGTGAAACTGTAGAAAAAGCGCTTAATCTAAAACTTACTCTTCCTGAGCGGTTGGCGGCATTTATGGATGGAGAGAAAAAAGTGGAGAGTATGGGGAATGATTTTGAGGAGTTTAAGGGGTATTTGAAGTCGCTTTAAGAAACCGTTGGAAAATTAAAAGGCCTGCTTGATAGCATCATATGATATTATAAAAGATATCAAGAATGAGATTACTAAGATACATTGGGAGGATTAAAGCTTAGAAAAAGTGATTAGCTTACTTCGTAAATTCAAGGAAAAAATCAAAAGCTGCTTGTTTGATGATAAACACTATCATTTAGTATACTTCGGTCACCCCCGCCTGAGTACGGGCAGGCGTCTTCGGTCTTCCAACCAGTGAATCAAGGCTATTTAGATCAATTACCTATCGCACCTAAATACTAAACAAATTCTATTTCTTTCTTTCTATAGTGTAGCTTACCAGTCCTTCTAAGGATGTTTTGTAAGTTGAGTCAGGGAAGGTTTTTAGGATGTCGAGCGCTTCCATATAAAATCTGTCCATGATGGTTTTGGCATATTCCAGCCCGCCGCTTTTCTTTACAAAGCTGATCACTTGATTTACCGCTTTCTTATCTTCACTCCGATTGCGGATCAGATGGATGATTTTCTTTTTCTCCAACCAGTCTGCATGTTGCAAAGCAAAAATAAGCGGAAGGGTCATCTTCTTCTCTTTGATGTCAATGCCTACAGGTTTGCCGATTTCGTCTTCACCATAGTCAAAAAGGTCATCTTTGATCTGGAAGGCCATGCCTACTTTTTCGCCGAATTCCCGCATCTTGTCTATAGTCTCATCGCTACTCTCCGTGCTGGAAGCTCCTACTGCACAGCAAGATGCCAATAAACTGGCGGTTTTCTTCCTGATGATATCATAGTAAACTTCCTCAGTGATGTCCAGTTTCCGGGCTTTTGCGATTTGCAGCAATTCACCTTCAGACATTTCCTTCACTGCATTGGAGACGATTTTCAGAAGCTTGAAGTCTCCATTATCCACACTTAAGAGCAGACCTCGGGAAAGTAAGTAATCACCTACAAGGACGGCGATTTTGTTTTTCCAAAGCGCATTTACCGAGAAAAAACCACGCCTGTAATTCGCATCATCGACTACATCATCGTGTACAAGTGTAGCTGTATGAAGCAGTTCTATAAGTGAAGCTCCTCTATGGGTGGCATCATTGATTCCGCCACATACCCCTGCAGTCAAAAAGACAAACATCGGACGCATTTGCTTTCCCTTGCGCTTGACAATGTAGCTGGTGATATGGTCGAGTAGCTTGACCTTACTTTTCATGGAGGCCCGAAATTTCAGCTCAAACTGAGCCATTTCGTTCTCTATAGGTACTTGTATTTGCTTAAGGTCTGGTTTCATCCGGTCTTTGATGCTGTAAAAATAATACCCTTTCTCTCATGGACAAGGGATTGGGAGCCTAGGCAGAGTAATCAATCGAAAATGATGCGGATTTTGATAAAATATGTATTTTGTACTAGTGATTTTGTCCTAATACCCAAGAAGCTATGAAAAATATAAAAATTGAAATCAAATGGGCGTTGATCTTTGTCCTGATGATGCTGGCATGGATTGCTTTTGAAAAGTCCATGGGCTGGCACGATGAGAAATTAGCGGATCATGCTACTCTGACCAACTTGGTGGCAATTCCGGCAGTTGCGATCTATCTATTCGCACTGATAGATAAAAAGAGGAATTACTATAATGGTGTGATGAGTTACTATCAGGGATTTGTGGCTGGTCTGGTGATCACACTTATCGTGGCAGCTTTGAGTCCGATTACCCAATACATCGCAAGTACATTTATTACTCCTGACTATTTCCACAACATAATCGAATATACTGTAGATACGGGCGAAATGACTCGGGAAGAAGCTGAATCCTATTTTAATCTACAAAGCTATATACTCATATCAGCGGCAGGAGCTCTGATCATGGGGATCGCTACTTCTGCTGTGGTGGCGGTCATCGTAAAGTCAAAATCGAAGGCATCTACAATTACTTCCCGCTAACCATTCGTAGTAAAAAGGGCTTTTTCACTATCTTTGATCAGATTTTTATCAAAAACCAGCCACTTGGAGGAGAAATATATCAAACATAGGTACGAGCCGATTCACCCCAGCAAAGACGAATGGCCGGTAGTGAAACTTGCTAGAGAGCGGAGGGAGTTTGTTAAAAAAGTGGCGGATCTATCCGAAGAGCGGATACTCAAGCTTACTGGGAATAATCCGGATATACTCAAGGAAGAGCTGGAAACAACCCTGTACAGGGAGAAATTAAGGATCAAACAGAATCCTTGGGTGGTGGATCCGGATGATGACGGCTCCTTTTGGAGTGGAGTGAAATCAGCTCTTGTTCAGATCAGCACTGAGACAGTCAGGAGTAAAGCCAAAAGACTGCAGGAATATAAAGCAGTGCTGAATAGCATCACTTCACGTTATGCGGAAGAAATTGCCAGTAATTTCAAGGCTACACACTACAAATTCACCAGATCCGTCGTTACCTACGGGTTTTCGCGGCTGTTAAATGCTGCCCGTGTAAAGGGTGTTAAATCCTTGTTCAGTAATCAATATACACTTCAGGATAAGATACAGATTACGGGAGAGACAGATCAGTTGAGGGATTTGGCCACCAAAGGCACGGTGGTAATGGTTCCCACGCATTTCAGCAATCTGGACAGTATATTGATCGGTTGGGTTATTTCCGTTTTGGGGTTACCTCCGTTTATCTACGGAGCTGGGTTGAACCTCTTCAATATCTCCATCTTTGCCTATTTTATGAATTCTCTAGGCGCATATAAGGTGGATAGAAGGAAGAAAAACCTGATGTATTTGGAGACTTTAAAGACGTATTCCAAGGAAGCTATTCAGTTTGGTTGCCACTCTCTTTTTTTTCCTGGGGGAACCCGATCCAGAAGTGGAATGATAGAATCCAAGCTGAAGCTGGGACTACTCAGTACAGCCATAGAAGCGCAACGGGCAAACTACGAAAACGGGTTAAATGATATAGCAGGTAAAATTTTTATCGTGCCTGTGACGATCAATTATCATTTTGTGCTGGAAGCGCCAAGTCTGATCCGGGATCACCTGAGCATTACAGGGCAGGAGCGGTACTATCAGGAGAACGATGAGTTTTCCAATTCATATAAAATTTCTAAGTTCCTGATTAAATTTTTCACCAAAGGTTCTGATATTTCTGTATCGGTGGGGAAAGCGATGGACGTCCTTGGCAATTATGTGGATGTGGATGGTAAAAGTCTGGATAAACATGGAAGGGTGATTGACACCAGAGACTATTTTATTTCGGATGGGGAAATCACAGTGGATAATCAGCGGGAAGAGGAATACACCAATATGCTGGGAAGGCGCATTGTGGAGGAGTTTCACAAAATCAACAGAGTGTTTAATTCCCATTTAGTAGCTTTTGTAGCTTTTGAAATGATCAAAAAGCAAAACCGGAAGTTGGACCTGTTTGACTTGCTGAGATTACCGGAAGAGGAGATTGTTATCCCTTACAAGGAGTTTAAAGAGAACTGTGAATTGGTGCTACAGAAAATTTTTGGATTGAAAAAGAATGGCTTGATCAATACGGCACCGCACCTTTCAAGGGATCTGGATGAAATTATCGAAAAAGGGATAGAAAATGTAGGGATGTACCATGCCAAGCGTCCCATTGTCTTGGCTACGAATGGGGATGTCGGGACAGATGATATGAGTTTACTTTATTTTTACCACAACAGACTGACTGGATATGGACTCGAAAAACTCTTCTAAACAAAAACACATAGGAGTAATTGGTGTGGGGAGCTTTGGTGCGGCCATTGCGAATATCCTGGCGGCGAAGAATCCTGTGATGGTCTATGCCCGAAAACAAGAGGTGGTGACGGAGATAAATGAACGTCACTCGGCACAGGGAAAAGTACTCAACGAAAATATAATTGCTTCCAATGATCCCGAGGAGCTATGTAGAAGCTGCGATGTATTGTTTTTTATGGTTCCCTCCTCAGGGTTTCAGGATGTGGTAAGGACTTTCTCTCCCTTTCTATTTCCTTACCATTTGATCATCCATGGAACTAAAGGGCTTTGCCTTAATCTCAAACTAGGAGAAACGCTGGACACAGTGAAAAAAATCACACGTAGCCAAATCCTGACCATGAGTGAGGTAATTCTACAGGAGACTGTGGCTGTACGTGTGGGCTGTCTGGCAGGGCCTAATCTCTCTAAGGAACTTTCGCAAGGGCAACCTGCGGCAACGGTGATTGCAAGTAAATATAATGAGGTGATTCTGGAAGGGCAAAGCCTGCTGAGATCTGAAAAATTCCAGGTTTACGGGAATTCTGATATCATTGGCGTGGAGATCAGTGGGGTGTTGAAAAATATTATCGCCATAGCTTCAGGGGCTCTGGCAGGCCTAGGGTTGGGAGAGAATGCCAAAGGCCTTCTGATAAGCCGGGGGATGGTAGAGATGATCCACTTAGGCAATGCCCTCGGAGGTAGTATAAAATCGGTGATGGGCTTGGCAGGGATAGGTGATCTGGTAGCGACCTGTAATTCGGTTCATTCCAGAAACTTCACAGTAGGTTACCGTTTGGCCAAAGGGGATTCTTTAGAAACCATACTATCAGGAATGGATGAAGTAGCTGAGGGAATCAATACGGTAAGGATTATGAAGGCCTTTCTGGAAACTGCAGACTTACGCGCACCAATTACAGAGAATCTTTACAAAGTGCTTTTTGAAGATCTGGAAATAGAAGAAGCACTCCAGTTTTTGATGAAGTATCCTTTCAGTGTAGATGTGAATTTTGTATAAGTGCTTTGATAAGCAAATTGAGATAATTTAAAAGCCCCTTTTGACCTATGCAAAAGGGGCTTTTAAATTATTTGTTTTGGATCTTTATCGTACCGGTATCAACTTTATCAGCAATCCAGTTCCTTGAGTCACCGCATAGATGTAGCCATCAGGACTCTGAGACACTTGGCGTACACGTCCGATGTCCTGCAGCATCACTTCTTGCTTGCCTGCTGTAGATCCGTCCATATCCACACGGTTGATGTGCATTTTGGCTAATGCCCCCACTAGGATATCCCCTTTCCACGCAGGGTACTTATCCGAAGTGACCATGGTCATGCCGGAAGTGGCGATTGATGGAACATAATAGCTCAGTGGCTGCTCCATACCTTCTTTTTCCTGAATGTCAGATATAGGTGTGCCATCGTAGTCTATTCCCCAAGTGATCACCGGCCAACCGTAATTTTTGCCTTTTTGTATGAGATTAAGCTCATCACCTCCTTGAGGCCCATGTTCTGTTTCGTAGAGTAGATTGTTTTTCTTGTCAAAATACAACCCTTGAGGGTTTCTGTTTCCATAAGTCCAGATAGACTTCATGGCACCTGCTGTGTTTACAAATGGATTGTCTTCTGGGATCCTTCCATCGTCATAGATACGGTGAATTTTACCGTGGGAATTTGTCAGATCTTGGGCATTGCTAGGCGTGTCACCACGCTCTCCACTGGAATAGTATAAATAACCCTCATTATCAAATACTATTCGGCTACCAAGATGTCTTCCGCCTTTCCACGCCGGGAGCGATTGGATGATTTCTTCCTGACTTGTAGCATTGTTGCCTTCAAGCTTGAATCGCATGATGGTAGTCGAAGAAGTACTGTCTGGCATTGGTTTGCCATAAGAAATATAAATCCAGCCATTATCTTCAAACTTAGGGTGTATGGCTATATCCAAAAGCCCAGATTGATTAACTGTCCAGACTTCAGGAAGCCCCTGGATTTTCTCACCGGTAAACTGGTCGTCTTTGAAGATTAGGATTTCCCCCTTTTTCTCGGTGACTAGCATTCTGCCATCTGGAAGCCAGGTCATTCCCCATGGATTGTCAAAATCTGTATAAAGTGTATCCACCTTGATCAGAATTTCCTCCGTTTGAACGGCATAAGTCTCATCAATCGGCTCTTCACTGACTTCTGTTTCTTTGGGCGTGCAGGATATCCAGCCTGTGATTCCGGCTAGGATAAGGGCGGTTGGTAGAAAGTGTTTCATTTTTTTATCTGTTTTTAAATTGTCTTTCATCGGTAACACCTGCCTGCCTTCGGACTGGTAATCGTTGATGTGCTAGCTTAAACGATTTCATAGCATGCTGAATGTTACCGCAATTTAAAACACATATTCTGATTCCCTGCTTTTTTATGATAAGTGCTTAAATAAGTGATTTCACTTCCTCGTTTTTAAGCATGGCTTCAGCTTCTTGCACCATTTTAGAGGAACCGATCAGTAATGGGGTTCTTTGGTGCAAGGAGGTAGGCTGGATGTCAAGTATTCGTTGGGTTCCATCTGTAGCCATAGCTCCGGCTTGTTCGGCGATCAGTGCAAGGGCATTGGCCTCATAGAGCAAACGTAATTTTCCTGATGGGTTCTTTTTGGTTGCAGGATAGAGATAGATTCCGCCTTTAAGTAGGTTTCTATGGAAATCAGCTACCAAAGACCCTATGTAGCGTGCCGAGTATCTTCGCTCTTTACATAAAGTGATATACTTTTCAATTCCTGTCTCCCAGTCATTTTGAGACCCTTCATTTACAGAGTATATTTCACCATTTTTGGGGGCTTGTATATCGGGGTGGGAAAGGAAAAATTCACCTAAAGATTGCTCGTACGTGAAACCATTCACCCCGCAGCCTGTGGTATATACCAGCATGGTGGAAGACCCATAAAGCACATAGCCTGCGGCCACCTGCTCTGCTCCTTTCTGCATGATATCTTCCTGCCGAATAGGGCTTCCGGTAGGTGTTATCCTTCTGTAAATTGAAAAAATCGTCCCGATGCTGATATTGACATCTATATTTGAACTCCCGTCAAGTGGATCTATAGCTACTACATATTTGCCTGAGCTATTTTGTAAATCAATCACCGAATCTTCCTCTTCAGAAACAATGGCACAGACTTCGCCACCTTTGCTAAGAGCCCGCATAAACCTGATGTTTGCTATGACATCTAGTTTTTGTTGCTCTTCACCTTGTACATTGACTTGGCCAAAAGCACCACCGATATTTGATAGACCGGCCCGGTTAGTTTCTCGATTTACTATCTTGGCAGCAAGAGCTATGTCGCGAAGTAGCTGTGAAAGCTCACCGGAAGCAAAAGGGAAATCACTTTGTTTGAGTTTGATAAATCGGTCTAAAGTAGTACCTACAGAGTAGGCCAATCCACTGCTGTCAGGTTGGTAGGGTAAAATTTTCATATGTTGGAATAGTTCAATTTGTGGTAAAACACTGCTGAAAAATAAGTAAATATTTTAATGAGAAAAACTCAAGTTTATAAATTTGGAGGAGCTTCTGTGAAAGATGCTCTTGGAGTACAAAACATCGCTCATATTCTCCGTAATCGATTGCGAAATAATTTTATAATTGTGGTGTCGGCCATGGGCAAATCCACGAATCAGCTGGAGAATATCCTTTCACTCAAATTGGATAATAAGGATTTTTCTAAGAATAGTACAATTTTAAAAGATTTTCATCTAGACGTCTGCAAGGAGTTGTTTCCTGCTGATCATGTGATCTTTCCTAAAATTGAAAATTACTTCATCCAGCTACATCATGAACTAAACAAGCCGCTGACCAGAGAAAATTACGATGAGTATTACGATAGGATAGTTGGATTTGGAGAGCTCCTTTCATCACGTATCGTGATGGAGTACCTATGCATACAAAATTTGCTTGTGCTGTGGCAGGATGCTAGGGAGTTGATTGCTACAGACAGTGATTTTCGCTTTGCAAAAATTGACTGGGAAAAAACCCGGCAAAATTGCCGGGCTCAACTAAAGCCGAAATTGGAACAGTTCCCGGTTTTAACCCAGGGGTTTTTAGGGGCAGATTCCCATAGGAGACCGACTACTTTGGGTAGGGAAGGTTCGGACTTTACTGCCGCAATCTTAGCTTCTTGCCTGGATGCAGGTTCTGTTACTATCTGGAAAGATGTCCCTGGCGTACTAAATGCAGACCCTAAGCTTTTTAATGACACAACATTGTTTTCGGAGCTGGATTACCAGCAAGCTGCACAGATGACCTTTTATGGTGCTTCTGTCATACATCCCAAAACCATTAAACCTCTTGCAAATTCAGGGATTCCGCTTTATGTGAAGTCCTTTCTCAATCCTGGGGAAGAAGGCACTAAGATTCATTCCCAGGCAAAGGCGACTCCCTTGCCCACTATTATTTTGAAGAAAGAGCAAATTCTGGTCAGCTTAAAAGTGACCGACTTCACTTTTATTGAAGAGAGACATATCCATCAGGTCTATGCACAATTACAAACATTGAAATTAAGGGTGAATATGCTTCAGACATCCGCTATTAGCATTTCTATTGTGATAGATTCACAGCTGTTTAAG
>CBFGUY010000068.1:0-19970 GCA_965651895.1 uncultured Algoriphagus sp. | reverse complement strand
CACAGGAGTTGAGAGATATGATTCTCAATAATGAAGTGATAGATGGTGGCGCCCGATACAACGAAATCAAAGCAGCTTGGGGAGATGAGGAGAAAATGGCAGAAGCAGAAGTGACTGAAGAGGAAAAAGCTGCGTTTCAAGCTGTCAAAGATTTTCAGGATTCCCTTCAGGATTCAGTGAAAGAATATAAAACCGAGTTGATTATGGACGAGGAAGTTTTGGGAGCAGGGACCTATAATAAAGTATTGGCAGCTACCAAAGAGGATCCTTCTGTAAAAGAAAAGTTGGACAGCTTGATCGCTGAAATGAAGGCAAAGCAGGAAGCGGAGAAAGGCGATACTGAGGAATCTACAGACGGAAAATAAGATTTTATCCTTCTTAATATCATGATGCCTCCCAATCGGGAGGCATTTTTTTTTAATTTCACACCAAGAGTATCAAGACATCGTTTAGATAAGTATGAATTTCAAAAATATAGCCTTCTCATTTCTATGTTACTTTATCTTCGTTTTGGCAGTTTCTGCCCAAAACGAAGATATATTCGGTATATCAGATAAGGCCAAAAGCCCAAAGAGCGAGTCGGGTTTGGGAAATGTCGCAAGAAATGTGTTGGAGATGTTCAGCGTAGAGCTTTCTGGAGGGGGAGCCTATCAGCAATTTAATACAAGCTTCTATTCCGCCAATCCAGGTTTGTATCCTTTTTCACGATTTCAAAACCTAGAGGGAGATCCATTGGATATTTCTGAAGAAAACCCATTGGAAATGAAAGGTGGAGATTGGGTGTTTCCCAATTGGAATGGTGGGGTTAGGATAAATCTTTTTAATCTACTGACTATCGGCGGTGGTTTCGGTCAGGAGTGGGGGAGTCTGGCACCTATGCAAGGTGGAGATTATCAGTTTGACTTTGAGGGAGCCAGCTATCAGGTGGATAAGCTTTACGGAACTGTAGGACTGGTGCTCTATGATGCAAATAGGAGGCGCTCATTTCTTAATTGGCGCTATAGACATTACTCATCATCCAATCATTACATGCAGTCCGAGTTAAGGCAAAGGGCCAGGCAGAATTATCCTTGGAGATTTATCCTCGAGGCAGAGTTTGGGAAGTTGAATCTCAAAAAAGCCTATGATGCCTCTTTGGATCAGGGGCCGGAGCCATATCAATCAAGGCTAGCTGTATCAGACAAGAACTATTATGGATTGGGATTGAGAATAGAGCGGGATTTTTCCGATTACACGAAAGTGTTTGTGAAAGGAGGTGCGGATTTTCGCAGCTTTACCTATGCGGCATCTGATTTTTCGGAGTTTCAGGAATTAAATCAACAAGTCTATGCCATGCAAGTGGGACTGGCTGTTCGCTTTCCTGGTACCAAGCGTTGCAAAATCGCTGGCTGCGGTGTAGTAATGAAGCATATGCACAACGGAGTGGAGTATAGAGGCAGCGGAATTTTCAATTTCCAGGACAGGAAAATAGGGCAGTGGTATTAATGTTTTGATTATACACTTTGGTGTTTGTAATCTCTTTTCAAAACCAGTCGGTTTTTACTATCTTGCAGCCTTAATCGACCCCGTGAATAGCATTATATGGCTCAAGGAGAAAACGAGAACATCATACCCATTAACATTGAAGAGGAAATGCGTGGTGCCTACATCGATTATTCGATGTCGGTTATTGTTTCAAGAGCACTTCCTGATGTCCGTGACGGACTGAAACCAGTACACCGCAGAATCCTTTTTGGTATGCAGGAACTGGGCGTATTACATAACAAACCTTATAAGAAATCTGCCAGAATCGTCGGTGAGGTACTTGGTAAGTATCACCCACATGGTGATTCTGCCGTGTACGAAACGATGGTTCGTATGGCACAACCCTGGTCTCTGAGATATCCTTTGGTGGATGGACAGGGTAACTTCGGTTCTGTGGATGGAGATAATCCCGCGGCGATGCGTTATACCGAAGCCAGACTAAAGCGGATTGCTGAGGAGCTTTTGGTGGATATCAACAAGGAAACAGTTGATTTCCAGTTCAACTTTGACGACTCCCTCAAGGAGCCTATAGTTCTGCCAGCGAAAGTACCTGCACTTCTTCTAAATGGAGCTTCTGGTATAGCAGTTGGTATGGCAACTAATATGGCTCCCCATAATCTGGGAGAGGTCATAGATGGGATTGTAGCCTACATTGATAACAATGATATCACCGTTGCTGAGTTGATGGAGCATATCATAGCTCCGGATTTCCCTACGGGTGGTATTATCTACGGTTACAATGGAGTGAAAGCAGCCTTTGAAACCGGGCGTGGTAGAGTAGTGATGCGAGGAAAAGCCAATGTGGAAATCAAAGATGGTGGAAACAAGGAGATGATCGTCATAACAGAGATTCCATATATGGTGAATAAAGCCAGTATGGTAGAGAAAACCGCTGCTTTGATCAACGAAAAGAAAATTGATGGAATCTCCGCCATTCGTGATGAATCCGACCGTTCAGGTATGCGGATTGTCTATGAATTGAAGCGGGATGCCATCTCCAGTGTAATCCTCAATAACCTTTACAAACACACCCAGTTACAGACTTCATTTTCAGTGAACAACGTAGCTTTGGTGAAAGGAAGACCTCAGACCCTGAATCTGAAGGACATGATCGTCCATTATGTCAATCACCGTCACGAGGTGGTGATCCGCAGGACTGAATATGAACTGAGGGAAGCGGAGAAAAGAGCCCATATTCTACAGGGATACTTGATCGCACTAGATCATCTGGATGAGGTCATTTCCTTGATAAGAAGTTCAGCAGATCCAGAAACTGCCAGGAATGGTTTGATGGAAAAATTTGATCTGAGTGAAATCCAGGCCAGAGCCATCCTCGATATGAGGTTGCAGAGGCTTACCGGAATGGAACGCGACAAGATCATCAATGAGTATAAGGAGATCATGGCCTTGATCGAGGAGCTCAAGGAAATCCTGGCCAACGAGGAAAAAAGAATGGAAATCATCAAAGAGGAGCTTACAGAAATGAAGACTCGCTATGCTGATGACCGCAGAACTGAAATCGAGCATAATGCAGAAGATTTCAGCTATGAAGATATGATTCCAAATGAGGAAGTGATCATTACTGTTTCACATGAGGGATATGTGAAGCGTACTGCACTCACCGAATACAGAACTCAAGGTAGAGGAGGAGTAGGATCAAGGGGCGTAAGCACCAAGCAGGATGATTTTACAGAGTATTTATTCACAGCATCCACGCATAATTACCTGCTGATATTCACAGATAAAGGTAAATTATTCTGGCTAAAGACCTATGCTATCCCCGAAGGATCAAAGACCTCCAAGGGAAGACCTATACAGAACCTGATCAGTATTGAGCAGGATGATAGAATCCGCTCCATCATTCAGGTAGCGGATCTGAATGATCAGGACTATCTGAACAATCACTTCCTCGTGATGGTGACCAAGCAGGGAATTATCAAAAAGACTACCCTAGAGCAGTATAGCCGTCCTAGAACCAACGGCATCATTGCACTGAACATCCGTGAGGATGATCAATTGGTGAATGTGGAGATGACCAATGGCAGCCAGCATATTGTGATTGCGGCTAAATCAGGTAGAGCAATCCATTTCAATGAATCGGCAGTAAGGCCAATGGGACGTACCGCCACAGGGGTACGGGCTATCAGGTTAAATGATGAAAAGGATTATGTGATTGGCATGGTATGTGCGTCTGAGGAGGATGCAACTTTGCTAGTAGTTTCTGAAAAGGGCTATGGTAAACGCTCCAATCTTGACGAATATAGGATCACCAATCGTGGAGGCAAGGGGGTGAAAGCCATGAGTGTCACCGAGAAAACAGGACCTCTGGTTGCGATCAAAGAAGTAGTAGAATCGGATGATTTGATGATTATCAATAAATCGGGTATTACCATTAGAATTTCTGTAGATGGACTTCGTGTAATGGGAAGGGCTACTCAAGGAGTTCGCTTGATCAAAATCGGTGAAAATGACGAGATTTCATCCGTAGAAAAAATCTCAAAAGAAGAAGAGGTAGAAGCTATAGTTGATGCGGCTCTTTCAGAAGAAGAAAACACAACTGAATCACCATCAAATGAAGAGTCTGATAATGCTTCAGATGAATCAACAGAAATAAACGAATAACCAACCAAACAAGAAAATACGCTAAAATGAAGAAGCTAATTCTATCAATGGCCTTGATCGGTGCAACGACCCTGGCTTTTGGACAAAAAAAAGTGGTTCGTTCTGCAGGGAAGAACTTCAAATCAGGGGATTTGCCTGCGGCAATGGCTGATATTGAGGCTGCGAGCGCTGATCCAGAAACAGGAAGTGATCCTGCCACTTATCTACTTAAGGCCCAAATCGAAACCAAGATGTTTGGTTCTGATTCCTCTAACACCGCTTCCACAGTGGAAACCGGTCAGGAGGCATATGCTACTTACATGAAAGCCTTTGAAATGGGAGGAAGTGATAAAGAAAGTGGGGTAGGAAAAGATATTTTTGCTGAGGATATGCCTGGTGTGCCGGATAACCTCAGACCATATTCCATCTTTACCTTGAAAAATATCGCCTTCGATAAAGCACTGGAAAGATACAATGAGGACGATCAGGAAATGGCTTATGAGTTCTTCGATCTGGCTGGTGAGATTGACAAATCTGATACTGTAGTACATTATAATGCAGGTTATATAGCCAATGAGCTGGGCAAAACCGAAGAGGCTAAAAAGCACTTTGGCTACCTGCTGGATATCGAAGAGTATAATAAACTGACTATTTATTATTTGATGGTGCAGATATTAAGCGGTAATGATAAAAATCCAGAAGCTGCCTATGATATGATCATGGCAGGTAGAGAAGAGTATCCTGAAGATAAAATTCTCGCTGAGTATGAAATTCAATTGTTGCTTCAGTTGAACAAAATGGATGAAGCTATGGCTTCAATTCAAGATGCATTGAAAAATGATCCTAACAACGCTGGTATTCTATTGAGATCCGGTTACCTGAAAGAGCAGTCAGGCGATGTAGAAGGAGCTTTGGAAGATTACAAAAAATCCGTAGAAGTAGATCCTGAGTTCTATGACGGAAATTACTATACCGGTGCCCTTCTTTTGGACAAATCCCTGAAAGTCCTGAATGAATTGAATGCGCTTCCTGATGATGAATGGGAAGCAAGATCTAAATCTATGACAGATGAGGCTAATGGATATTATAAAGAAGCAGTTGTTTATTTCGAAAGAGCACTTGAAATTAAACCTGAGAATACTGAAGTGATGATCATCCTGTTCCAAGTCCATACTCGATTGAAAAACGAAGAAGAAGCGGAAAAATATAACAAGAAGTTGATAGAATTGAAGGGAGCCAACTGGCTGGATAATATGTAATCCAACCTATTGACATTACATCAAAAGCCTCTGAGCAATCAGGGGCTTTTTTTATGGCTATCCACCATGGGCTAGTGCGCCCAAGATTATGAAGGAATACGGAATACACATCAATGTAGCTCTCAGAAAGTGCTGTGAACATCAAAGAAGTGGAATACCCTTTAGCGTTAAATGGTACTTTGTTATGCGGCCTTGTGTTTTTTAAGCAGAAGGCTTGCAAACCGAGGAATAGACCTGTAGAATCTAATAAATTATGTAGTCTGTATTTTTTAATCTTTTTATCTTTGCACCCAGAAATAAATATTATCAATGCGTTTGCAAAAAATATTCATTTTAGCTCTTATTTTTTCCGGGATACATTCTTTTCAAGCTGAAGCACAGTCGACGAGATTCATTGAAGTCTCCTACGACAGAGGGCCAATAATCGGTAACAATAAAGATTGGGCAAGTGAGCTTATAGATAAGATCGATTACTCAGGAGTAGATCTAAGGTTTGGGTGGAGAAGTAGCAAAAATACTTACTATAACTATATCAACCGATTTCCGAGCTATGGACTTGGATTTACTTCAGCTGTCAATTATTACAAGGAAATCGGAAGGCCTATGGGAGTATATGCCTTTTGGGAATTTCCCTTTGGAAAGAATGATTTCAACAGAAAATTGAATTTCAGCTATTTCGCCCAAGTAGGACTTGGATTCAATATGAACCCATATCATCCTGATAACAACCCGATCAATGGTTTTGTAGGAACTTCAATAAACGCACATGTTCATTTTGG
This sequence comes from uncultured Algoriphagus sp., assembly GCA_965651895.1. Lineage (GTDB taxonomy): Bacteria > Bacteroidota > Bacteroidia > Cytophagales > Cyclobacteriaceae > Algoriphagus. The sequence continues at coordinate 13,807 of CBFGUY010000068.1, read as the reverse complement.
TTTAAAAGCTGCTTATAAAGTTTCTGATAGATATGAAGTATTTACCTCTATAGGTACCAAGCATTATTCCAATGGGTCTTATAAAAAGCCAAACGCGGGGATCAATTTTATCCCTATAGCTCTGGGACTGAAGATGAACCTTGACAAGGCAGAATTCCATCCCGGTATCAAACCGGATTTCCCGCCTTTGGAGAAAAGAGGGTTTTGGAATATTGCGGCCTATACAGGGTTGAAAAGTTATGAAATCGGTGAGAAATCTTATTTCAGAGGCGGGCTGGGCGTGAATTACCTATGGGAACTCTCTTACAAATATAGAGGAGGGATAGGCGTTGACTGGTTTTACGGTGCGGGGGCCCGTGATCGCTACCCGGAAGAAGATATCGCTTTTGCAGATGTGAATTCCTTTGCTGTGGTTGGATCGTGGGAATGGAAACTTACAGAAAACTTATACATGCCTATTGCTATTGGGGTGTATTTAAGCAAGGCTCATTATAATCAGGAGACAACCAGCTTCTACGAACGAATAGGAGTGCGGTATAGGATGGATAACAACGTATTTGCCGGGGTACAGATCAAAGCCCATAAAGCTAAAGCAGATTTTTTTGAGTTTACCTTAGGCTATACCATTCCCGGAAAGGTAAGGAAAGTAGTTATGCATTAACCCGCTCTGTCTCCTTTAATCAAAAAACACTTTTATTTACCCCAAGCTTGTTCTAGCTTGTGGTAAATAATAATGCCCATTATATGATCAAACCTATTTTGCTCAGCTGCTTAGCTTTCTTTTACCTGATGCTAAACAGCCTTTGTGGTATTGCCCAATCCCTTCCTACATCAATCCTGTATCATCAGCTACTACAGCTAAAAGAAACCAAAAGAGTATTATACGTTGCTGCCCATCCGGACGATGAAAACACCCAGCTAATATCAGCCCTTAGTAATGGTGAACAGGTGCAAGTAGCTTATCTCAGCCTGACAAGAGGGGATGGGGGGCAGAATTTGCTAGGAAAAGAATTGGGGATTGAACTTGGTCAAATCAGAACCCAGGAACTACTGCGTGCGAGGGAGACCGATGGAGGGAGGCAGTATTTTACGCGCGCTATAGATTTCGGCTATTCCAAACATCCAGATGAGACATTGCAGAACTGGGAAAAACAAAGCGTGCTTTCGGATGTAGTTTGGGTAGTAAGAAACTTCCAGCCCGATATTATTATCACCCGGTTCAATACCGTACCTGGAGGAGGGAACCATGGCCACCATACTACTTCCGCTATGTTGGCTGAAGAAGCATTTGATCTTGCCGCCGATCCCAAAGCTTTTCCTGATCAATTGCAATTTGTCTCGCCTTGGCAGACGAAACGGATCTTCTGGAATACTTATAATTTTGGAGGTGATTTCCAACCGGTAGAGTCTGAGAAGTATGCCGTGATCCAAGTAGGTGAGTACAATAGCCTGCTGGGCAAAACGTATAGTCATATAGCTGCGGATAGCCGTACTATGCATAAGTCGCAGGGGTTTGGTGCTACTCCAAGAATCGGTGCGGGAATGGATTACTTACAGCTTATCAAAGGAGAAGCATTTGAAGTATCGGCTTTTGAGGGTATTTCCAGTAGATGGCGAGAGGTAGATGGTGGGGAAGAAATAGAAGCCATGTTTCAACAGCTCTTAGAAAAATTTGACTTTAAAAAACCTCTAATCAATCTTAAAGCCTTGATGGAAATCAGGTCAAGACTTGCGACAGTTAATTCAGAAATCCCATGGTTGGCTGAAAAATCCAAGAAGCTTGACGGATTCATTATCAGGTTATTAGGTCTTAAAATGGAATTTGTCACGACAAAGGAACTTGGCTACACCGGAGAGAAAATTCAGGCGCAACTGGTAGTCAATAATCCTTCTAGGGTTTTGCTGACAGACGTATCATTAAACTTATTTGATGAAGAATATGCCAGCAAGAAAAAGGTTTCGGCAGACAATGAGCCCATCTATGTACCTGTGGATTTTACTATTTCCGAATCTACTCCATTGTCACAACCCTATTGGTTGATTAACCCTATTGTTGGTGCCCTCTATGACGTGAAAGATCAGACAATGATCGGAAAACCTTTTAACGAGGTGAGTATAGCAGGGAATCTCACTTTCAGGATTAATGAACAGGAATTCAAGACCACCCTTCCATTGGAGTACAAGTACAATGATCAGGTGGACGGAGAGGTAAAGCAGCCTTTCACGATTGTTCCGGAAGTCGATCTGGAAGTGTCAGAGCACAATGTCTTTTTGCTACCTGGCGTAGATCCGGTAGTGTCCATTGCGGTCAATTTCAGGGGTGAAATAAAGGAAGGGGAACTTACTTTTAAAAATCTCAAGAAATCAGAATTTGAGATTTTGGGCGTGGAGGATGATCTCAGTCAAAAGAAAAAAATATATAGAATATCCTTTAAGCTGGACAAAAACGAACAGCGGGAAGCAGTGGCTCAGTTTACAACTTCTGAAGGGATTAGTTACGACCAAGTTACGCATAGGATTTCCTATAAGCATATTCCCAATCTTACCTACTTTTCGCCGGCTTCTATTAATGTGATACAGGAGGAATGGGAGGTTTCTGGGGGTAAAATAGGTTATATCATGGGAGCTGGAGATGATGTGCCATCAGTACTCACTTCACTGGGATATGAAGTTTCTGAGATCACTGATTTTTCCCTGATAAACCTCTCAGAATTTAAAAGTATCGTGGTGGGAATCAGGGCATATAATACAAACAAGAAACTTGTTGCAAACCAACAAAATTTAATGACGTATGTAGAGAATGGAGGTAATCTGGTGGTTCAATACAATGTAGTCAGTCCTTTGCTTATTAAGAATTTTGGGCCTTACCCGTTTTCTATCAGTAGAGGTAGGGTGACAGTTGAAGATTCCCCATTCGAGGCCGACTGGGATCATCCGGTACTATCCAGTCCAAATAAAATCACAGAAAAGGATTTTGGTAACTGGGTTCAGGAAAGAGGACTTTATTTTGTGACAGATATCGCCCCGGGATATTCCAATCCCATTACTTTCCAGGATCCGGGAGAAAAACCTCAGCCTGGTTCATTGATCTATACCCAATATGGCAAGGGGACATATATTTATACCGGTATTTCGTTCTTTAGGGAATTGCCAGCAGGAGTTCCAGGAGCAATTAAATTATTCATCAACCTGATCGAGCAGTAATTTTGGAGGAAAAGCGAATACGTTGGAATTACTTGTATGCAGGTTTGATAGCCTCACTTTTTGTATTTATGGCCTTGTTTTATTGGCTTAAAGTTGCTTTCGAATGAGCGGATTAGACTGGGTAGTGCTTTTCGGGACATTAGCGTTAATTGTTACTTATGGAGTTTACAAGACCTATGGGCCGAAGAGTTTAGATTCTTATCTCCGAGGCAAAAATTCTATGAACTGGTGGTCTATAGGCTTGTCGATTATGGCGACCCAGGCCTCTGCGATCACTTTTTTGAGTACTCCTGGGCAGGCATATGAGGATGGGATGAGGTTCATCCAGTTTTATTTCGGCTTGCCTGTTGCGATGATAGTGATTTCAGTAGTGTTTATTCCGATTTATTACAAGCTGAAGGTTTATACAGCCTATGAGTTTCTGGAAAATAGATTTGATCTGAAAACACGAACCTTAGCCGCGCTACTTTTTATCATTCAGCGTGGCCTGGCTGCCGGGATTACCATCTATGCACCGGCAATTATCCTTTCCACTTTATTGGGCTGGAATCTGACCTTTACCAATATCCTGATAGGATCTATGGTAATTCTCTACACGGTATCAGGAGGTACAGAAGCCGTCTCTATTACCCAGAAACAACAGATGGCAGTGATGATGGGAGGCATGATCCTGGCAGGGGTAATAGTAATCCAACTGCTTCCAATATCCTTTCAGGAAGCCTTACATGTGGCAGGCAAGATGGATAAGCTGAACATGATAAACTTTGAATTCGATATTTCAGATCGGTACAACGTTTGGTCAGGGATGACCGCAGCAGTGTTTTTGTTTCTTTCCTATTTTGGTACTGACCAAAGCCAGGTGCAGCGTTACCTTTCCGGACAGACCCTTTCCCAAAGCCGTATGGGTCTGATTATGAATGGCTTTCTGAAAATCCCGATGCAGTTCATTATTTTGTTTATCGGCGTGATGGTTTTTGTTTTTTACCAGTTTTTTCTTCCTCCTGTAGTTTTCAATAAGGTTCAAACGGATAAACTTCGTGAAAGTGAATATGCGGGGGAGTTTGAAGGGATGGAGCGGCGATATGAGGAGAATTTTGAAAAAAGCAAAGCTTCCTATTTGGAAATGCTTGAAGCAATCCAGCTACAAGACCAAGGGAAGGAAGCGGCTATCCGCGAGAAATTGGTCGGACTAAAATCCGAACAGAATTCCATTCGGAAAGAGGTAAAAGATCTAATTGTGACAAACGATCCTGTCGCTGAAACTAGGGATACAGACTATGTCTTTATGCGATTCGTGATGGATAACCTTCCCAAGGGTGTCATAGGTTTACTTTTCGCAGTAATTTTCTCAGCGGCTATGTCTTCTACAGCATCAGAATTGAATGCGCTCGGATCTACCAGCACAGTGGATTTATACAAAAGGTCAGTTAACAAAAGTGCCAGTGACAAACATTATATGAGATCATCTAAGTTATTTACTGCTTTTTGGGGATTAGGTGCAATACTCTTTGCTACGTACGCTTCTTTGTTTGAGAATCTTATCCAGGCAGTGAATTTATTGGGATCACTGTTTTACGGCACTATCCTGGGGATCTTTTTGGTTGCTTTCCTCATGAAATGGGTGAATGGAAAAGCGGTTTTTATCAGTGCATTGCTATCCCAGGCGCTTGTTTTATTTGTCCATTTTGAGAATGGTGATGTAATGGATGGCAATCTCTGGGATATTGGATACCTCTGGTACAACCCCATAGGGTGTTTATCGGTCATGTTGTTAGCAGCACTTATTCAGCTGGTAATCCCACCAAAAACTCCTTATTCAAGCTGATTTTCTTCCGTTAAGAAAAATATAAGCACCGATGTTTCTGCTTAAAACTATAGAATACCTGGCAAAGTCATTGCCTATTGAGGATTAACACATGAGTCAGCCGAAATAAAAAGAAGCTCTCCTCCCAGGAAAGCTTCTTTTTGAATTGGGTAAGCCATCTCATGTGAATGGACAAACCTGTACGGAATATTATTTTAAAGATTTGATGAGCCGTTCGTTCAGTGCTACATAGTCTGGGTTACCAGCTTCCTGAGCCAGTTTTTTTGCTTCCTGTGCTGTTTCCACCGCACTGGTTTTTTCACCCAATGAAGCTGCTATTTTCGCTTTCAGGTGCATAGTCCAGTATTTAGGATCGTCTTTTACCGACTCGCATATCCATTTGTACGCTTGAGTCATGTCTTTTTTATTAGTATAATAATAGCTGGCTGCAGAATATAGCAGACTTGGGTCAGTGGTATTACTGTCTATTACATATTCTTTGATCTGCGCCATTACCAGCGGGTCAACTTGGGTTTCGATTCTGAAATCAACTTGGGTTTTTTCCCATTTTAGTGAAAGGTCAGAGCCGGTATCCGTCATGTTGGAAAAGCTGATTTCAAATGTTTCCTCCTTTTTTTTCAGTTTTTCAGGCTTAGCGGTGAATCGAAGTATATCATCTGCTTGGTCATAGCCTATAGCTCCCCATAATTCTATATTCTTGGAAAGAATCATCGTCCACTCAGATTTACCTGGGATAGCATAAAGCGCATATTGGCCTGCAGGGATAGTTTTGCCTCCTATGATCACATCCGTGGAAAAGGAAAGGGCTGTAGCGCCATTAGCTCCGGTTCTCCAGATCTGTCCGTAGGGCACCAACTCGCCGAAAATTTTTCGTCCCTTAGTACTTGGTCGGCTGTAGTCCACTGTCACATCTGTAAGACCGACCTTTTGAGCAATTTTGGCAGATGGAGATGCCTGAGGCATTTGGATTTGCTGTGCAAAAGAAATAATGCTGCAAAGCAAAAAAGTCAAAGTAAACGCGATTTTTTGTTTCATTGATTTGGAAATAATAATTTGGTTTAAGATTCTTAAGCGTAAAATTTACTTTAAGGTTTAAAGGTTCTGCAATTTCATGTTTTTAAAGCAAAACATTAACATTTAAGCAAGGATCAATTTTCTGCATATACCTAAATCTTTTCTCTTGTTTTACATCATCAATCAATAACCTCCGTATAGGACACTATGAGTTTAGCAATTATAAGCCCCGGCAAAAATCCGGATGTATGGATTAAAGAATTCAGAGCATTGGCACCAGAATTGGCTATAGAAGTATATCCCGAGATCACTGAGCCTGAAAAAGTTGAATTTGTTTTCCTGTGGCAGCATCCGGAAGGTATTCTGTCAGATTTCCCTAATCTAAAACTGATCAGCTCCATGGGGGCGGGTGTAGATCATATTCTACGGGATAGGTCAATTCCAGAATCTATACCAATAGTGCGGATAGTGGATGAAAAACTCACTTTTTCTATGACTAATTACGTGGTGCTGGGAGTACTCAATTTTCATAGACAGACGTTGCGCTATCAGATCAATCAAACACGAAAAATCTGGGACATGAGCAATCCTGAATTGGATGTGACCATAGGGGTGATGGGGGTAGGTGCCTTGGGTAAGGATGTGATGGACAAATTAAATTACATGGGCTTTCCGGTGGTTGGATTCGGATCATCTGAAAAGCCGGATTTTGAATACCCTTATTTTGCAGAGGATAGACTGGAAGAGTTTTTACAAAAGGTAAATGTTATAGTTTGCTTACTGCCACTTACTCCGGATACAGAAAATATCTTGAATCTATCATTATTTAAAAAATGTAGTCCCAACACCTACCTTATCAACGTAGCCCGAGGAAAACACCTGGTAGAGGAGGATTTGATTATGGCCTTGGAAAAGGGTTATCTTTCAGGAGCTATGCTGGATGTGTATAGAGAGGAGCCCGTGCCGGAAGACCATCCATTTTGGGAGAACAACAAGATCACAATGACTCCACATATAGCCAGTGTGACCAATCCTCAGGCTGCGGCGCCGCAGGTGATAGAAAACATCAAGCGGATGAGAGAACATAGAGAATTGATAAATGTAGTTGATCGAAAACGTGGATATTAAATGATATGGAAAAGACATTCAAAATTTTGTGCCCTACCGATTTTTCAGAATGCTCTCTCAATGCAATAGAATATGCTACCAAATTGGGCGAAAAATACCATGCTGATTTAGTCCTTTTTCATGTACTGAATAGAGAGGATTATGAGAAATTGTCTCCTCAGGATATTTCAGGCAAGCATCAGATGGATTTTGTAATGGAAAAATTAAAAAATCTACAGGAAGCAGTACTCGGGGAAGGAATTAGTAACGGCCTTAAAACCTGTTCTACTGTAGTGAAAGAGGGGAGTATTGTGAAGCAGACCTTGGATTTCGCTGCTGAAATTGATGCCGATTTATTAGTGGTAGGTACAGAGGGGGTAAATGATTTCAGGGAAAATATGATTGGTTCCCGGGCCAGTAGATTAGTAGAGAAATCGGATCGGGATATTCTGGTGGTTCCTAGAAAAGTATATTTCAGAGCTCCCCGTAAGCTTGTGTATGCCAGTGATTACCTGGAAGAGGATAAGGTGGCTATCCAGAAGATCGTAGAAGTCGCTAGGTTCTTTGATTCTGAGATTGATCTGGTGCATGTGAGCTCCACGAACAAAGCACTTGATAAATCTCTTCACATGACTATGATAGAGGAAATCAAGCCGTTTGTGAAATATGATAAAGTTAATTATGTCCTGAAATCCTATAAGGATGAGGTGGCGTTGGGGCTGGAGAATTACCTGCAGACTGCCAAGGGTGACATCTTGGTTACCTTGAGCGAAAAAAAGAGCTTTTTTGATCAGATATTTTCAAAAAACCTCTCAAAAAAAATGACTTATTTCATCAATAAACCTTTGTGGGTGATTAAGTCTTTCTAAGGGTAGGGTAGTTTTTTTACCATAAAGCAACAAAGAAATCAAAGCCGAAAATAGAAAGGATAACTGCGGATGAATGAACGAGCTTCTATTTTTTCCTATGTGACTATATGGTTATATATTTTCACCACATAGAATCATAGCTTGCATAGCTATTTTTCGACCAGATCATTTCTCATTTCAAATCTGAGGTTTAATTGGTTCAAGGATTATTAGCCTGGCGGGCTTTTTACTGCCCAAGACCAATAAACATTCTATAAACTTTAATTTCTTAAGTTCTTACTCACTCTTTTTTCCGCCAAAAACACCCTTTAAATAATCAGTGAATTCTTTTCTGGTTTGTGCATTATTGAAGACAGAACCTAGTGTGTTTAAAAAGTGATTAAAAGTCAGTTCTTTCTTTTTAGCTGGGGCAAAAGTTTTTTTACTTGATTGTGAACCTACTTTTGGAAGGTCAGAACTTTCCTTATCTGTTTTTTGACTTGGATTAGAAGTCTCTGTGGGTTTGTAACCCACCAGGCCATCTGCCTTTTCGAAACTTTTCTTGGATCTGTCCTGATATCCAAGTTTTTCTTCCACCAACCCCTTATTATTATGGGATACGGCGTCCTCAGGATCCAATTCTATTGCTTTTTCATAATCAGCAATAGCCCCTTCCAAATCTCCGATTCTGTCTTTCAGATATGCCCGGCTACTGTATCGATAGGGATTTTTGGGGTCTAGATTCGCTGCCCGGTCGAGCTCGGATAGAGCCTCCTCATTTCTCTTAAGCAGGTGCAAAACCACAGCTCGGTCAGAGATAAAATCCGTATTGTACGGTTCCAGTGATGTGATCAGGTCAAATTCCACCAATGCTTCTACCGTACGTCCTAATCGGGAAAGAACCCGCCCACGGCTGAGATGAACCTGAGGTTGGTTTGGGCTGATTTTCACCAATTCATCAAAGATTAGCAAAGCCTCTTCAAATTTTCCTGACTTATATAGTTCTATTCCTTTTTCTAAACTCATAATTCTGTTTTTTAACCGCAGAGGGCATGGAGTGATACGCAGAGGGCGCAAATTTTATATGTCCTTAATCAATCTTTTGGATGCCTGCCGGGGTCTGGATACGAAAACTTAATATTCACGGATTATTACCGCTTACTTTTTCGAAACTCACCACCTTTCAAACTTTCCACTTCACAACCTAGCCACTTTACCAATACAAAGTTAATCCCAGAATAGTTTACCAAAGAATCTTTCCAGGGTTTTTGCCAGCTAACGGATCGACATGTTATCTTTAAGCTTCCAAGAATTGACTGAGAAATGCCTCAAAATCCACAAACGGTACTTAAAGACCTGAAAGCGAAAAAGTTTGCCCCCATTTACTTTTTGGATGGGGAAGAACCCTACTTTATTGATCAGATTACCGACTTTATAGAGAAGAATGCTATTGCAGAGCATGAGCGGGGATTTAACCAGATTGTGCTCTACGGAAAGGATGCAAATGTGGGATTGATCCTGAACAATGCAAGGAAATTCCCTATGATGGCGGATCGGCAGGTGGTCATCGTGAAAGAAGCCCAAAGTTTGCCGGATCTGAGCAAGGAGGATTCCCAGAAGTTGCTGGTCAGCTATGTGCAAAATCCCCTCCCTAGCACGATTCTGGTCTTCGCACATAAGTATAAAAAGCTGGACGGTAGAAGTGTACTATACAAGGAACTGGATAAAAAGGCTGTTTATGTACGCTCAGAAAAAGTCAAGGATTATAAACTGACAGATTGGATAGAGGGGTTTATCAAGGAGACGGAGCATTCCATAGATAACCGTGCCGCCCAACTTTTGGCAGATTCCATAGGCAATAACCTGGAAGTGCTTTCCAATGAAATTGGCAAAATGCTGATCAATTTCCGGGAGCCTACGAAAATCACCACTGAGCATATCTCCAAATATGTGGGGATCAATAAGGACTATAACAATTTTGAGTTTTTAAAAGCCATAGGTTTCAAGGATGTAGTGAAGGCCAATCAGATCATTCATTACTTTATCCAAAACCCTAAGGCCAATCCTGTGATACCTATGTTTTCTCTGATGTTCAATTATTTTACGAGAATAGCGCTCATACATCAGGCTAAGAAATCAGGAGCCGGCGAGCAGCAACTTGCCAGCCTTTTAGGACTACCACCCTTTGTGGTCAAAGAATATTTAGTGGCGTCCAGAAACTACAATTTGGGCAAGGTAATTGATGTGTTCGCATACATCAAAGAGGCTGATCTTCGTTTCAAAGGAGTTGACTCCGGAAGTATGAGCGAAGCTGAAAACCTCCGAGAGCTTGTTTACAAGATTTTGCACTGATTACCTAAGCCACTTTATGAAACATCACTTTGTGCTCCTTGCGGGTCTGCTCGTGCCGAGCCTAGGACTTAGTTTGGAGGCGTATTCCCAATCTACCCTCTATCAGACCAGTTCGCAATCTAAGCTAGATCACAACCTGGAGCTTTTTGATAAGCAGCTCTTCTCTGCAAGTATCTATGATCACTCCCGGCTCTTGGAAAAGCCCATGAGCTCAGGCCAGGCTAAAACAGCTGAGCTAAACAGAGCTATGGCAGCGCTGAAGCTGGAAAGCCCAGACGGAGCAGGCCTGATGAAAAAGTATATTTTTGATCATGGAAATGATCCTTCTGTGACCACAGCAGGATTATACCTGGGTGATCATTTCTTCTTTAAGAGAAATTTCTCTGAGGCGATAGAAAGCTATCAGTTGGTGGATGAGAAAAAACTACCTCTGGAAACTCAGGCAGAAGTGCTATTCAAAAAGGGGTATTCACATTTTCAGTTGAACCAATATGCTGAAGCAGCACCTTATTTTGACGCAGGAAAAGCACTAAACCAGCAGGCTAGTTTCGATTCCTATTATTACAGTGGTTTTATTGCTATGGAAAACGGCAACACTTCCAAAGCAATAGCAGATCTTCAGACAGCTTCCCAATCTGCTTATTACGCCAATAAAGTTCCCTATTTATTGGCCGCACTTTATTATAAGCAGGGAAGTCATGATCAGTTGATCAGCTATGCGGAGCCGAAGTTGACCAACGGGCAAAATCTGGAGAAAAAAGAGATAATCTATCTGTATCTCGCAGAGGCTTACTACGCTAAGAAGAACTTTGCGAAAGCAGCTGAAAACTATGATGCGTTCATCAATTCCCGCAAAGGGGAACTCGGTAGGGAGGAAATCTATAAAGCGGGGATATCCCAGTTTGAAATCAAAAACTATCAGCGGGCTACCGATTACCTGAAAGCATCAGCTTCATCTACTGATGAGATAGGCCAGGCCTCCAGTTATTATTTAGCTCAGGCATACCTGAAGTTGGAAAACTATCAGTTTGCATCCACAAGTTTTCAATCTGCAGCAAAATCTGACTTCAATCCAGCTATCAAGGAGGAATCCATCTTCAATTATGCCAAAGTAAACCTGCAGAAAGGAAGCTTTCAGTCAGCAATTACAGCTTTGGATGAATATGTAGAAGCGTATCCTTCAGGGAAATTCCGTGCTGAAGCTGAAGGGCTGCTTTCTGAAGCATTGGTAAACACCAACGATTACCTGAGGGCCATAGAGCAGATGGATAAGATCTCCAATAAATCACCAAGAATTCAGGAAGCTTACCAGAAAGTGGCTTTCTATCAAGCCATGGCTTATTACAGAGATCAAAAATTCAATCCTGCTTTGGCATATTTGGATAAATCGCTGAAGTTCCCCGTGGACAGAAGCCTGGTATTGGATTCACATTTTTGGAAAGGGGAAATCAATTCAGCCGCAAGTAATTTGCCGCAGGCCATCAAAGCTTACGAGACTGTACTGAGCAATCGCCCTTCCGGAGCGAATGGAACGGTAGCCAAAACGTATTATGGTCTTGGCTATGCATATTTCAATTCCCAGCAATATGCTAAAGCTGAGGAGCAGTTTAGGAAGTTCACTGAAAGCAGACAGATTATTGCCAATAAACAGCAATACGATGATGCGGTATTGAGACTGGGCGATTGTTATTATGTCCAGAAGAGATTCAATGAGGCAGCTGCTATTTTCCAGAAAGCAATCAATGAGGGGAATTCCGGAGTGGATTATGCCTATTACAGATTGGCTGTAGTACAGAATTTCCAGTCCAGAAATCAGGAGGCCTTAGGTCAGCTTGACGTGTTGATTTCCAGATACCCAAATAGCCTGTATTTAGAAGATGCTCTTTTCCAGCGTGGGCAGATTTATATGGAAGAAAGCAGCTATCAGGCTGCCTCTGTATCTTTCTCTGACCTATTGAGCACAAGACCCAACAGTCCATTTGTTCCGTATGCTTTGGAAGGAAGAGCCGTGGCAAATTTCTCCCTTCAGAATTACGATCAGACGGTAAAAGACTACAGTACACTATTAAATAGTCATCCCAATTCAGAAAATGCGGAAACAGCGCTCAAAGGGCTTCAGGAAACCTTGGCACTGCAGGGTAGATCAGGAGAGTTTTCTGATTATCTGAGCCAATACAAAGGTGCAAATCCGAGCGATGGAAGTGTACAGTCTTTGGAATTTGAAGCTGCGAAAAGCACATATCTTGACAAAAACTTCGCACAGGCTACACGAAGCTTCGAAAGTTATCTGAAGAATTATCCGCAGTCAGCACAGCGTATAGATGCGCTTTACTTTCTTGGAGACAGTTACCTGCAGATGGGGGATACCGAGAAAGCACTAGCCCAATTTAGAACCTTGGAAAGAGAGCCGGCTTCTCCCCAAAGAATCCGGGCAATGCAGAAGATAGGTGTTATAGAATTGGAACGAGGGAATTTTGCGCAAGCCATTCCTTACCTGGAGACTTCTGTGCAAAACGCCAGAAGCAAACCTGAGGAAGCTGAGGCTGTACAGGGGTTGATGACTGCAAATTTTGAAACAAAAAACTATCAGCAGGCAATCACCCAGGCCGAGCGAATGTCAACGTTGGACGGAGTGATTCCTGAATCCTCTCCGAAAGCCTTGTTGATCAAAGCCAAATCCCAAAATGCACTGAATCAAAAGGGGCAGGCTGAATTGACTTTGACGGCTTTGGTGGCGGATTATAAGACAGTGCAGGGGGCGGAGGGGCTTTATTTGCTTGCGTCCGCGTTACAAGAAAAGGGGGAAATACAACAGTCGAATGAATTGATCTTCGACCAATCAGGCCCATTTGTGAATTATGATTATTGGTATGGTAGGATATTTTTGCTTTTGGCTGACAATTATGTGAAAAGTGGGGAGGAGTTTCAGGCAAAAGCCACGCTGGAATCTATCGTGGAGAACTCTACCAATACTGAAATAAAAGAAATGGCTCAATCCAAACTTCAAACCCTTAACTAAACCATGATGAAGCTAGCGAAAACTATCCTTTTGACAGGGATTATCGGTTTGACATCCGGATGGGCTATGGCCCAGACCCAAGGGAGGGGGGCTGTGACCGATCAGGAGTTTGTCATCCGAAAGGACCGTGTGCTTACAGTTCCCGTACAGCCAAGAATGTACGAGAAGCTTCCGGTGCTGCCAAAGCCTTCAGGACTGAACGAATATACCTATATGGTGTCGAGTTATCCTTTGAACATCAAACCGCTGGATCTGAAAGCTGAGCCATCACAAAAGGTCTATACACCTGAGCGGCTCGATTTATATCCAGGATATATCAGGGCTGGTTACGGCAATTTTGCCTCCCCGCTTTTGGAGGCAAGATATATGGGGACGGAAATTTCCGATTTCAATTACTCCCTTCAGTTGAATCACCAGAGTTTTGGTAAAGGCCCTGTG
>CBFGUY010000067.1:0-20142 GCA_965651895.1 uncultured Algoriphagus sp. | reverse complement strand
CCGGATATTTCTTGGGATTTACCTCACTCATCATGGCATACACTTTCTCTACCACATCTTCTACACTTGGTTTGGAAAAATAGTCTCCATCAGAGGAATACGCCGGTCTGTGGGCTTTGGCAGAAATAGTCTGAGGCTCAGAATCCAGATACCTGAACATATCCTGCTCTTCAATCACCTGCTGCATCATAAAGGCTGATCCTGCCCCAGGCACATCCTCATCCGCAAAGATCACCCGGTTGGTCTTTTTGATGGACTGCCCTATGATCCCGTGTACATCAAACGGCAACAGTGTCTGCACATCCAGCACTTCTATTTCTATACCGATTTCAGCAAGTTCTTTTGCTGATTCCATCACTATTTTGCACATGGAGCCATAAGTAACTATGGTCAGGTCTTTCCCCTCTCTTAGAATTTCGGGTTTACCCAGTGCCACAGTATATTCACCCAGATTCTCCGGCATTTTTTCTTTTAGCCTATAGCCGTTCAGGCATTCGATGACAATGGCGGGCTCATCAGATTTCAATAAGGCATTGTACATGCCCGCAGCTTGGGTCATATCCCTAGGCACACATACTACCATGCCCCGAAGACTTGAGAGAATCATTCCCATAGGAGAACCGGAATGCCACACCCCTTCCAAGCGATGGCCCCGAGTGCGCACAATCAATGGCGCTTTCTGCCCTCCTTTGGTACGGTAGTGAAGACAAGCCACGTCATCCGAAAGCATCTGCAAACCATACAATAAATAATCAAGGTATTGTATCTCAGCCAGAGGTCTCAATCCCCGGAGGGCGGTACCAATTCCCTGACCTATGATGGTACATTCTCTGATCCCTGTATCACTTACCCTCAGCTCACCATGCTTTGCCTGCAATCCTGCAAAAGCCTGGTTCACATCACCTATTTTCCCCACATCCTCACCGAAGGTGAAGAACCGCGGATCATTGGCAAGTGTATAATCAAAATAAGATTGCAAAATCTCCCTTCCATCTACCAGAGGTGATTTTTCAGAATAGACCGCAGGTACCTCCTTCACATTCAATACACTCCACTGTGAGTGACTGTAGAGATGACTGTTATATCTGTCCACATTTAGCTCTGACTGTTTATCATACCAGGCTTTTAAGCTTTCTTTTACTTTAGCGGAGTCAAATCTCAACAACAAAAGTGCCTTACGCACCGCAAGAACCACATCTTTCCGGATAGGGTTTATGGTCTTGGACAATTCCTCTGCGAGCTGGTTGATGATTACCTTTCGGGTACTATGTTGTGCGGCGTCTCTCAAAAGTGCCACTGCTTCATTCAGTTCTTTTTTGATTTCACTCGAAAACATTGACCAGGCGGCTTCCTTCTCTTTCCTCACCTGAGCCTTGGCCTCTGCTTCTATTTTATCCAGTGTATCAGCATTGGCAAGCTCATTACTTAGGATATACTCCCTAAACTTGGCTAGACAATCCCATTCTTTCTCCCACTGAAGACGCTTGGCATCCTTATACCGCTCATGTGAGCCAGATGTAGAATGCCCCTGGGGCTGTGTCATTTCAAGGACATGGATCAATACCGGTACATGTGAGGTTCTGGCCAGATCTCCAGCCTCTACATAAGCATGCATCAAGGCTTCATAATCCCAGCCATTTACACGGATGATCTCTATCCCTTTCTCAGTATCTGTCCTTTTGAAACCAGCCAATACTTCAGAAATACTACTCTTGGTGGTATGAAACTCATTTGGCACAGAAATCCCATAGCCATCGTCCCAAACTGAAATCACCATAGGCACCTGCATCACGCCGGCCGCATTTATGGTTTCAAAAAACATCCCCTCTGAAGTAGAGGCATTTCCGATAGTACCCCAGGCGACTTCATTTCCATTTACTGAAAATTTGGTCAACCCCTTCAGTCCTTTGTTTTCCCTAAAAAGCTTAGAGGCATAGGCCAATCCCAAAAGCTTAGGCACCTGAGCCGCAGTAGGCGATATATCCGCTGCGGAATTATACATTTTAGTCAGATCCTTCCAGCTCCCATCCTCATGGAGAGACCGCGTGGCAAAGTGGCCATTCATCAGGCGTCCGGCACTTGCAGGCTCCGCTTCCACACTGGTATGTGCGTAAAGTTGGGAAAAATACTGCTGCACGGACAGCTCCCCGATAGCAAACATAAATGTCTGGTCCCTGTAATATCCTGAGCGAAAATCCCCCAGTTGAAAAGCCCTGGCCATTGCTATCTGTGCGATTTCCTTTCCGTCTCCAAAAATCCCGAATTTGGCTTTACCCATAAAAACCTCCTTCCTACCCACAAGAGAAGCGTGCCTGCTTATCATGGCGACCCGAAAATCATCGAGAACAGCTTCTTTAGAAAGGTCTGGCAAATTCAGGGTTTTAGGTACTGATTGAACTTCTGACATAAAGGTTAATTTACTAAAGTTATTTGGGTTTTGTTTTGATGATTTTTTGAATCATTCAAAAATAGCCAAATCCAATTTCTATACAAATTTCAGCATTATTATTTATCAATCAAAAATTCCGAAAACCCCATTATTAAATACATTAAACAAAATTAAATTTTGATTATAAATTAATTAAAAAAATTTAAGGCTGAATTACTTTAAAATATCACTGATTTAAACCGATAATAAAGTCAAAACACTCAACCAAAATTATCAGTGCTTAAAACCCATATTTTAAAATTTAAAATATTTTTACAAACTTATACAGAATTTAATTCTGAATTTTAACTTTTTTCCAAAGCATACCAAATACTATTCGCTGTTTTGCTAATCGATACCTTCCCACATGCTATATTTGTCCGCAAGTTTACTAAACCCATATACAAGTCATGATTATAGGTGTTCCGAAGGAAATCAAAAACAACGAAAACCGTGTAGCTCTCACTCCTGCCGGTGCAAAAGAATTGGTAAAAAGAGGACATTCCGTTTACGTGCAGCACACTGCCGGTGAAGGAAGCGGATTTCCGGATGAAACTTACGTAGATGCCGGTGCCACAATTCTTCCTACTATTGAGGCGACTTACGAGATCGCTGAAATGATTATGAAAGTAAAAGAACCGATAGAGCAGGAGTACAAACTGATCAAAGAAAACCAACTGCTGTTCACCTATTTTCACTTTGCTTCTTATGAGCCATTGACCAAAGCAATGGTTGCCAGTAATTCGATCTGTCTTGCTTACGAGACTGTAGAAAAACCGGACAGAAGTCTTCCTTTACTGGTGCCCATGTCTGAAGTAGCCGGGAGAATGGCGGTGCAAAAAGGGGCTAATTATTTGGAGAAACCACTGAAGGGAAGAGGGATTCTTCTTGGTGGTGTACCCGGTGTACTTCCTGCCAAAGTACTGATCCTTGGCGGTGGTATAGTAGGAACCCAGGCAGCCTGGATGGCCGCCGGACTTGGAGCAGACGTGACTATTATGGATGTCTCTCTACCTAGAATGAGATACCTGGCAGACGTAATGCCCGCCAATGTGAAGACGATGATGTCCAACGAGTTCAATGTACGTAAAATGATCACTAACCATGATCTGATTATCGGAGCGGTATTGATCCCTGGTGCCAAGGCTCCTCACCTGATCACCCGTGATATGCTAAAAGAAATGCAACCGGGAACTGTATTGGTGGACGTGGCAGTGGATCAAGGTGGATGTATAGAGACTTGTAAACCTACCACTCACCAAGATCCTACTTACATCATCGATGACGTGGTACACTATTGTGTAGCCAATATGCCTGGTGCTGTACCTTATACTTCCACGTTGGCATTGACCAATGCCACTCTTCCTTATGCTATCCAATTGGCAGATAAGGGCTGGAAAAAAGCAGCACAGGAAAATCCTGACCTAGTGCCTGGACTAAACATCATCAATGGAGACATAGTTTATCAGGCAGTAGCGGAAGCATTTAACATGGACTATACGCCTGTGATAAAATACCTGGCTGACTAATCAGCTTATACGCATCTGCATTATATGGATGTGACCAAAATGCAAAAAGACCTTCAGCATTCATTTTCTGAGGGTCTTTTTTATGATATGTCAGTACTTCTTGCACTCCACAGAACTGGCTGCTTTACCAAAGGCGAGTATTGAAAAATCATTCACGGTTTTAAAAAATGGAGCTTCCTTTCTCCTCTGTCGGTAATTTCTGATGTAAGGATGTGTAATTACAACGCTACTGCTACTCTATCCCATTGCAAATAAAAGCAGACGGAAACCAAAACCGATCATGGCAATCCCAACTGCCTTATTTAACCAAAACATAAACTGTACAGTTACATATCGTGATAGCTTTTTGGCTATAAATGCTTTGAACAGATCTATACTAAATACGGTCAGTAGGATGCTTGAATAATAAAGCCAAAAATCCGCCCTCCCGAAACCCGTCTTGAGATGGACCAAGCTGGCAATAGAGATCCAGAACAGCAACACAAAAGGATTAATACCATTGATACTGAACCCTTTGAGAAATGCACTCCTTTTTTTTGGCCTGCTCTTTTTGTCTTGGATGTCAATAGGCTTATCCAACTTCCTCTTAAGCAAATAACTGATGCCAAAACCAATCAAAATAGCCCCTCCTACATACCCCAATACCTCTTCAAAGTAAGTGGCTTCAGCCAGGAATTTAATTCCAAAAAAAGTCAACAACACATAAATGGCATCACTGCTCAAAATCCCTAAAGCTACTACTGCAGCATAGCGGAAGCCCTTTTCCAAACTACTTTGGATAAGTGTGAAAAACACAGGGCCGATCATGGCAGATAATAACAGTCCCATGCTCACACCTTCCACAAGGGCTTCTCTCACAATTTTTCTTCTTTTTTAGCCAGAAAATCCAACCATTTCGCTGCTTTATCACCTTTCAGTACTCTGGGAAACTTGTGCTGCCCTCCTTCTTTGCCCTGTTCCTTCATCCATTCATAAAACAGGGAAGATGGTAATACGGTCACCTTTATTTGCTTTAAAGCATGGTTTCTCTCTACGGCATAATCATCATTAAGTGCTTTGAGATGTAGATCTAGTGTTTTTCGTAGCTTCCTGGAAGAAACTTCCGTCGCACTGCCTATAAACCAGTGATGGGCAAATAGGCTCCCATGCGGCACACCCAATACGGTAAACTCCCGGATATTCATGTCCAGCTCTTCAGCGGTCAACTCTATAGCCTTGTTCATGTTGTCCACAGAAAGATGCTCTCCACAAAGGCTCAGAAAACTTTTGGTCCTTCCCGTGATTATAATCTCGGATTCCTCCTTAGACACAAACTTCACCACATCACCGATCAGGTAACGCCATGCCCCTGCACAGGTACTGATCAGTAGGGCGTAAGCTTTCCCTTCTTCTATCTCATCTATTTTCAGTGTCAAGGCATCCTGTCGGATATTTCCTTCCTCATCAAAATTCTGGTCATCAAAAGGTACGAATTCATGAAAAATCCCATTGTTCAGCACAAGGCGCATGGATTTCCGGTTGGGTAAAGCCTGAAAGGCCAGGAAACCTTCAGAGGCTAGATAGGTCTCCAAGTATAACAGGGGTTTGCCCAACAGTTTCTCAAAGCCCTTCTTATAAGGTTCAAAAGACACTCCCCCATGGACAAAAATCTGCAGGTTGGGCCAAATATCATGGATAGTGTCAACCTGATATCGCTCGATGATTTTCTCGATCAAGATCTGTAGCCATGCGGGCACACCCACAATAATGCCTATATCCCAAGATTTGGCCTTTTCCACAATCTGATCCAGTTTATCTCCCCAGTTTTTGCTCCTGGATATTTTTTTTCCTGGTTTGTAAAACCGCTGAAACCAAATAGGCAACCTACCTGTGGTAATCCCGCTGAGGTCACCAGAGAAATAGGTGCCGTTAAACTCAAGATCAGTACTCCCGCCCAACATCAGGATCCCTTTGGTCAATAAGGAAGCAGGCAAATCATATTTTGATAAGGAAAGGATCTGCCGCACTCCAGTTCTTCGGATGGCTTTGACCATATCCTTGGTAATTGGGATAAACTTTGAAGTAGCTCCGGAAGTACCACTGCTAAGGGCGAAATGACGTACCGGACCAGGCCAGGTGATATTGGGTTTTCCTTCGAGTAATTTATACCACCATTCGTCATGGATACGGTTGTAATCATAGATGGGCACTTGGGACTTGAACCGCTCATAAAACTCGTTCTCCCCCCAGCGAAAGCCATTCAGGATTTTTGAAAAGTCATACTTCCTGCCTATCTCAGTATCAGCTGCATGAATCAGTAATTTCTTTAATTCCTGACGCTGAAGCTCCAATGGATGTGAATACTCCTGTTCTAAACTCTCTCTCAGGCGTATGCCTTTTTTTAGCAAAGTACTGATGATCGCCATATCTTTGTTTTGGGCCTTTTGTAAAAAAGTAAAGCATAAAAATAGAAAATGGATATCAAAGCCAACCTAGAAGCGATAAAAAAAACGTTCATAAATCCACATTGCCAGCTAATCGCCGTCAGTAAAACGAAGCCGCTAACTGATTTAAAAGAGGCTTATGCTGCGGGAATCCGTGATTTTGGTGAGAATAAGGTACAGGAACTTCAGGCTAAGCATCCTGAAATGCCCGACGATGTCCGCTGGCACATGATAGGACATTTGCAAAGCAACAAGGTCAAATACATAGCCCCCTTCATCCATCTGATCCATGGGGTAGATTCTTTCAAATTACTTCGGGAAATCAATAAGCAGGGAAAAAAAACTGGCCGGACAATTTCTGTTTTACTCCAAATCCACATAGCCCAAGAGGAAACTAAATTTGGGTTCGACGAATATGAACTGGACGGGATGTTTGCCGATCCTGATTTTCTCCAGCTGAGCCATGTCCGAATCCAGGGGGTAATGGGAATGGCTACTTTTACCGACAACTCAGAGCAGGTAAGAAATGAATTCAGTACATTAAAAAATCTTTTTGAGGATATCAAAAAGCGTCATCTTCCCGAATTTGTGCAAATGCAGGACATATCCATGGGCATGAGTGGGGATTACCTGATCGCCCAAGAGGAAGGAAGCACCATGGTAAGGATAGGATCTGCTATTTTTGGAGGGAGAGGTTAGATCAAGCAGCAATACACACTTATTGTCTCAACAAGCCATAGTATGCATTAAAATTCCACATCTTAGTGGCTAATGCTTACTACACACAATGCAAATTAGGGTAAAGTAATTGGCTGTAAAACCCTGGAAACAATAATCCAGTCCCCGTAATGGGATTTTTATTCTCCATTAAAACATTCTTACTTCGCCCAATCCCTTTTTATCATTCTTCCGGGGACTTTCTCTCGATGGCATTAGAAAGATTCATCCTCCATAGAGCCTGAATGCAATTTCCCCCCACTTCTGAGGATCAGGTAACCCGCTGTGATCCCTAAGGCTATTCTGAGGGCTATATTGCGCTTAGTCACAGCTAATGTCAATACATAAGACCCTGCGATGAGTGAAGTCAGACCTTCAGAGAAATCCGCCACTCTTCTGAGTCCAGATATCTTATCGTGCTTTTCATGGTTCATATCCTTGTTTTTTAGGTTAATGTATATCAAGTTAAAGTAAATTCAATAACTCTACAATCAACAGGCGATCCCTCGGGGAGATAGCGCTAAATCGTTAGAAGTGAGCTGGGAATAGCGGATTTTTGTATCCACCCCTTTTGCCAGAAAAAGACTGCGTAATGCCCGCTCATAAAATTTTGTGCCGCTACTCTTTTCTCCCCCTCCTTCTTTGTCAATTACGATAGAATCTATGTGAGAAAAAAAACGGGTTGAAATCAACTTAGAAACCCATTCAAAATCTGCTGCCTGGATCTTACCCAAGCATACCTTTTTGCCTAAATACTTAGCCCACGTTGCTGCAAAAACTATAGCCTCAGCAAATATATTCTCTTCATCTGAATGCTTACCCCTATCTAACGATTGGCGACATAATTGAATACTATCGAAATGGTCGCCATGGCAGAAAATGAAATGTTCTACTATTTCCGGCAGCAAGCATTTTGGTGTTCTTCTCCGTAAGGTTTTTTTGGGAAAATTATCAAAGCAGAGTTCTAAATCAAAGCTCTCAGCTAATACTGGAATCAACCAATCATACCCTTTAATCCCTTTTTTGGTGTTAAATTCCATGCAATCGACACCTACTTTTAATTTCCTGATCCCAGAAATTTTAAGTTTATCTATTTCATTATTCACCTGCTTTTTGTTCCTGATAGGAAGCCATACAATTTTCTCTTCAATTAAATTATCCTGAGATGTGGAGGCACTTTCTGGGAGAGGGTTAAGTTTCATTGGTGTACAACATTAAGGTGGTGAATAGCTACGTGTTTTCTACTTAGTACCCAAAAAATCTACCAAACTAAAAAAGCCTCATTATTGGCAATAAACAAGGATCGTAAACCTGAAGGGTATCAAAATAAGAGTCAAAAATTACACAATCTGAGGAGGCAGATTGGGAAATAACAAGCAGGCGATCACTTTATCTTTAACACTTTTAGCATATTTTTACCTGAGATTCGATTTCTCAATCTTAAAAACCACCATGCTTGATATCTGCCGTTTGGACCATGTACTTATCACAATTCCTCCCAACACGCGGGAAGAAGTGAAAGACTTTTATACCAAAAAGCTTCTACTGGATGAAATCCCAGGCAATCACCCTAATGGAGCGATTTGGATAAAGATGGGTGACGTGGAGCTGCATATCCGTGAGGAAGATGTACATCAGGACAACTCTGCCCGGCATCCAGCACTTGTCGTTAATAATTTAGAAGGAGCAATCACTTTCCTACAAAGTATCAATATCGAAGTCAGTTTCTCCTCTTTGATTGAAGGCCGTAAGCGTTGTTTTTTCAGAGATCCCTGGGGCAATAGATTTGAATTGATAGAATTTACTTAATAAAAGTTGGGGACATGGGAAACCAAGAGTTTGACAATCTCAATAATAGGTAAGCATTTTTCAAGATTGCCCAATTTTCGAATGCCACTGGTAAGAAAATACACTCATTTTAAATGAATATTCTGCTATAATCGCAGATTTTTTACTTTCTTCGGGTTCTTTATGAACCCAAATTTCACTTAATCACAAGAATTCTAAGTTTTAAAATCCAACTATGAAATCGAACCTGCCTACCGGACAGGCAGACATGTCAAAAACGACACACAGAGGGATGACTATTCATCCTGCGAGGTTCCCTGTCCGACGACAGGCGGGCATGTGACCATTAAAAATCAAATTACAAACACAAGAAATCGAGCATGACTCAAGAGTCACACACTTGGATAATTATAATGCATGCGAGATTCTCCCGATCCGCCGCGGCGGACGGGACAGGCTATTTGGCCTTCAAAAGACAAATTATAATCATATGAAAGAAATAGTAGAAGCTATCAACGCGGTAGTCTGGAGTAATGCACTGATCTTCCTTTGTCTTGCAGCGGGGGTATATTTCTCTTTTGCCACCAAATTCCTTCAGGTGACTTACCTTAAAGAAATGGTTCAGCTCCTGTTTAAAGGTGAATCATCTAAGGAGGGAGTATCATCCTTTCAGGCCTTTGCGATAGCCATCTCAGGAAGAGTGGGAACGGGAAATATCGCTGGAGTAGCCACTGCTATTGCCATGGGAGGCCCTGGAGCTATTTTCTGGATGTGGGTGATTGCTTTTTTAGGAGCCTCATCAGCATTTGTAGAATCCACCTTAGGACAAATTTATAAAGAGGTAAATGATGGAGAATATCGCGGAGGGCCTGCCTACTACATTGAGAAGGGAATCGGTAAAAAATGGTATGCCATGCTCTTCGCATTTGCTACCATATTGGCCACAGCCATATTTATGCCAGGCGTACAAAGCAATAGTATTGCCTTGAGTATGGCCAATGCCTTTAAAATTCCTGTGATGTGGACTGGTATCACTATCACCTCATTGATGGCATTGATCATCTTAGGCGGAGTAAAAAGAATCAGTAAAGTTGCTGAGGTAGTTATTCCCTTTATGGCTGGCGCTTATATCTTGATGGCCGTGATCATCATCACGATCAACATCACAGAAGTACCTGCGATTTTTGCTTTAATCTTCAAGTCCGCCTTCAACATAGAAGCCGCTTTTAGCGGTGTTTTCGGAATGGCTATAGCCTGGGGGGTGAAACGAGGCATCTACTCAAATGAAGCTGGACAGGGAACAGCTCCTCATGCAGCTGCGGCAGCAGAAGTAAGTCACCCTGTGAAACAGGGCTTGGTACAGTCCTTTTCAGTATACGTGGATACGCTTTTCGTCTGCACCTCCACAGCACTGATGATTTTATTCACCGGACAGTTCAATGTAATTAACCCTGAAGGAGGCTTTCTAGTTGAAAACCTACCCGGTGTTGCATATGGCCCTGAATACACCCAATTCGCTATAGCTTCTCAGTTCCCTAGACTTGGAGCTGGCTTTGTGGCAGTGGCTTTGTTGTTTTTTGCTTTCACCACAATCATGGCCTACTACTACATCGCAGAGACCAACTTGAGCTACCTGATCCGAAAGACAAACAACAAATGGGGAATATGGGTGCTGAGATGTGCTATTTTGGGTGCTACCTTTTATGGCACGATCAAGACAGCCGAGATGGCCTGGACCATGGGTGATATCGGCGTAGGACTGATGGCTTGGCTGAATATTATAGCAATCATCCTTCTTCGTAAGCCGGCTTTCAGAGCTTTGGCTGATTACAAAAAACAGAAAAAAGAGGGCAAAGACCCTGTGTTTGTAGCGAAGGATGCAGGGATAGACAATGCCGACTTCTGGAAGTAACCCGTCAACTTTACAGTATAAAAAATGTCTGGCAGAAATGTCAGACATTTTTTACCTATACCTTTTCCGATACTCTCTGGGAGTACATCCATTGATTTTCAGAAAAGCAGCATTAAAGCGGCTTATAGAATTAAATCCACAATCGAAAATGATGTTTGTGATGCTCTTGTGTGTGGTAACCAATTTCCGCTGGGCATGAGAGATTCTCTCTTCAGTAATATACTCGCTTAGTGTACTTCCAAAAGTCCTCTTGAAAATAGTGTTCGCATGATCTGGATGCAAGCCAACAGCTTGGCCAATATCAGAAACTTTGATAGGGCTCGAATAATTCTGGGCAATGAATATAGCGATTCGCTCCACATGGCTTATTTCATTGGCTTGTAGGCCCACATGGTCATTCCTTTCAATAGATAAATTCCCGATTGACATTCTGCTCAATCGTGCATGTATTTCAAGCAATGCAACTCCAATGGAACCTTTCCCATTAATGTCTTTCAGCCAGTTTTTTAAAAGAAATTCATCGTATCCCGAATGATCTTCCGAAGCTTCGAAAAGCACCTCTCCTTTCAATAAGCGATCTACAAACGAAGTGGAAAGTTGCCATTCTAAAAAGACTGAGAACGGAACTGTACAGACATAGTAAGGGCTGGCGTTTTTGAAATCAATTATCTGGTGGGGAACAAGTCCCCAGAATACCGTTAATTTTTGCGGAGGAGCGATAACCTTTCTACCTTGAAAAAGATAAGTGATCCCTGCCTCCGGAAAATAGTTTATTTCAATCTCATTATGACGATCTGGCCTTTTCATCAGGCTTGGTGACCATAGCTCACATGTCAAACCATAGGGTTTAAACTCGTTTCTACTTTCATCAAAAGTATTTACCATCTGGGAATTCGATATGTTTATAACAAAATATAGGTAGTTTATCCATAAATACGAGAATAAATTTACCAGTACCTAAATCATTATGCCCAAAAATCCTTATAACCATTTATGAAAATCAAATTCCTATCCATTCTTTTAATTTTGTCCTCCACCCTTTTTGCCCAACAAAACAAAAACAAATCCGAGCTAAAACCCCGATTAGTCGTTTTAACGGACGTTTCTACCTGGGAAACAGATGATAGTGAATCGCTTGTGAGACTGCTTGTTCATGCGGATTTGTATGAAATAGAAGGGCTGATCTTCACTACTGGCTGGAGCTTGGACAAAACCCGTGAGGATTTCATGGGTTTGATCCACGACGCTATTGATGCCTACGAAAAAGACCTCCCAAATCTCCTTAAACGGTCTGCTCAAAAAGAATTTCATGCTGATGAATCCCAACAGCATATCGGTTATTGGCCAAGCCCGGAATACTTGCGAAATATCACGGTGTTTGGAAGCAAAAACCGGGGTTATGAATTCATAGGTGAGGGAAACAACTCACCTGGAAGTGACTTGATCGTCAAACTTGCGGATGAGAAAGATGACAGGCCTGTATGGATTACTGTTTGGGGAGGTGCCAATACGCTGGCCCAGGCGATATGGCAGGTTCAGCAGAATAGAAATGAAGCAGAAGTAAAGAAATTCCTTCACAAACTCCCAACTTATACCATCACAGATCAGGACAGGGATCAGAAAACTGAGTATTCAATTAGCTCCCATCAATGGATGAGAAAAGAGTTTGCGGATGATCTACTTTTTATCTGGGACGAAGTAGCTTGGTTATACCAAAATGGTGCAGGGAAAAGTAATTGGGAGAAATATGCCAACCAGATCCAAACCCATGGAAATCTAGGCAATGTGTATCCCAAATATAAATTTGGAGTGGAAGGCGATACCCCTGCATTTTTACACCTTATGCCCAATGGGCTCAATGATCCAATGGTACCGGGACAAGTTGGTTGGGGCGGATATTTCACAAAAGGTATCACCGACGACAAGAAAACCATAGCTTATAACAACCATCACTCGCCTGTAAAGGAAAAATCCAGAGAATATTCCGCCTACTTCTATCCTGCCACTTTCAATGATTTTGCAGCAAGAATGGACTGGGCAAACGAAGGTAAAGGCAATCGCAATCCCATAGTGATAATAAATAAAAATGAGGGTATTGAACTGCTCAAAGTAAAGGCAAAAAAACGCCAAAACATCCTTCTCGACGCTTCTAAATCTTACGATCCAGAGGGGGATGAGCTGAGTTTTAAGTGGTGGATTATTCCAGAAGCGGGTACTTATGAAGGTGATTTTGATATCCCTAAGGACAATTCAGACTCCATAAAATTAACTCTCCCAAGAGATATCTCCGGCAAAACTATCCATGTAATCTGCGAAGTGACAGACAATGGTTCTCCAAACCTCACTAGCTATCGTAGAATAATTATTGAAGGAAAATAAATAATACATTTCTTACATCAACCTAGCCCCATGAAGACCAACCACTTTATTCTACTATTTTTACTACTCACCATTTCAACCGCTCTAGCCCAAGAAACCGGATATCTCAGCATGAGTTGGAAGGATGTAGCGACCAAAATGCCCGAAAACTGGTACGGCTCAGAAGAAGCAAAGGCAGTGGCTGAGAATGTCTTGTTAGCTCAAAGGGATATTGGAGGATGGGAGAAAAACAAGCCCTACCATCAGCCTTTTTCCGAAGTAGAAAAAGCAAAAATCATAGCCTCAAAATCAGAATATGGGGCAACTTTTGACAATGATGCCACCATCACAGAATTGAGATTTCTGGCAAAAGTACATGCACATATTCCTGATTCCCGATATAAGGAGGCTTTTGAGAAAGGTTTGGATTACATCTTTATCTCCCAGTACGAGAATGGCGGATGGCCCCAATTCTATCCCCCACGCACAGGATCTGTATCCTACTCTGCCCACATCACCTACAATGATAACGCTATGGTGAACACCATGAAGTTTCTGAGAGAGATTTTTTCAGAAGACAAAGCTTTTTCAGCTTTGAATCTGTCTCCAGAGCTGAAAACAAAAGCCAAAAAATCATTTGATGCAGGGATAGCCTGTATCCTTAAAACGCAAATCATCGTAGATGGCACTCCTACCGTCTGGTGTGCCCAGCATGACGCAAATACACTTGCTCCTGCAAAAGCCCGCTCTTATGAACTTGCTTCTTTCAGTGGAGCGGAGTCTGTGAATATAGTCCAGTTGCTGATGGAGCTCGAAGATCCTTCAGAGGAAGTCATAGCCTCCGTAGAGGGTGCTGTCCACTGGTTTGAAACCCACAAAATCGAGGGAATCAAACTAGAAACAGAAATCGACGGAGACGGAAACAAAAACAGAGTGGTAGTTTCTGATCCTGCTGCCTCTCCACTATGGGCACGCTTTTATGATCTTGAAACAGAAAAACCCATCTTCTCTGACCGGGACGGGATCAAAAAAAGTTCATTGGCAGAAATAGGCTATGAACGTAGAAACGGCTATAGCTGGTACACCAATGCTCCTTCAAAAGTGCTGAAAAAATATCCGGAGTGGAGGAAGCAGATATCCGAATGATCGCTTAAAACAAAGAGGTGAATAAAGACCAGACTTCATGGAAAAAAATATGATTTTCTTTTGCATACCTCTATTTCTACTTTCATGTAAAAATGATGATGAGGATATAATCAAATCCAAACAAGGCGAGATTTGGCGTAGTGGAGGATTATATTACTGTGCAGAACAAATACACCTTAATAATGGAGATACTTTAATCCTAGACATTCGGGATGTGATCAACTATGTAGGAGGAGATAGCGTAACTATCAAATATAAAGAACTAGGCAGAAATGAAAACTGTTCGTATGGGATCAATTGTCAAGTTATTGAGCTTAAGAAAATAAAATAAGATTAGCAGAATCAAAAAAATATGTCAATCACCAAAGAATCAGAACTTATAGGAATGAAAAAAATCAGTGAGGTAGTGGGAACTACACTGAAACTGATGACTGAATATGCTAAAGTGGGAATGTCCACCAAAGAGCTGGATGAATATGGAGGTGGCATTTTGAAAAGCTATGGAGCTAAGTCTGCTCCTTATGAAACGTATGGATTTCCGGGCTATTCCTGCATAAGTGTAAATGAAGTAGCAGCTCACGGGATACCTTCGGAAAAGGTGTTGCTGAAAGAAGGAGACTTGATCAATATTGATGTGTCCGCCGAACTCAACGGATTTTGGTCGGATAACGGAGGCTCCTTTGTACTTGGAAAGGATATCCACAACCATCAACCGCTGGTGGATGCTTCCAAAAACATTCTTCTCAAAGCCATCAATGCGATAAAGGGCGGAGTAAAAATCGCTGATATTGGCTATTTGATAGAAACTGAAGCCAGAAAATCAGGTTATAGAGTCATTAAAAACCTGGCTGGTCATGGGGTAGGCAGAAGCTTGCACGAGGAGCCATCAGATATTCTGAATTACAGGGTGAAATCCAACTCTGAACGGTTTAAGAAAAATACCACAGTCGCCATAGAAACTTTTATCTCCACCCGTTCTACTATTGCAGTTGAGCGGAATGATGGTTGGACACTGGTCGGTAATAAAGGCGGATATGTGACCCAGCATGAGCAGACAATTTTGATCACAGATGATGTTCCGGTTATTCTGACGGAAGTAAATGGGATCTGGGGTTAATAGGCTTAAAATTGATATAATCGAGAATTTACATGTATATTTTCGGTTATAGTCGAGAATTTACACATTTTCAATTCATGATTTCTCGACAGATTGAATCAGAATTACGAAAAAGAATTCATCAAGGAAACAGCAGCAAAGTATATTGACTTATTGGAAAAAGCATTTGTGATCTTTCGATTGAACTCATTTAGCAGGATTATGCGTCGGGAGCTTAAAAAAAGTCGGAAAATATACTTTTGGGACAATGGAGTGACTCAGCGGTAGGTTTGGATACTGGAAATAATATTACCTAAAAAAGTACAACTATGGCACTAATCAATCCTCACATCAATTTCAATGGAAATGCAGAAGAAGCATTTAATTTTTACAAATCTGTATTTGGCGGGGAATTCGCAAACATCACGCGTTTCAAAGACATTTCCACCCCTGAAAATCCGATAGCAGAACATGAGGAAAACAAGATTATGCACATTGCTTTACCCATCGGAAAAAATGTCCTGATGGGCAATGATGTCCCTGAAAGTATGGGCCGGGTAGATGAAAATGAAAACAGGTCTAAGATATCTGTCAGTGCAGAAAGCAAAGAAGAGGCGGTACGGATTTTTGACGGGCTTACGGCTGGAGGGAGTATTGAAGTACCGATGGATGAAAGTCCCTGGGGTTCCTATTTTGGGATGTTCCGGGACAAATATGGAATTGAATGGATGGTGGATTTCGACCCCAAACACAAAGGAAAAGTATAGCTGTAATCCAGCTTCTGGAGAAGCAGGATAACGCTAGAAATCAAATTGCTCCCAATAATTAAAACCTATTAGGAGTTTTTTTTAGTCGAGAGAAAGACCTTTAAATTATATTAAAATATTGGCTGTAAAGTAGGCAATATTGACGTAATTCTTAATTTAGGTTCATCATCTCCATTAGGTGTATAATCAGGTAATTTGATATCTCCTAAGTATTTCAAAATGAAAAAGCAATTGACTCTAATCGGCGCCTTATTTTTTCTTGCCTCATGTTCCTCCACTCAGCAAGTCTCCAAGGGAGCAAAACAGGAGGTCAATGATCAAGTCTCCAAGGATGTAAAACAGGAGCTTAAGGATGATAATACATTTATTGTGAATGAAATTTCTACTGACAAATCATACGGGCTTTCGCCCAAGAACCCTGTTGAAGTTGGGGGAGCTAAAAACTCTGAAGGTCCACTCAATGAGAGAAGGTACCTAAATGCTTTGACAGGCCCAAATGGAGAACAAATCTCCTATTATCGACAGGGAAGCTGTTGCCCCGTTAAAAGTGAAAATGGATTAATGGGAACAGCCTTATTGGACAACTATAGAGTTACATGGGAGAATTCAAAAGATACCGTATCCATTTACATAAACATGTATGACTCTGGTATATTAAAAGCCCCTGTTGGATTTGGTATTAAAAAATAAGATCCTTTTTGAAACTACCATCAAACCAACTTATGGCGATGCAGGAATAATCAAAATTGAAATGAACGCGATTTGATTGATAACTAGTTAAACACATAATTTGGAGTATTCTAAAACGTGAGAAAGGTATAATTTACAAAGTATTCACTTTAAGAACTATACCAGTATTCTTTAAGCGAATCGACTATCAATACTTTTATTCTGACTCTCCTACCGACTTCCATGCCATGGTTTATAATGGACAATCGAAAATGAGAGTTCCAACATATTTTTAGTTAGTTGGATTTTGGATTGAATTTAACGGGGAAATAAATTCCTTCGGGTGAAATTGTCAAATCAATAAAGTATAAGGCCCCATTTCATCCAGCTTCTGGAGAAGCAGGATAACAATGCTTTGTGCCCTCCGCGTAATACTCCGTGATCTCTGCGGTTAAAAAAATACCCCCATCAAGCTCTTGCTTTCCGGGGGCATTTCTATTATAACTAATTTTTATCTCCTAGTTAATGATTCTCGTGCTTACTTGGATCATAATTGGCTTCCAGCTCTGCCAAGCCCTTTTTCCCATACGCTATCTTGGTAATCACCACATACAGCACAGGCACAAAGAAAATCGCCAAGAAGGTAGCTGCCAGCATCCCTCCGATCACCGTAAATCCAATAGTCTGTCTGGCCACAGCACCGGCACCATTGGAAATAGCCAAAGGAACCACACCCAGGATAAAAGCCAGCGATGTCATGATAATCGGACGAAGTCTCAATTTCACAGCCTCTAGCGTTGCCTTAATCAGCGGCATACCTACATCCACACGCTCTTTGGCAAATTCCACAATCAGAATGGCATTCTTAGCAGCCAAACCAATCAGCGTAATCAGACCTATCTGCGCATAGATATTATTATCCAGTTTCGGCAAGAAATGAAGTGCGATAATCGCTCCAAATGCCCCCAAAGGCAAAGCCAGAAGGACGGAGAATGGAACAGACCAGCTTTCGTACAAAGCCGCCAAAAGCAGGGAAACCAGTACAATGGCCAAAGCGAAAATCAAAATGGTGCTACTTCCTGAAGAAAGTTCTTCCCTACTCAAACCGGAGAAATCATATCCATATCCCGCAGGCAATACCTCTGCCGCTACTTCTTCCAAAGCAGCAAGGGCTTGCCCACTACTATATCCAGGTGCTGCATTTCCGTTGATCTCCGCGGAGCGGAACAGATTATAGTGGGAAATCACAGGGGCATTTTCTACCACATCGTATTTTATCAAAGCGCTCAGAGGCACAGATTCTCCTCCACTACTCTGTACATAATATTGTTCCAAATTATTGATCCCTGCCCGGTAAGCAGTATCTGCTTGAGCTACCACACGGAAATTTCTACCGTATCGGGTGAAGTCATTGATATAGGAGCTACCCATGTAATTTGACATGGTAGTAAAGATCTCAGTAAGAGGGACGCCCAATTTTTTGGCTTTTTCTCTATCCACTGTCACATGATATCCCGGGGTCTTAGCTGTAAAGAAGCTATAGGCCATCGCAATTTCAGGACGTTGGTTGGCGGCAGCGAGGAATTGTCCCAAGGCTCCTTCAAACTCCTTAATATCGCCATTAGCTGAGCGCTGCTCCAGCATAAAACTAAAACCACCTGTGCTACCCAAGCCGGGAATTGCCGGCGGAGGAACCACCACAATACTTCCTTCCGTGATAGCCGCAAATTTCCGGTTCAACGTCGCCAACATCCCTCCAAGCTGGAGCGAAGGATCTTTACGCTCATCCCATGGATCCATGGATACGAAGAAAGTCGCAGCATTCGGTTTGAATGAGAAGTTGATCACGTTAAGCCCCCCAATACCGGTCACGTAGTGAATTCCTTCTGTTTCTTCCAGAATCTTATTCATTTGCTGCATCACCGCCTGGGTTCTGTTACTAGCAGCCCCTTCAGGCAATTGCAGTGTCACGAACAGCCTTCCCTCATCCTCGGTAGGCAAGAATCCAGTTGGTTTGGTCTGGAAAAGTCCGAATGTACCTGCGAAAATACAAATGAGCAAAATCAGTACAAGAGGAGCCCTTTTGATACTAGCTCTCACGCCATTGGTATAGCTGTTGGTAGTTCTCTCAAACCACAGGTTGAATTTGTAGAAGAACTTATTGAGTCCTTTTCCCTGCTCGTTTACCTCAGAAGGTTTCAGAAGTAGCGTACACAGCGCAGGAGTCAAACTCAAAGCCACAAATGCAGAAATCAATACGGAGATCGCAATCGTGATCGCAAACTGCTGGTACATTCTCCCTACGATACCCGGAATAAATCCTACAGGAATAAATACCGCAGCCAGGATCAACGCAATCGCAATTACCGGAGCAGTGATGTCTTTCATAGCTAATCGAGTAGCTTCTTTGGCAGAAATCTTCCTCGAATCTATGTAATGCTGCACAGCTTCCACTACCACGATGGCATCATCCACCACAATACCTATCGCCAATACAAAACCAAATAGTGTCAGTGTATTGATCGTAAAACCAAGTAAGGGGAAGAATATAAACGTCCCTATGATAGAAACCGGAATCGCAAGAACAGGAACCAACGTCGCTCTCCAGCTCTGCAAGAATAAGAATACGACTATAATCACCAGAATCAATGCCTCCACAAAGGTGTGCATTACTTCGTTGATCGAAACTTCTACCACGGATACTGATTCAAACGGAACAGTATAATCCATATCCGTAGGGAAACTTTTTTTCAACTCATCCAAAGCTGCATATACACCTTCCGCAGTTTCCAGCGCATTACTTCCCGGAGCTTGGTAAATAAGCAAAATCGCCGCTTCCTCTCCATCCAAAGTAGAATATCTACCATAGTCGAATTGACCCAACTCGATTCTGGCTACATCTTTCAAGTAAACCAATGAACCGTCTTCTGGATTTGTCCGTAGGACTATGTCATCAAATTCTTCGGCTCTCTCCAATCGACCGTTTACCGTGATCGGATATTCAAAAGCCTGCGTATCGTATTGAGGCATACTACCGACAGTACCGGCTGCTACTTGCAAATTTTGCTCTTGGATGGCTGCTGTTACTTCTCTGGCAGAAATACCGTATTGAGCCAGTTTATCCGGCTTGAGCCAAACCCGCATACTGAAATCCTGGCCAATTGCCGTGATATCCCCCACACCGTTTACACGGAGTAATGCATCCTTGATGAAAATATTGGCGTAGTTGGAAAGGAATTTACTATCATGAGTTCCCTCAGGAGAGGTGATACTCAACACCATCATAATGGATGGATTTCTCTTTCTTAC
>CBFGUY010000066.1:0-20196 GCA_965651895.1 uncultured Algoriphagus sp. | reverse complement strand
AGGAAATAATCGCATTATCCAAATCCATCCGTCTGCTGATGGATCAGGATTTGGATAAAGATGCTGAGATGATCCTGAGAATACTGTTAGAAAAAGGAATCAAGCTGAAATCTGTGAGGACATAAGCAATTGATCGAACATTAAGGTTGATTTTCCCGTCGGAGGAATCAGGCTACAAGTAATCACCTGACAACAACCTGCGGGAAATTCAACCTATTTACAGCAGAGAAGTAGCGCCATATGAGAAAACTAACCGTCCATTTTATCCAAAAGGATATAAAAAGCAAAGATCCAACGCAGATCCTAAAGATCGGGGGTGTAAACAATACCGGTCAGCGATGGGCAATCAGCACCAAAGAGGCAATTCAAGGAATCGAATCAGGGCAGTGGGAGCTGTTTGTATTAGCCAACAACAATGAAATCCCAGTGCGGATCAGACGGGGAGAAAATCAACCCCCGGTATTGATAGCCCAAGGAGACGGTCATCTGCACAACCTACTGGAGAACCTGCCGGAAATCAATTGGGAGCAGCATGTTTAAGGTAGCAGAGAAACCAATATGAACTAAATCCGGAGCCCGGAGCATTTCCTTATAGATCTTCCAACAATCTTCATTTCCAGGTAGCGGATCGACATTCCTGATTTCCGGAAACTCCCAGTCAATCCCTTCAATCTGCATGATTGGAAATACCTTAAATTCCTTGAGAAGACCGAATTTCCTTACCTGTTTCAGATCATATAACCTAATCCTGTCATCTGGAATCACCCCCTGCTCCAGCTTCTCACTCTACTCTATCCTGCCGTATCTATTAAACCTTCCATACAACTAGATATCTATTCATAGAAGATTTAACTATGTCAACATATAGTTGAGGATTTCACCTGCAAATTCCAGCTAATTTCTTTTCTTAAAATTACTGTCATCCGAGTAAGTTTTATATGGTCTAAAACAGTTGGTTTTATGGCTATTTAGGGTGATTTTTCTTTTTTTATCACCCCCTGCTCAATCCCGAATATATTCAATTGTACTATTTTCAGATTTCGCTCTTCTGCTGCCAGGCAATTGGTTTTTAGTATGGTCTGGAAACAGACGTAAGATATCAGGTTGGAGACTGAGTTTTGGACACTACAACGTAAAGCATAAAGGCAAGCTGTTTCCAGGTGTCCATCGTCTTATAATAACGGTCCGACTGAAAAGTTTCCGAGGCTTTATCCACAATCTCACGGGGCACAGAAGAAAGTAGCTGGCTGATTATCGGATGACGGGATAGTTTTGTAGTTTGCGTCGGGATAGTTGATGTGTCGTAACCTCAACTTGCACCAAAAGGCGGGATTTACCAAATCGGTAGCTCCCTTTTTCTGTTTTGTACTATTCCAAGAATGCGATTTTAAGCCTGTTTTTTTACCTGGATGCCAGTAATTTATATTCTTCCCAAATTTCAAATATGTTGCAATCGTCCATTTTTTTTATTTTGTCTATTAATTTTTGTTTTAGGTGCCTGTTAGTGGCTCAGAATTCCTTTTCTATATTCATTCTGAGTAGATTACATTAAATGTCATAATTTGCAATCCATTCTCATAATTTGAAGTGTCTATTAATTTTAATTTATACTTAGTTGCTGAATTTCCAAATAGTTTAACACCTTCTCCTAATATCAAAGGATTAAGTTTAATTTTTAGGATATCAATTTTATGATTGTCCAAAAGCCAACCTGCAAACTGTCCACCACCACAAAGGTATATTTCTGTTCCTTCTTCCTTTTGTAGTTTGTCAATTTCTATTAGATCTAACTTTTTTACTTCGACTTGTGGACTTGAGTTTTCAAATTTTAAACTATTAGAGAAAATGTAATGCTTCATATGCGGGTATGCAGGAGATGGTTGTCCTGGTATAGCTCCATATTTATATCCAAATTCATAGGTCACTTTTCCCATAATAACAGTGTCATAGGATTTCAAATCATTTAAGTATCTGTCAACCCCGCTACCTGTAAATTCAAATCCACTTACATCATCATTCGGTCCAGAAATAAATCCGTCAATCGAACTTGCTACGTAGTAAACTATTTTCCTCATTCTTTTTTTCATTTATGGTTTATTATTAGGATATCGATTAATTAGCCTGACCGACAACGATTTGTCTATGACCTGTGGCCGTTTTAAAAATGCTTCACTATCCGCCTAAGATAAAGATAGTGAAAAGAAGAACAGTATCTTTCACCTACTACCCGGCCATAGATTATAGTCTCGTGTGTGTGCCCAGCATGTGGGTCTGGTATCGAAGATATCAAAATATTCCATAGGGTGAAATGCGAAGCATTCATGAACTCTGTTGAAAAAAGAAGCTTCGTGAATAAAGTCACTTATGTGCGGGGTAACGCCCTGAGACATTAGCAAGTCGCGCTCGCTGATAGCTATCGGCATGGTTTGTCGTGAGGCACGCACTAAAGGAAGCGAGCCTGCAAACCCTGGTTCAGATCATACAACCCAATCCTTTCATCGGGAATCACCTTACCAGTTTTCTTATCACGGAAGGCAAAGTTCCAATAATAGATCGGAATTGACTTTGCCCCTTTCTTAATTTTACATCCCCGTTTTTGAGCCTGTTTAAAAGTAAGGTAATAAGGATATTGATGGTTACAGGAAAGTAAAAGCCAGAGATTGATCCCTTTATAAGGTTTCTTAGTCATGTAGTTTGAAGGTAACCCCATCTCATGCCATGGCTGTCTCCAGGGAAGCATCCCCTGCTCTAGCTTCTCAATGATCAGATCGGTAAACTTCTGATAGGTATCAGATGATCCTTTAGCTCTTTGCGAGCTGTACTCCCCACTTCCAAAGTCATCCCTCCTTTTACTCTTAGTCGATGTCTTGGCCGATGTTTTTGTTTTCGCCTTCATAGTGTTTTGGTTTGACAAATACTTATGAAGCTGCACCAGCCTGAGACCGACACTAAGTGCAAGAGGAAACGGAATAAACCAGCAGAGGCAAGAGCACTGGCTTTATGGTGTAGTCTCTTTCCTCGTGTGATGGGATCAGGCTAAATTGGCGGAAGAAGGAATGGAAAATAAACTCTAATCCCTATAATTTTCATAGCATCATATCTGTACCTGCATTTCGCCCTAAATCTTCAAAGCAACGCAATTTTAAGAACACCAAGTCCTGAGACCAACATGGATCGCCTCAAGAAAAAAACGCCTACAACTCACTTTACCCACTAAAAAAAATGGATGGATGAGCATTATATAGTAAGGTTAAATCAAGCATAAAACTTCTGCCCCTCCTTGTTTTTTGCTGTTATCAGCAGCATTCATAAAGGCATAAATCTCCAGGGTTTCTGTATAATCAACCGGAGAGACCTTGCTTCTGAAAAAGCTCGCAATTTGTTTTGCCAGGGCTTCATAGCCCTCAAAGGAACCCAGGGTAAGATTGCCCTTTGTTCCGAAGGCTGTCCCACCATAATCATGTACACCTGTACGCATTCCCCTAAAAGTCCCGATTCTTCCATCAGCCCATTTTCCGACCACTATGTCAGCGTCATGGCTATAAATTCTCTTAACAGATTCACACCCAGGCCCCATCACAGTAAAAAGCATTTCCACCCCATGAATTCCATACCAGAACAGGTCACTGTGGCCAGGTTCTATTTCTGCAGGACTGAATGTATCACAGCCAATAATTTTACCAAGTATGTTCTCATTACGTATGGCATGAACATTTTGCTGGTATCGCAGAGAAGAAGCAGAAAATAGTGGTACCCCGCTCTCCCGGGCCTCGGAATAAATCGCCTTCACCTCTTTATAATTAGCCGCCACAGGCTTATCAATAAAAAGTGGTTTATGGGCTTTAAAAACCTTTCTTGCCTGTTCTAGGTGAAGTGCTCCATCGTTGGTTTCAAGAAGAACGACATCTATTTCTTCCAAGAGTTCCTCAATGGAATTAGCAATTCTTACTCCCATACCCTTGACAGCCCGTGTATATTCCGGAATCCTCTTCATACTCGATGAAATTTGCCTACTGCCATAAGGATAAGCTGATACCACTTTGAATCCCTCAAATTCTTTTAGGGGATTTTCAGCATTGAACAATTTTGTGAATGCTACTGAATGGGAAGTATCCAAACCAATGATCCCAATTCTGATAGACGCATTGCCGAAGTGGGGGATTGAACTTAAATCCAATCCCGCTCCCATCCCGAAAATTGCAGACTTCTTCAAAAAGCCTCTTCTGGTTAAATCCATAGGGTTAGCTTGTGTTATCGTACTACTTGCTAATCATTCTAACTTCATCAATTTTATTTCATATTCCTCAAGGCTTGAACGACCAAAGGTCGGTCCCCCTTCGGAAGAAAAGCGTACCCTGCTTATCCATGACCAGTAGACCTGCCTTATCAGACAGCTCGGTTAAGACCATTGACTTAGGGTCAATCCTAAAGAGCTTCTTATTATCGGTTCCATATATGTGGCCGTCTGGATGTAAGATAAGAAAAGCACTTCTCCAGATGTGGCTTTTAAACTCCGGAAATTCATACATTTTGTGCGTATTGACCACCTTCCTGTCTATCGGGTTAAACTTAAAAAGAGTGCCATCTCCCATCCCCCATATATTACCATCAGGACCTTTAATAAAACCTGTTAATGCTGAGGCACCTGGAATAGGGACAGTCTGAAAAAGGGTATTTCCAGTTTCCGGATCCCATCCAACCAAAACCGCTTCTGTAGTAGTAGGCTTTACTCCTAACCCACCGGAAATAGTAGTACCTACCAAAACGTATTCACCTGTATAGATAAGACCTGATATAGCCTGTGAATCAACCGGACTGGGATGACCTTTTAGTTCGTTGCCGTTAAGATCGTAGGTGATTAAGGCACCCCCAAGTTTACCATATTCAGGGATCATCCCAAAAACCACCATCTCTTTTTCAGGGATACTAACTTGTGCAAATGACCTGCTCTGGTCAGGGATTTGTCCAAGCATTCTAGGGTTTCCCCCTTTGGGATCCCATGGAAAATTGATGTCATATTCATAGAATTTACCTTTAGGATAAACTCCAAAATATATCTTATCCCCTTGATATGACATCCCCTCAGTCTGGTCCAATCCCGGCAAAAATCTATGCTCTCCGGTTAAGGGATTATAGGTAGCATTTCCCCCTGCTAGGTATCCACCGCACCATATGTTCCCATCAGGACCATACATTAAAGACTGGATCGGTATAGGTTGACCTGGTACGCTTAATTTAGTCTTATCAAGCCGCCTGCTTTTCGGGTCATATTTAATCAGATTTGCGCCAGAGGTCAACACATATACTTCACCTTCTTTTCCCATGCTGAAGGCGTTGGCTGTACCAACCTCTTCTACCAAAACCTCAGCGTTAGCTTCTGAAAAGGCGGGGTCGAATCTTTTCAAAGAACCCGCAGAAGTATAATAAACAGCATCCCCGCTAGGTACTCCGGTAATCGCACGCATGTCCATCTTTTCTATTTCCTGCTCGAATTCACCTGATTTCAGGTTATAAACCAGCGTCACACTCCCATTAGTCAGCAAGACGAACAAGCGGTCATTCCCGTCTATTCCAGGAACGATTTCCAACCCATAAACAAATTCATAGCCTTGGTATTTTTCAGGAAGGATATCCCTCTTTTCCCCTGTTTTGGGGTTGATTTCGATCAGGTGTGCTTTAGAACCCACCCCGGCATAAATCATTTCGGTTTTATGATAATAAGCTATACTCCTCACGTAATTCTCATTTTCAACCAGCGCCCCTTTACCCACATCCGAGAATCCATCGGCAGGGTGATATCTAAACACCCGACATCCGGGGTAAGTAGCACCGAAAACCTCTGCATCCTTGCCAGCTGTTAAATTCCACAGGTAAGTTTCACCTTCGAGAGCCACCCCCAGATCCTTTACTTCCCCGGTTCCTGTCTTATGAGAAAACATTGTACCATCGGCTCCCGGAACATAAAGTGTACCATCTGACGCCTGGGCCATATCCCATGCACCATCTGCCTCACCCAAAGGAAGATCTACGAGTAAGTCTTTGGTTTCAACATCATAACCAAGCAGATGGGCAGGTTCCCCCCTTACCACCGTATAGATCAATTCCCTGCCATTCTCATCCTTTACAAAAGCACTGCCCTGTATCATTGAGGCGAATAATTGGGTGCCGTGATTATTGAATTGGGCTGTATCTACCTGGGCAATCCCTGGGACACCGGAAAGCAAAAAAATAAATACCGCCCCAAACTTTATTAGAAATTTCATAAACCTAGTTTTTATCGTTGATTAAAAACTCCCTCACAAATGAGTCATCATTCAGGTGGGGATATTCTTGATGGACGCGTTGGATTTCTTCCAACTGACCGGCAGATAAGTGCTCATCTGGATTAAGACAATGTGTGGTACCAAGTAAGTCTTGATGTTTAAGCATGGTATGCATCCCCGGAATACAACCATGAAACTGATGGGATGGGTCAAACATAGCTGCGTTTACATCCGTAATAGCGACTCCTTTGGAGAGGAGTCTTGCCCAGTCCTCACCACTCCCTTGCGTTTTGCATTGCTTTACTTCCTCCAAGAGACTTACTGCCTTTTGGGTCCATACTGCCCAATGTCCCAGCAGTCCTCCCACAAAAGCTTTTTCAACTAGCTTTCCGGAAACAGTAAACTTATAGTCGGTCAACAAATCCGCTACGATATTATCATCATTTCCGGTGTACATGGCAATCTCATCTACCCTTGAACTGTTGCATACAGCCCGCATCACATCCAACGTCTGATATCGGTTGAATGAAGCACATTTTATCGCTACCACATTGCTGATTTCGGCGAATTGTCTCCAGAAGCCATAACTAAAAACCCTTCCTCCAACTGAAGGCTGCAGGTAAAATCCAAAAACAGGAATCACAGCGGCTACCTCTCGAACTCTATCCAATATCTCCTGTTCTGTCCACCTCTGCAATCCCCCCATACTGAGCAACCCCAATTCATAACCGTATTCCAAAGCCAGTTTCGCCTCAGATACCGCCTGCCGGGTATCCCCACAGATTCCGGCAATTTTAAGGAAAGGACGCTCCAGATTTGCTTCGTCAATCTCTTCTGATGCCCATTTTAGCACTGTTTCGTACAGGTTGTGTTTGGTATCCCGTATTTCGAATTGGGTAGAGTGCACGCCTACGGCGATTCCTCCTGCCCCGCTGGCCATATAATACCTGGTTAGTTGCCTTTGTCGTCGTTCATCTATGGATCGGTCCTGATCCAAAGCGAGTGGATGTGCAGGAATTACGGTTCCACGAAGCAGGTGCTGATACAATTCATTCCTTAATTCCTTCATCAAAACCTCCCTCCTCTCTGTTGAAAATGTGTAGGCTTGCCAAAGTCATCACCACCTTGAAGCAACCAATTGGCAGTGATTTCCACCATCTCCCTTGGAGTGGTTTTAGGATAGCTGAATAATCGGTGACATTCTGAGGCATTATTCAATAATGCAGTTTCCATAGGTTCATTGATGAACCTGGGCTCTTTGTTGAAAATTGCTCCAAACTCCGAGGCAATCCAGTGAAGGGAAAGAATTTCCGGCCCGGTAACATTCAGCAGTTTTGCAGGTGCCGTGGTATGTAAGAGTGCTCTTAATGCTATTTCATTGGCATCTTTTTGCCAGATAACATTCACATTAGATGTGCTCAGATCAATTTCCTTTTCCTGGAAAACAGATTTAGCCATTTCCAGCAAAATACCATACCGAAAGTCCACCGCATAGTTTAGCCTATAGATCAACATTGGCGTTTTGTTTGTTTTGGAGAAATACTCAAAAACCCTTTCCCTTCCCAAGCAGGACTGTGCATATTCTCCTATGGGTTCTGGGGTAGTCTTCTCTGTTGCCCCGCCTGAAGAGAGAGGGACAAAGGGCAGCACATTTCCTGAGGAAAACACGACCAGTCTGGAATTTTTGAATTTCTCCGAAACCCTTCCCGGTAAATAGGCATTCATTGCCCAGGTAAAACCCTCATTTCCTATGGTTCCAAACTTGTTGCCAGCCAGGTAAATGATGTTTTCCACCTGAGGCAAATTCTGCAGCTCACTGTCATTGAGCAGATCACAGGAAATAGTTTCAACGCCTGCCTCCTGTAATGATTTCATTGCACCAGCATCTGAAAACCTGGAAACCCCAAATACCCGTTTGCCCAATCCTCCGGCTTTAATGGCATCTATGGCAAGTTTACCCATGCTTGGCCCCATTTTCCCTCCTATCCCCAGCAACATGATATCCCCTTCTATCCGGGCCATATCTGCAATCAGTGCCTCTGATGGGACAGTCAGTTCATTTTCTAATTCCCTTAAATTTTTCATTGATATCGGTTTATATTTTCATTCTAGTTGATAAAAAGTTCTTTGAAATTCCAGCTGGCCAAAACGATCAGCAGCAGCAAGCCAACTGCTCCCGAAACCTTTGCAAAAGATTTATTCACTCGGTCACCCATCATCTTCTTGTCATTGGCTACTACGTACATGGCTCCACCGATGAAAGGGACAAGAAAAATGGTCACACTTTGGGCAAAAATGATCAGTTCAAGCGGAAGCTTGCCAAAAGCCAGCGAGATGCCTGCTCCGCAGAACATGACCAGAGCGATCAAGCCCCTAACCTTGCCGGAGCTCAACCCGCTGCCAAATCCCACAGCGTCCCCCAACAGACTACCTCCGACTGTGGCATTTCCAATAAGTGATGAAAATGAAGCTCCGAACAGTCCTGCCAAAAACAAATAAGCCGCAGCTGAACCGAACAGTGGCTCCAGAGCTTTGGACATTTCAGACGCCGAATTGACCTGGATTCCCTGTGGGTACAAAACCGCGGCTGCACAAATGATCACCACAGCACTCATCAGCCCCAACAGAACAATTCCTGTGATACTGGTATTTTTGTCAGTATTCCCACCTCTGCTCTTGTTTCTCTCCTGGACGAGATAGGATTGGTAAAATGCCCCCACAATTGAAAAGCATGAAGCAACAAAAGCAATCATAATAGCTTCCGAACCAATAGGAACATTGGGAACCAATCCACTGCCGATGGCTGAGAAATCCGGTTTAATCAATACCACAGTGGTCAGAAATGAGAGGAGCATCAACCCGACCAGGGCTATCATCAATTTTTCCAGTGTCTTATAAAAACTCCTAAAAAACAACAAGCTCATCCCTACCAGATTAAATACCAGAACCCAAACCCAGCTGGAAGTTCCGGTTGCTTCTGCAACAGCGATACCCACCCCAATGGAGTTCCCAGCCTGAAAGGAAGTAGTTACCAAAAACACTCCCATCCCTATGATGATCCCTACCGTCCTACCCCACTTTTTTCTTATCTGGGACAGTAAGGTCTCCTGGCTACTCAGACCAATCCTTGCCCCCATATCGGTAAACACCAGCATAAAAAAAATAGCCACCACCACCAACCATAGGGTACTATACCCATATAAGGCACCCAATTTTGAAGTAATGGTCATCTTGCTAGGCCCAAAGACCAAGGCCGCAGTGATGATACCGGGACCAAGGCTCTTAAGCCTATTGATCATTTTTCCCACCTGTTTGCTCATCTGTTTTGTTCTATAAAATCCGAATCGATTTTTTGGGTGTTTTCTGCCCATTCACCTCTGATATAATTGAGGATTTCAGCTACTTGCCTGTTGTCCAAAAATGCAAAGCTTGGCATTTGTTGCCCGCTCCCGGATGGTTCTGAACCCTTCAGCACCAGTCCAATCAAACCGGACGGGTCTCCTGTGATCAATCTGGAGTCTTTCAAGGAAGGGAATACCTCAGGAATACCACTTCCATCCTCTTTATGGCAAGAAGCACAGTAACTTAAGTATAGATCTCTGCCACTCAACAATGGCCCTTGTTGTGCTTTCACCGGACTGAGTGGCGACGTAGATGTTTCGTCCGAACGGCTTATTTTTAAGATTTTGTCATCGCCGTCCAAGGGAAACCCGGGCTGGGGATTCCAGTCC
Organism: uncultured Algoriphagus sp.; assembly: GCA_965651895.1. Classification (GTDB taxonomy): domain Bacteria; phylum Bacteroidota; class Bacteroidia; order Cytophagales; family Cyclobacteriaceae; genus Algoriphagus. The sequence continues at coordinate 10,202 of CBFGUY010000066.1, read as the reverse complement.
AGGTTGCTGGTGCTGAGATAGATTTCCCCCTCACTACCTGTCACGATATCCCGAAGCCTACCATAGCGGTTTTCAAACAGTATTTCTTCTGAGATGATATCGTCCCCTTTTTCATTTAATGAAAGTATTCTGAGGCTCTTGCCCTTTAGGGTAGTCAACAATAAAGAATTAGTCCATTCCGGAATAGCCTTGTTACCATAATAAGTCAATCCTGCAGGGGCGATTACCGGCGTCCAGGAACGCAAAGGCTCTACCGTGCTATGTATGCGGGCAAAATCCCGCTCCTCATCCAGATCCTCTTTTCCCTCTATGCTAGGCCAGCCATAATTGCCGCCCTTCCGGATCAGGTTTACCTCATCTTCAATTGCATCTCCATGTTCAGAGGTATAGAGCATTCCATTGGAAGAAAACACCAGCCCCTGAATATTCCTAAATCCCATCGCCCACACAAAGCTTTCGGGATCAGGGTTGTCCTTAGGAATGCTTCCATCTTGATTGATTCTAAGGATTTTCCCATTTAGGGATCGGGGATTCTGTGCATTCGAGAAGTCATGTACATCCCCGGTAGCCCAATACAATTTATTATCCGGCCCAAAGTCCAGTCTGGAGCCATTGTGGGATGTCCCACCTTCGATTTCCAATAAAACATTCGGTTGGATTAGCGTATCGCTTTGGTAGGTATATCGGATGAGGCGACTTACGATCCCACTAGTTTCCTTTAAGGTATAGTTGAGGTATACGTAAGGGAATTCCCTGAAATCAGGATGTACTGTCATTCCCAGTAAACCTGAAGTTCTCTCTTGCCAGACATCAGGGAGTGTCAAAAGATGTTTTAAAGAGCCTGTCTTTAGGTTCATCCGGGATACTTTGCCCTTTTGTTCAGCGATCCATAAATCCCCCAGTCCGTCAACTTCCAAGTCCCAAGGAACTTCCAATCCAGAGGCCAGTACCTCTACTTTCAAGCGTGAAGAACTCAAATAGACCATATCAAGGCGATCCAGTTGAAGCTCCTTTTCCTGCCTGCAGCTCGTCAATAGGTACAAGCCTAGCAGTAAAAAACCCAGTACCCTCCTGTTAATTTCCATGGATACCAGAGATTAGTTCAGGTTTTGCAAACTGCCCATCCATCTGTGCTGGAAGTCGATAGACATTTCCAAAACGGTCAGAAAAATAGAGTGCGGAAACTGATTTTTCCCGTCCGTCCCCGTCGGCCCAAAAGGCATAAAAACCATCATTGGCATTCACTGGTTTTCGGGCATACGAGTGATTATAACTACTATTTCGGGTTAATTTCCTGCTGGTCCAGTTTTTCCCTTGATCCAGACTGGTCCAGAGCACCATCTCACCACCGGTGTTAAATTTTTGAGGGCCAGCGTCAGTGGGGCCAATTATCCTCCATGTGCCCTGACTGTCAATATAAAGGGAACCCATATCGTAATTATTGTCAGAGGAAGTTACTGGCAGGATTTCCCAGTCGTTACCGGTAAATCTTGCTGTATACCAGGTTCTAGATCCATTTTCAGGCCCAGCTTCATACCCCTTACTCGTTAGGTATAAAATCACAGGCCTATTAAGACTATCAAATTCCAGGTCATTGATATAAACCAATAACCCCTCGGACTGATAATCCCTTACCAATGCCTTATTATGAACATCTTTAAGAGGAATACTTAGCTGGTCACCACTTGCGTTTGTCCAGCTTTTCCCAAAGTTATCCGTCTGTAGGTAATATAAATTCGTTCTAAAGTTGAGCCCGTTGCCCTCCTTGACGAAAGGGTGAAAATTAAAGGATGTCCCTAGCAGGTTTCCTGACTGTCCACTGGTCTGGTAGTGTCCCTCCTCAATCCTGGCAATATCCTGCCACTCAGAATACGAACTCCCATCCGCACTGGTCATAAAACCAATCGTTCTTCTGGGCTTTTCCGGCTGTCCGGGGATCACACCGGTCTGATAATGGGTGAATAAATTGATGAATCCCTTGTTGGGTTGATACCAACTTTGGAGATAGGAAAAATTATCCATTGGCACTGTTTCACCCTGCTCGATTTTAGTGACAAACACGGCTTCAAACTCAGAAATATCATAAGGTTGAGTGCTCTTGTGGATATATGAAGGCCGCAATGTTCCATTAGATGTAGAGAAAATCCAGATATAGCCCTCCTTATCAATGTTCATGACAGGGTTGTCATGGGCATTATCCGTTTGTTTATCCATGACCAGTGTTGGTCTGGGAACCTGACCTGTCGTATGGTCAAAGTAGGACACCATGTGGTATAGGGTATTCCCCTCCGAATCTGCTCCCCCATAGCAAAAAAAAGTCTTGTTTACCGCTTCTGCATACACCGAAAAGGGGTAATGATTTGCCGGATAGGTAGCTAAACCGCCACCGTATTTATAGACATACTCATTTTCAGCGGGCTCATTGCTGTACCAAATCCCCCTGTACCCTGTTTCCTTCCTGTTGGGCGTACGTATGGATTGGGCAAAGGACGTGTTGACTGAGAGGATGAGAATAAGACCGCATACTCCCACATAGTTTAGTATAGTTGACATTTGGTAGTTTTTTGATCATTGTTTTCCGTTCCAGAACTAAGCTGCGGAACCCAAAGAGTCCCCAGCCACCCCAAAAAATGGGGTGGTAAGCTGACTGTATAGTAATGGATATTAACAGAGTCGGATCAATATCCCGGATTCTGTACGATCAGACCGGGATTAATATCTATCTGACTTTGAGGTATCGGAAATAACAAGTGGTGGGCTTGGATACCTTTTGAGGAAAGTACATTCAATGCCTCATCAGTCCTGACCAGATCAAACCACCGATGTCCCTCAAAGGCAAGTTCCACTCTTCGCTCATTGGCAACTGCCGCTCTGAAATCCTGCTGGGTGGCCAACACGTATGCGGGGTCTGGGCCTGAACTACTCATCATAGGTAGGCCTGCTCTTGACCGGATCTGGTTGAGCAGTAAAAATGCCTCCCCACCCGGCTGAAAGGAGATCTCATTGAGTGCTTCGGCATACATCAGTAACACATCGGCATAGCGTAAAACTATCCAGTTATTGTCACTGTCCAGGTAAGCGGCAGGAGTTCCCGAATACTTCAGGATATAATTATGTGCCACTTCATTCCCGTTTAGCTGATAGGAAGTGGCCATTGAGAATTCTTTCCTGGCATCCCCAACGCTGTAGGCAGCATTCATATCCTCCGTGGGAATATTCTGTCCCAGTGGATTACCTACAGATACTACCGCTGTGCCTGATCCTATAGGAGCAAACTGGTTGGTAAAGGGACTTCCTTCTCCGTTTGAACTGCTACTAAATTGTACTTCAAAGATAGATTCAGCATTATTTTCATTCGTTGGCTCGAAAATATCGCCGTAAGAGTCCATAAGCCGATAGCCTGTCTGGCCTGAGGCATCGATCACTTCCTTGAGTTTTTGTGAAGCTTCAGTCCATTCTTTTCTGGTAAGGTAAATTTTAGCCAATAAAGTCATTGCCGCGCCTTTTGTTGCTCTTCCTGCTTCAGCACTGCTGTAAGTGAAAGGAAGACTTGCTTCGGCATCATTCAAATCAGTTATAATCTGTGCATAAACTTCCTCTTTTGGATTCCTTCCAAAAGTATAGCCTTGCTCAGGACTGGAAATCATCTGTAACACTAAAGGAACATCCCCATATATTCTGACCAGGTTAAAATACAGCAAAGCTCTAAGGAATTTTGCCTCGCCCACATAGCGTTCTTTGAGCGCGGCATCCATTTCCACAGAAGCGATTTTGTCTATTACAATATTCGCCGCCTGGATTCCCTGATAATGTGCATTCCAGGTAGTGCTGCTGATGGAATTGACCGCATCATTGGTAAAGTCATCCACAGCCTGTAGGTTTGCGCCAGCATTAGGGTTTGTGATTTCAGTATTGTCTGATCTGAGTTCCCCGATTACGTGCATGGAAGAGTAATAGGTTCCGCCATATTGAAGCGCCCCATAAACTGCCGTCAGGGCATTTTCCATATCAGAGGCGGTCTTGTAAAAATTAGTACTGTTTTCCTGGGAGATGGGAGCCAAATCCAGGAAATCACTGTTGCATGCGCTGAATCCCATCAGGAGCAAAGCACCAACCAATTTATATTTTAGTATGTTATTCATAAGATAATCCGTTTAGAAGCCAATAGTTAAACCCAACATGTATGTCCTCGCCAGAGGATATCCACCGGCATCAACACCTGGCACAAGTGGGTTTCCTCCCTGTGCCGAAACTTCTGGGTTGAATCCCTCATATTTGGTAAAGGTGTAGGCATTTTGAACAGTAAAATTCAACCGTGCATTGGAAACCTTTATACGCTCCAGCATAGTTGCCGGGAAGGTATATCCTAGAGTAATGTTTCTGATCCTTAAGAATGATCCGTCCTCTACAAACTGCGAAGTCACGTTGTTTACCACATTACTTCCTGCATAAGCATTGAAATTCCTATCAATCATCGGTGAGGTCCCATCTCCCCGATCAGTTTCGGATTTCCATCCATTTGACGCACTTCGAAGGACATTGTAAGACCCGGCATAATTGCCATAATATCTTCTGGCCAGGTTGAGTACCTCAAATCCCTGTACTCCTTGGAGAGTAAAAGAAAAATCCACGTTCCGGAACGAAAACCTATTCGTCATTCCATAGGTAAAATCAGGAAAAGGATCACCTAGAATCGTCCTGTCCTCCGTATTGATTATTCCGTCACCATTGATATCGGCAAACTTTAGCCTTCCTGGAATGGATTGCACTGATCCATCGCCGTTCAATACTACCGCACTGTTTTCAACATCTTCCTGATTTTGATAAACGCCGATCACCTGATACCCATAAAAACTTCCAGGGACTGATCCTATCTGTGTAATGTGTGTTGGTGAAGAGGAGGAAGTTGCCTGTCTGGAGATAATCGGCGACCCATCCGGCCCCAATGCCATCACCTCAATCTGATTAAAAGCAATATTAAAATCTGTTGTCCAAGTAAAATTAGACACCAAGTTTCTGCTGGTCAGGGTAAATTCAATTCCCTTATTCTTAATCTCCCCGATATTCTGCAGTGCATTGGTATAGCCTGTAAGAGTAGGTACGGGAACATTCAACAATAAATCAGAAGTACGTTTGATGTAATAATCTGCCGCCAGGTAAATCCTATTTTGAAATACACCTAGCTCCAACCCAAGGTCGAGTTGTTTGTTTTTCTCCCATCCCAACGTGGAATTGGGAATATTCGCCAATCTTATGCCGTTGCTGATGCTGGTACCCAGTGGATAATTCTCTATGGCCGTCAGGCCGATTGCACCATAGTTAGAAATGAAATTATTACCTGTCAGACCGTAACTGGCCCGTAGTCTAAGTTCCGACAACCAGCTTACCTGGTTCAGGAAATTCTCTTCTGAAAGCCTCCATCCAATTGATAGGGATGGAAATGCTCCCCATCGGTTATCAGATCCGAATCTGGATGAACCGTCCTGTCGGAAAGTTGCCGTCAAAAGATAACGATCATCATAATTGTAATTCAATCGTGCCAAATATGACAACAATGACCACTCTTCCTCAGTATTGAGTGCCCGGGTAATCAATCCAGCAGCATTTGTTGTTCTTATATTGTCATTTGCGAAATTTGTCCCAGTGATCTGACTGGCCTCTAGCTTCTCTTTTTGGACAGTATATCCAAGAACGGCATCAAATGTATGCTTGCCCAACGTCTTCCCATAGCTAAGTGTAAATTCGCTAAGCCAGTTTACCGTTTGTGCCGTATTATTGGATCCCACGGCAGGCCGGGTTGGATTAACACTGTTTGGATTGATAATAGAAGAACTGAAAACATCCTCTCTAAAGCTTCTGATATCTGTGCCTACCAAAGCTTTGAACTTAAGGTTATCGATCAGACTAATCTCAGTGAAGGCCGTACCCAGCAATCTCAGGTTTTTTTGCTGATGAAAATATTCCCGGGCTATTTTGACCGGGTTATCTACCTCCGATGTACCAATTCCCTGTCCGGTTATCTTGGTATAGTTACCTTCTGAATCGTAGGGAGTCAAATGTGGGCCGGCCGTGATTGCGGACTGGATTATCCCACCCCCTTGCCAGTTTCCTTCAGCCAGTGATTGATTGGAAAAAGTATAGGATGGAGTGATGTTCACACCCACTTTTACACGCTCATTCATCTGGGATTCCACGTTTACTCTAAAGGAATACCGCTTCAAATCCGAATTTATGATCACTCCTTCCTGCTCCAAATATCCTCCAGAAACAAAATACCTGGTTTTTGCATTTCCTCCCGAAAAGTTAAGACGGTAATCACTCATACGTGCGGTACGGAAAACGGCATCTTGCCAGTTTGTGCCCTCCCCCAAACTTTGCGGATTTTCAAACCCTTCAGGAATCAGATACATAACATTCTGAATTCTATCAGAGTTAGGATCTGATGCAGATCTGCCTGGCCCAGAATTCACCCAGGCATTATTTCTAGCTTCATTGATATAAGTTGCAAACTCAGACGCATTCAGCACATCCAATGTCTTTTCTACCTGCTGAAACCCGGAACTCACATTCAACTCAATTTTTGCCTGTCCTTCCTTGCCTGATTTTGTTGTGATCAGCACAACGCCATTGGATCCCCTTGAGCCATAAATAGCAGTGGCTGAAGCGTCTTTTAACACCTGGATATTATCAATGTCCGCAGGATTAATGGTATTGAGTGGGTTGTTCCGCTGATCAAAATCATTCGTTACCGGAAATCCATCGACCACGTATAAAGGCTCGTTTCCGGCACTTAATGAACCTGCCCCCCGGATACGGACTGAAGCCCCTCCCCCAGGTGCCCCTGTTGCCTGCGTTACCACCACACCTGCCAATCTACCGGCGATTGCCTGATCAATACTGACTATTGGTTGATCCTTAAGCTCCTCCGATTCTATGGCGCTGACGGCCCCGGTAATGTCTTTCTTTTTGACAGTACCGTATCCTACCACTACAAATTCATCAAGAGAATTCTCCTCCTCTTCCATCACCACCTGTAATACAAAATCCGAATTGATCAGGATTTCTTTTCGTTTATATCCGATAAATGAAAACAAGAGGGTCTGTCCAGGATTTGCGTCTATCGAAAAACTGCCGTCCAATTCGGTCACTGTCCCTTCGCTTGTACCTTTTACCAAGACAGAGACACCCGGCATGGGCTCACCCAATGAATCTTTTACCGTTCCTGTGATATTTACTTCATCTGATTTCTTGACCAACAAAGAATTATCTTGAGTTGGCTTTCTAATCACACTGATCGCATTATTAACCTGTTTGAACCTCAGTTCTGTTTGTGAGGCAATGTTAATTAGGTGATTTTCTACGCTTTCATAATTTTCTAGATAAGAAATAGCCGAGTCTAACTTGACCGCCGCATGGGTATAAAAGAATTTGAACTCAGTCTTTTTCTCAATTTCATCAAAAAATTGAACCAAAGATTTGGGTTGTTTTTCCAGTTTAAGAAAAACCTCATCAATACTTTTTACCTGGGCTTTAGAGGTGTTGGCCAAAAGAGTATTGAGGGATATACAGAGCATGAAAATTCCTCTGGCCACTAGCTTAATAGACATGACTATTAATGGTAATATTTTTTTCATATGTTTGGAGTGTAAGTTGAAACATGATAATTCCCCAGACGACAGTTTGCAATGCTTCTGAACGGGGCAATGTGTTTTGATTTCAGCAGGAGCGTATTCGCAGTACGTTCCTGTTTTCTTCCTTACTTGGATTTAATCATAGGCTAATCAGTTTAGTATAATCATTACCTTTTTATCTTTTAATTCATAACTGAAATCCAGGGATCCGCTGAGCACATCCAAGACATTTCTTAAGCTTTCATTTGAATCAAATGTCCCGCTTGCAAGCTTCTTTTTACCGCTTCCCTGAACAGTAATTTGCACATCATACCACCTTTCGAGAATTTCAGTGAGTTGATCGAAGCCAGTATCCTTGAATTTTAAAACCCCTTTGGTCCACAATATCCTATCCCTTGCATCTACCTCTGCCTTGCTCAGGTGTTCATCATTCCTGGACAGAACAGATCCTTCTCCGGGAACAAGCTGAATGGCATTCCCTTTACCCTCCTGTCTGAGTTCCACCTTTCCAGTAAGCAACGTGACAGCAACTTTGTCATCTGGCCCAAAAGTGGATATATTAAAGGAGGTGCCTAAAGCGGTCGTCACAATGCCCTGGGATTCCACAGTAAAAGGATGCTCATGATCTTTGACCACCTCAAAAAAACCTTCCCCCTCCAAGGAAATGGACCTGTCCTGAAGAAAATCTGCCGGATAAGTCATCTTACTTGCTGAATTCAAAAACACGGTGGATCCATCAGGCAGTGTTACCTTGGATTTTTTACCGGCTGGATTGTGATGGGTAATCAGTTTTGTATCCAAAAGCAACTCTTGCTCTTGATCAGGTCTATACTTCTCCCTATTGACAAAAAACAGGGTCGATAGACCAATTGCAATAAACACGACGGCTGCTCTGGTCCAAGGGAGCCAATTTTTCTTTCTGATGCTGTCCCGTTGAACATAAGGACGCGCATAATTGGACTTGTTATGGTTTAATTTCTCCCACAAAGCCTTATTGTCCCAATTATAATCCCCGGATTTTAGCTTGCTTGACCACAATTGAATCAACTCGGCAGTTAAGTATTGCTCTGCTTCTTGGCTTTCTAGGAAGTCCAGAAATTCCTGGGCTTCTTCCTTTGTAAGCTTTCCTTCAAAAAAATCTTTTATTCTTTTACGATGATTCATTTTGTCTGTGTTCTATAGTATATACCCTCAGCAGGTAATTTATACTCAAGACAAACTCAAAAAAAATCGGAGAATTTGTGATTCGACCTAAAATTGAACTGAATCACACCGTTAAAAACGAATCAAGTACTGCATTAATCGCAATTACCCAAACGCTTTTAGAAACAATTTCCAATTTGTCGAGCCCTTCCTTAAACAATTTTGTGCTTCTGAAAATGTGATTTTCAACAGTGCGCCTGGAAAGATTTAAAGCTTCTGATATTTCCTCTATTGATTTATTCTCCAGATGCCGAAATTTGAAAATCTGACGCTGCGCAGGGGGCAATTTCTCAATAAGCTCCAGTGATAGATTATGAAATTCACCGTAAATCAAATCACTGTCCGCGCTTAAGTTCGTTACCTGTTGTAAAAGTGGTATCTGATATTCCTGGAATGCAAAAAAACGTGCTTGTTTCTTTAATTGATTTATAACCCGAGACCTTAAAATTGCAAACATATATGCATTAATAGAAAGCTCTGGATCCAGTTTGGCCCTGTTTTTCCAGATTTTCAAAAAAACCTCCTGCACTACTCCTTCTGCGTCTTCGTGCCCAAGCCCCATTTTTCTGGTGATGTTGTAAACTTTAACAGAAAACAGCTCATAAAGATTTTTAAAGCATGCCTCATCCCCCAGGACAAGTCCTTCCACAAGTTTCTTCAAATAAGTAGGATCTTTTACCTCCAAAACCGGATAGCTTAAGTTTGTTTCACATGCAATAAGGAAAGGAACTATTACATCAAGTTCTTTATCAGGTAATAATGATATGATAATATTTTTTTAAAGCCAAAATATCAGCAAAATTGAAACTGGTTAGTAGCATAGTCTTCCGGTCGGATACATTTTAAATTCTTTATGAAATCCGGATTTATTCACCGGTTTTAAATCATATTGCCCGACCCTGTTCTCTGAAATCACCTTTCCTGTTTTCTTGTCCCGAAAGGCAAAGTTCCAATAGCAGATCGGAAACGCCATTGCCCCCTTTTGGATCCTCCCCTAGCAGTTGGTCTGTCTGAAAGTCAAATAGTAAGGATATTGATGGTTACAGGAGAGTAAGAGCCAGAGATTAATTCCCTTTTAAGATTTCTTCGTCAGGTAGTTTGGCGGTAATGTCATCTCATGCCATGGCTGCTTCCAGGGAAGCACCCCCTGTTCCAGTTTCTCAATAATCAGATCGCTAAACTTCTGATAGGCAACAGATGCCCCTTTGGCTTTGATTAAGCTGAAACTACCCGCTAAATAATCATTTTCCCCATTTCTCTTGCTTGCGTTTTCATAATCTTTTCGGTTTGACAAAAACCTATGAAGCTGCACCAACCAGAAACAGGTGTTAAGTGCAAGAGGAACCGGAATAAACAAGCAGAGGCAAG
>CBFGUY010000065.1:0-20244 GCA_965651895.1 uncultured Algoriphagus sp. | reverse complement strand
GATTTCATACTGATTAATTTTTTTCCTGATTGATTTGATCTATTAACTTATTGACATCACTCAACAGATTCTCTGCTTTGTTTTTCGCTTCGGAGATTACGCGCTTGCCTTCGGTTTTTGCCTCGTTAAGGTGGATTTCTTTGCCGTCCACCAATTCATCTATCAGTTCTTCCAGCTCTTTCTTGTATTTTGAAAGTTGGAATGAAAGACGGTCACGGGTATTAGTGCCCGTATCAGGGGCAAAAAGTACTCCAAGTGCCGCTCCTGCGCCTGCACCGATTAGAAATGCGATGAGTGAATTACTGCTCTTGCTCATAGTTATGTTATTTATTGTCCAAAAGTCCTCTACCGCTCTTACGGATTTCCCCGCTTTCGGTTAACTCTTTCGACATCACATCCAAAAGCCCATTGACAAATTGTTTGCTTTTAGGCGTGCTGTATGTTTTTGAGATATCGATATACTCGTTTATGCTTACTTTGACCGGGATACTAGGGAAGTTTTTCATCTCTGCTATCGCCATCGAAATAATTACCTTATCTGTGAAAGCGAGTCTGTCTATATCCCAGTTTTTGGTTTTTTGAGTGATAAGTGCCTTACTGGCTGCATCATTTTCAATGGTGAAGTTAAAGATATTTTGAAAAAACTCCTTATCCTCATCCCAGTTCATTGCAATCTCGGGCATTTCACTTTCATTTTCCTCCTGTAGATTGGCCGCATTTTTCAGGACTTTGGAGGCCAGACTCCTCACTACCGATTTGTCCTCAGTCCAGTTGAGATCTTTTTCGGAGAAAAAATTCAAAATCACCTCATTTTTGAAAATGACCTTCTTTAGCAAGCTGTCCACTAGTTCAAAGTCTTCTTCCAGCGTGGGGGAGTCCAAAAGCAAGTAAGCCTGATATTGCTCAGATGGCTTGATATAGTCCCGGAACCATTCCCTGATTTCAAGTTCTATATCGTCTAAATTGGCATTATATCTAGCTACTGCGGCTCGATAGGAATCTGATTCGCGCAGCGTCGCCAGGATCTTGTTATTTGGAAAATTGAGCTCATTCCCGAACGCAACAGGACTGTTGTTGCCGGTAAATTTCTTTTTCTTTTCGATCTCCTTTTCTACATGGGTGGCAAAAGCCTGCAACAATTCTATTGCCAGTAGATATAGCTGCGGGATACGTTCTGCCGAGACTACCATGTTTTTGAGCAGAAAATCACGGTCTTTCGAATTTGCATCATGGTATTTTCTCAATGCTTCCAATACTACCTGCTTAACCTTACGACCTGCTTCGCTTGATTTAATGAGATCAGTAGTTGAGAGGTTTTGTTCAAAAAGGGTAATCGCTTCCCCAGCTTCCTTGTTGAGTGCTGTTTTATCTTGAACTTCCATGCTGTTCAGATCAGGCAAAAATGAGGTTCTGATAAAATCTTTGGCTAGGTTAAGATTAGAACCTTTGCACTGTTCGTAAGCATAGAGGTTTTGAAATGCCTTTACTCTTAATATTCTTCTGTTTAGCATGTCTTAGGAATGAGTTGCAAATATAGGCAATTTGATGGGGCTATCACCTAGTTATAAGGGACAAAAAAACCACCGGATGTGATTCCCGGTGGTTTTGAATTTGATAGGTGCTTTTGTTTAGTAGGATAGCTTTACCTTACCTATGGCTTCGATCCTTGCTTTTGCAGTCTCTATGGCTGCTTGTTGAGCAGGGATGTTTTCTTTTTCGGATTTATGCAGGATGCCCAAGCAGGTATCGTATATCTTTTCAGTTTGTCTATATACGGTGTCTCTGTTGTATCCTCCGAAATATTCCGCACCTACATTGATCACTCCGCCGGCGTTGATCAGGAAGTCCGGTGCATACACAATTCCCCTTTCTATCAGCATACGCCCATGTTTGGCTTCATCCTGCAATTGATTGTTAGCGCCACCTGCGATTACCGCACATTTTAAACGGTCGATAGTCTGGTCGTTGATGGTGGCGCCAAGCGCGCATGGGGAGTAGATATCCATCTCCAAGTCATAAATTACAGCAGGATCCACTACTTGGGCACCTGTAGCTTTTGCCACTGTAAGTAGCTTATCTTCGAAGATGTCAGTTATCAGGACATTTGCCCCTTCTTTGACTAAGTGCTCAATTAGGTATTTGCCTACCTGGCCTACTCCTTGTACAGCGATTCTTTTACCGTCCAGCGATTCTGACCCAAATGCTTTTTTGGCAGCTGCCTTCATGCCCATATAGACCCCATAGGCAGTCACCGGGGATGGATCTCCGCCACCGCCTTTGAGCTCAGGAAGGCCGGTGACGTGACGGGTTTCCATTCCAATGTACTCCATGTCGGAGGTGTTCATGTTCACATCTTCGGCAGTCACATATCTGCCGCCCAGGCTCTGTACGAACCTTCCAAAACGTCTAAGGAACGCCTCGTTTTTCAACTTGGGGTCACCTAGAATCACAGCTTTGCCACCGCCCAGATTCAATCCGGCAAGCGCATTTTTAAAGGTCATGCCTCTTGAAAGACGTAATACGTCTGTAATAGCCTCCTCTTCAGAAGCATAAGGCCACATACGGGTGCCGCCCAGCGCAGGCCCCAGGGTAGTATTGTGAATTCCGATCAATGCTTTTAGACCGGTTGCTTCATCATTGCAGATCACGAGTTGCTCATGATCCATCGTTGTGATTTGGCCAAAGATTGAACCTTCACTTACTGTTTCGGTAGCTTTAATCTCTAACATGTGAACTTAGCTTTTTAGAATGTGTTATATTTGGGTATTCCTTAATGAAATTCGCCGATACAAAATTAAATACTTTTATTGGCGTTCAAAGGATTAATATATACAGTTTAATTAAACTTATTCCACGTTTTTAAAATTTTTATTTGGTGAAACCACTTTGGCGACTCAATAAGTATTTGTACAAGTACAAGGGATTGATCCTTTTGGGGATAGTTTTTACGGTTATATCAAATATTTTCGTAATTATCCCTGCGCAGTTGGTCAGACTGGCAATAGATTATGTGGTCGAAAGTTTTTCTATCTATCAGCCTTTGGCAAAGGGCGGGATGGGCGGTCAGGCACAGGATATTTTTTTAAAGTTCGTTGTTGTCTTCGGTGTTTTGATCTTAGTAATGGCATTGCTAAGAGGGATCTTTCTTTTCTTCATCCGACAGACAATCATAATTATGTCCAGAAAAGTGGAGTATGATATGAAGAATGATATCTACGACCACTACCAGAAACTTCCTTTAAGCTTTTACAGGAAAAACAGCACGGGAGATTTGATGGCGAGGATTACTGAAGACGTAAGCCGTGTGAGAATGTACCTTGGGCCGGCTATTATGTATGGTCTGAACTTGCTGATTCTCTTTCCCCTGGTGATCACTTACATGATCACCGTCAACCCTATGTTGACACTTTATACGCTCCTGCCTCTTCCAGTGCTTTCGTTGAGCATATATTATGTGAATAATATGATCAATGAGCGGTCTGAGAAGATCCAGCGAAGCCTGAGTGAGCTTAGCACGTTTGTGCAAGAGGCATTTTCGGGAATTCGGGTGTTGAAGGCTTTCGTCAGAGAAAAGGATAGTGCCAATGATTTTGCCAATGCAAGTGAAGACTATAAGGTGAAATCTATCCGTCTGACTAGAGTGAATGCTTTGTTTTTCCCTATCATCATGGCGCTAGTGGGGATCTCTACCATAATCACCGTATATGCAGGCGGTCTTCAGGTCATCAGCGGGGAAATTGGCTATGGTGTCATTGCCGAATTCATCCTGTATGTAAATATCCTTACCTGGCCGGTGACGTCTTTGGGTTGGGTGACAAGTATTGTTCAGCGCGCGGCTGCCTCACAGACCAGGATCAATGAATTTTTGGATGAGAAAAATGACATTCTAAGTACCGGGGAAATAAAAGCTGAAATCCAAGGTACTGTACAGATGGAAAATGTATCCTTCATTTATCCAGATTCTGGTATAGTGGCATTGCAGGATGTTAGTTTTAAAATTGAAGAAGGCCAAACGCTTGGAATTATAGGAACGACGGGTTCCGGTAAATCTACCATCGCCAATCTATTGATGCGCATGTATGATCCTAGTGCCGGGGAGATTAAAGTGGACGGTAAATCCATAACATCCCTTGCCATAGCTGACCTTAGAAGGCAAATCGGCTATGTGCCCCAGGATGTCTTTTTGTTCTCTGACACCATAGGCAATAATATTGCTTTTGGGGTAGAGAAGCCGGATTCGGCTATCATAGAAAAGGCTGCTAAAGATGCTGACGTTTACCAGAACATTGTGGAGTTTCCCAAGGGATTTGAAACTATGCTAGGCGAGCGGGGCATCACCCTTTCGGGAGGTCAAAAGCAGCGGGTGTCCATAGCACGTGCAATAGCCAAGGAACCAAAAATTCTTATACTGGATGATTGTCTGTCTGCTGTGGATACCAAAACAGAAAATGTGATCCTGACTGCGCTTAAGCGCATAATGCAAAACCGTACCTCCATTATTATTTCCCACCGGGTCTCCTCTGCCAAGCTGGCGGATCAGATTATCGTTCTGGATGACGGGAGGGTAGTGGAGCGTGGAAACCATCGCTCGCTGATGGAGCAGAAAGGAGTATATGCTGAGCTTTATGAAAAGCAGACGAATAGCGAATCTGTTGATAATTAGGCTTTTTGATTCATTTTTGTGCTAAATTATATGCATTGAAATGAAAAGTATTTATCTTGAAGGACATCAGTAGGTCTAACTATTTTTAGTCATGGAAGAAAAAAAATCAACAACTCAGGACATAGAGAAGGTACTCAGGGAAATCGGTGAAAAAATCGAAGAGCTGGTCAAGAAAGGTGCTGATGCAGGCATGGATGCCAAAGAGGATATAGAGAAGAAAATCCAGGAACTAAAGGATGATAAAACTACTCTGGAAGCAGAATTTAAAAAGGGCAAAGAAATGCTGGAGCGGGAGCTGAGGGAGCGGTCAGAAGATCTGAAACCTAAACTGGAAGAGTCGAAGGGGTTGTTAAAGGAGGGATTGAAACAGATCGGTCTTGCATTCAAGACACTTTTTTCTAGAAAATAAGCTGCCTCCGCTTGCCGGAATCATTTAATGCTATTAAACAACACAGCCCGGGAGATCCCCGGGCTGTGTTGTTATTTTTCGGCTGTCAATACATTGCATCGATCATAGGCAGGGTCTAAATCTATGAAAATATCCTCTTTGGCTGTGATAAACCAGCTGCTCAGGATATCTTCTTCCTTTTTTCGAAGTGTAGCCGCCTTTAACTTTTCGTAGTCATCTTCCATATTTGCCCTATGGGCAGGATATTTAGCTTTATAGTAGAGGATACGTACTTTCTTTCCTTCTCTGGGATCATCATATTGCATAGGCTTAGTGATATCCCCAACCTGCATGGTGTCTATCATAAAGAAGAGGAGAGGATCTTCCAATGTCCGCAAGGAAAGCCTGTTGGAATTAGTGGCAGGATCGGTAAAGTAGCCGCCATTGTCCGAGGTATTTCTGTCATCGGAGAAATCTTTAGCTGCTTTGGCAAAATCCATTCTTCCTGCCAGAATTTCGGCTCTTAGACTATCCAGCAAGCGTTCGGAGCTTTTTATATCTGCCTCAGTAGCCTTAGGGGAAATAAGAATGTGTCTAGTATTATAAGTATTACCTTTCTTTTCTAATAGCTGGATGAGGTGAAAGCCATAATCTGACTCAACCGGGTCGGAGATTTCACCTTGTCTCAATGCCAATGCAGCTCCTTCATACTGAGGGACCATTTGTCCTTTTGAAGAAAAACCTAGATTACCTCCATTAGATGCAGAGCCTGGGTCCTCTGAATACCTCTTTGCCAGTTCTGCAAAATCAGCTTTGCCTTCGCCGATGTCTTTTTTGAACTGAACCATTTGGTCATAGACGTCCTGCTTGGTTTGCGGATTCACTTTAGGCTTAAGTACGATTTGCCCCACAGTAGCCTCTGATGTAAAGAGTGGTAGGGAATCCGTTGGGATACTCTTGAAAAACTGTCTCACATCGTTGGGAGAAACTGTTAGTCCGGCAGTGATCTGACTCCGCATTCGCTGTACGATCAGTTGTTCACGGATAACATCTTCAATTTCTGCCTTAAGCTGATCTGAGGTTTTTCCATAGGCTTCTACAAGTGTATTCTCATCTCCTCCAAACTGCTGCATCACCATGCTGAAACGCTGCTCTGTCTGAAGCATGACTTCTGCGTCAGTCACAATTACGGAATCCACCTCCGCTTTAGCTACCATCAGCTTATTGATCATCAGGGATTCAAAAACCTGGCATCGGGTCGGGGCCACCTGACCTTGGTAATTTTGGGAGACAGCCTCCAAGTATGCTTTCTGCACATCCGACTCAAGCAAGATATGGTTATCCACCTTAGCCACTATTTTATCAAGAACCTGGCCCGTAGGAGTGCCCTCTTGGGCAAATGTTGCTGTGATCAGCACACTGGTGATTAGAGTTAATGTAAGTCGTTTTAGCAATTTCATGGGTGTTTATCCGTCGAGAAGTAAAGGGACGGTATTCATTTTAACAGGTAACTATTGATTCAAAGCTATAAAGGTTTCCTCCTTCGCTTTAGGATTTATCTTGATTGGGTATTTTTTCCGTAAGGATTCTATCAGGGTTTTGTCCAGGGATTCTTGGTAATCCCTGATCACCACTCCCCGTGTTTCGTTAAATTCCTTGGGCTCAGGCCCACTCTTGTCTCCTAGGACAAGAAGGTGTAAATGACCGTTCACTTCCAGCTCTTGATATCCGGCATTTAGATCTGCTTTTGATAGGACAGGATGTTCTTCATATTCTATATTCCCTGATTCGGTTTGGAAAGCTAAAGGTTTCGTGTTTTCATAACTATTTTCAAATGTCTCAATCAATTCCTGGGAAAATGGGCTAGATTGAAGTTGTTTCCTTGCTGTTTCTAATTGAGTCATGTCAAGAACCTTGACGATGTAGGCGTTCACCCTACTCTTCCACTGGTAATTTTGAATGTTTTGCTCATAAAAATCTCTTTGTGCTGCAGAATCAAGCAGGCCTTTTTGCCAGACTTGTTCATTCATGAGGGAGAATAGTAGAATGCCATCTCTATACTCTTTCAAGAGCATACGGTATTCTTTGTTGTTTGCCCTCAAATCAGCTTCTTCGGCATGATTGAGCTCCTCTGCTGCGAACCGCTCATACCAGGTTTCGAAAATATTCCCGTTGTTTGTAAGGGTAATCTCCTCCTCCTGCATAAAACCAAGGAGGTCTTTCATGACGTAGCTTTTACCCTGAAGAGAGAAAAGCTGGTCGCTTGCCAGATCTTTTTCAGCAGCTTCCTGTAGCCAGGCACTTTTGGTTGTTGCTTTTACTTCCGAACGTATTTTGGCAATGTTCGCCTCGTTTTCTTGAAAAGCATAGCGGGATTTCTGAATCGCCATCACTTGGGACTGGATCATAGTGGAGCGGGAATCTCTCAGGATCCTGGAGCGAATGTTATCTTCCATAGCCTCAAAGCTGTCCACTGGCTTTTTGTCCTCAAGTCTGAGTATATGATAGCCGTATCGTGTCTTGACCGGTGGAGAAACTTCCCCGATTTCTGACAAAGAAAATGCGGCCATTTCAAACTCAGGGATCATAGATCCTATACTAAACCAAGGCAACATCCCACCTTTTTTACTACTGGCAGGATCTTCAGAGTAGGTTTTTACAATGTCCTCCCATATGGTGTTTTCTTTCTGGATTTCTTTGTAGATATCTGCCACTTTCCGCTTTGCCAAATCGTCTGAATCGGGGGCTTGTTCATCTATTCTGACGAGTATATGAGACACTTTCACCTGTCCGGGATTGGGCTGGCGATCTTTCACACTAGTGATATGATATCCAAAATCAGTCAACACCGGGGAAGAAACCTGTCCTGGCTGGAGGGAATAAGCCGCGTCTTCGAATGGTTGTACCATCTGTAAAGCAGTGAAATAACCCAAATCCCCTTTATTTACCTGGGCGGACGGATCATCAGAATATTCAAGCGCAAGTTTGTTAATATCTCCCCCATTTTTGATTTCATCTTCTATTTTCAACGCCATGCGAAGGACAATAAGACTGTCTTCTTTGGAGGCATTGGGAGGGAATTGGAGCAGGATATGGCTGGCACGGATGATCTCCTGCATCCTGGAATAAGCTTTTCTAAGTTCGCCTTCTTCTAGGGAATTGCGGATTAGAAAAGGTGTCTTCAGCGTCTCTCGGAATGACTCAAACTCCCGGATAAAATCTTCCGTCTCGGCAAGCCCAATTGCTTCGGCTTCTCTCACTTTAAGTTTGTAGTTCACGAAAAGGTCAAGGTTCTCGTCAAACTCCTCTCTTGACATGCCGGGGGTTCCAGGCTCGGATTTTTTTCCTTTGGATAGCAGGTATATCAGCTCATCCTTGTCCACGGCCTTGCCTCCAATGGTCAATAAAGGATCTTGCTGCTGCGGTGCCTGAATGGTCTTTGCAGTCAGGGAAGACTCGAACGCCAGGAGGATGAAGAATATATATGCCGAAATTGTTCGGTTTATCATGTGTGAAATGGCAGAATTGGAATGCAATTTTACAAATTTATTAGGATTTCAAGCCAAAAGTCCCGAATACTAAGGTTTTAACATGAATTAGGAATGAAACCACTTGATGAGACGGCAGGTGTTTTTGCCTTCGCTCGATTCAAACTCGATTTCATCCATGATCTTCTTGACCAAAATTATGCCTAAACCTCCTTTTCGCTTTTCTCCTTTTACTTTATTAAGATCCGGCACTTCATAGTCAAGCATATTGAATGCTTTGCCCTCATCGGTTATTTCAAAAATCAATTTCCCGGGATTTTGTTTGATATTCAGGAGAATATAATCCAGTGCATTGCACTTGTGCGAATGGATGATCAGATTGGCGCATACCTCTTCCACGGCCAGGGTGATCTGAAGCTGGTCTATTTCAGACAGGTGGAAGTCTTTCAGGCTTTCTTTCAAAAAGCCCCGTAGATCAGACAACGCTGTCGTTTGACACGATATTTTCATCTGATGTTTCATTTCAGCTGAGCAGGGCTGATTCTTTGTCTGGGTAAATATGCATCAACTGGTCTAAGCCCAAGATTTTAAAAACCTCGAAGACCCGTTCTGAAAGTGAGTAAATTCTCAATTCAATGTTTTTTTCCTGGAAATCTTCCAAATAAGACATAAACACGCCTAATCCTGCCGATGAAATATATTCCAGGCCTGAAGCATCTACCAAAATAGCTTTGCTCCCCTCAGTGACTAGTTTTGTGATTGCTTCATCTAATATCACTGAGTTACTGGCATCTACTTCCCCACTCAATAGCAAAATGTCATGGCCGTTTTCTTTCTGGGTTTCTATCGTTAGCATTTGTTTAGCTGCTTTATCTTGTTAAGTAAATTTCACCACCATCATAGAGTAATCGTCATCAATCAACCTGTCTCTTCCTACGAATTCATGAAGAGAATCGATGACTTGTGCCTGAAGATCCAGGGGAGAGAGGTCGTGATAGACTTCTAATAAGGTTCTCAACCGTTCATATCCGAATTGATGGGATTTGTCATTTTTAGCTTCCACTATACCATCTGTGAATAAGACCAGTACATCGCCTTCCTGATAGGTGAATGTCTTTTCCACAACGTGATTTTGATATTGCATGTTTCTTAAAATCCCTAAACCTAGTCCGTCGATCTCCAGATAGGAGGATGTGTTCTGTTTTTTGTTGTGGAAAAGAGTAGGGACATGACCTGCACGTGAATGGCAGATGCTTTGTTTTGCTGTGTCAATAATAAATATGGATGCAGTGATGAAGTGATTGCGTTCCAAACATTTGCTTAGGGCTGAATTGGCCTTCACCATAAAGTCAGAGGGGCTGAGGTTCAGCTGAATCAGGCTTTGGAAAATCCCCTTCATCTGGGACATATGAAAAGCCGCCGATGTTCCTTTTCCGGACACGTCTCCTATAATCAGCACAAACCTGTCCTCATCGAGCTGAAAGGTATCGTAGTAATCTCCCCCGACTTCATCTGCCGCATTGGAAAATGCACAGATTTCAAAAGCATGATTATGATCTAACTGGGCAGGGAGTAAGGATTTTTGGACGCGTTGGGCTATTTTGAGTTCCTCCTGGTAACGTTCATTTAGGATGGCCTGATTAAGCAAGCGGTGGTTTTCTACAGCTATACAAGCCTGCCTCCCAAATGTGCTGATGATATTGAGCATCTCTTTGTTGAACCCATCCCGTACCTCCTTGCATAGCACCATTTTGCCGATTACAGCTTTGTTTATGACCAATGCGACTAGAAGAACTGATTCATATTTAGGATGATCTATCCTTAGTTGAATAGGGGTGAGTGTGTCCGGGCGTTTTTCACTTACCCACTCCTGGGCAGTCTTCTGCTTTTCCACCAGTTCAGTGATCTCCTCTCTGGTTTTTTGATCTATAAATCTCTCTTTAAAACATCCATTTGAAGAATCAGAACTGGACATTTCGAGCCAGGCAGCATCGGCATAGGCAGCACTCATGCACGAATCCATCAGTATATCCAGTACTTGCTCCTCATTTTCTTCTGGCTGAATAGATTGGCTCAGGCGTTGGAAATTGATAGCTTCTGTGAGTTTTTGTTCAAACACAGAGGATGTAGGGAGATTGAATAAGGTGACCAGAAAGCTGAGGACAGCATAAATCAGCACAAACCAAAACAGTGAAATCAGGAACAGGTTCCAAGTAAGGTTTACCGGGTATTCGTAGTCTCTCTCCCCTGAGAAGGTGTACCATAAAAAATATCCGATCGTTAAAATTATGATTGCCAAAAATAGAAGAGACTTCCATTTTTCCTTAAAGGTCAGGTAAGGGATCCATTTTAAGTTTGTGGAAATGATTACAGCCAATATCCCCAACAGAACTAACCCAAAGAAGAAGCTGTATTCGTTTGCCCCTCGGTCAAAAAAGACCAAAAACATAGCCACCAGCATTGCGATTTCGAATGCCTGCCATTGTTTTACTACCCGTTTGGTTTTCTGATAAAGTATGAGATGCTGCCAAAGAAGAGATGTGGAAATCAGAAATACTGTTACCAATCCAAATCTCACATGGTAGAAAAACGTCCTCAGGAAAGGTTCGGTAGCCAGTTTACTTTCTCCTAAGGAGCTATAAAACAATTCTATAATCAGGTAAACCCCAACTGCAAATATTCCAGTGGATGCTCCCCGCCAAATCAGGTTGAGGAAGTCGCTTTGTGTACTTCTGGTGATAGAGTACTTGTAAAAGCTATAGACTGTAATAAAAAACAGTGTCTGCAAAATCCATATAAACTCAACGCCAATACCGGAGTCCATCTGGTTTAGAATTCCTACAAGCCTCACCAGATTCACAAACAGTAGTGCTAGCCATACCAATATGGCTAGTAAAAGGCTTAGTTTTCCGATATGGATCTGTGGTAGTTTGATCATGGATGTGCGACCACAATAATACTCATTCGTATTGGAAAATTGTGAATGTGTAAGGGTATCAGAATTACCTTGATGTTAAAAAGTGTAAATTGAGACTTGCCGGCTATTTCAGAATAGCTATAAACACACCAAGTCGTCAATTATCCCCTGGCCATATTTCTGCTCTATCAGGGTGAGTACTTTGCTTTTGTTCATTAGCAACTCCTTTTTAATAGGGCCAGAGCTTAGCTTTACAATCAGTTTTTTGTCTCGGATAAAAACCGAGGAGGTTCTGTCTGCTATGGTCTTGCCTACTAGATCTGGCCAATCGTGGACCAGGGATTTCTCTCTGTATTTGCCTTCCAGCCTGTAGGCTTTGAGTAGGTCATTGAAGGCCGACTCAAGAGGAGCCACTTCCTTTTTTCTGCTGAAATATCCGTCCTTACTCATAGGTTGTTAGAAATATTATAATATTATCGATCTTTGTCAAATGCATGCAGGGGTCTCTGTGTGAGATAGATAAGAACCTGATCCTGCCTGCAAAGCCAGGAGCGACACTCACTAGTGATGATTACTTATCCCACGCCTGAAGCTAGTCAGGAACGGCTATCGAAAGACAACTTAGTAATCAAATGAAAAGTGCGGCGGCTATGCTATCGGCCAATAGTTTTCCTCTTTTGCTCAAAGATAGGTTTTTATCCTTCCATATGAGCCATCCTTCTGCTTCCATTTGTCTCAAGACTGCCTGACGGGAGCTTAATAGATCCTGACCAAAATCCCTTCGTATCAGTTCAAAATCAATTCCCCAAATAGTTCTCAAACCGGTAAGGATATATTCGTTTAGTCTTTCTTCCTCAGACAGGTTGTCCACTGCAAAGGGGGTGGTTTCCTCCTCAAGGGTTTTTAGATATCGGGCATTATTGGAAGGATTGGCTCCCCTGTTTTTTCCATCAAATGAATGCGCACTAGGGCCTACTCCCAGATAAGGAATACCCTGCCAGTAATTCCTGTTGTGCAGGGCAAATTGATCGGGTTTGCCAAAATTTGACACTTCATATTGTATGTAACCCGCATGAGAACTTTCCTCTTGGAGGATTTCGAATTGCTCTGCCACAAAATCCTCGTCTGCTGGGGTGAACTTTCCGCTTTTACTCCACTTGCCAAGCGCAGTGTTGGCCTCTACTGTCAGCGCATAGCTTGATATATGCCCTGGATTCTGGGCTATGGCTGTAGCCAAATCCCTTTTCCATAGCTCATGATTGGGCTGAGGAAATCCATAGATCAGGTCTAGACTGAATTTTTCAAAGCCTACTTTCCTTGCTTTTTCTATTGCTGATTTGGATTCTTCTGCAGAATGCGCTCTGTTGTAGAATTTCAGGACTTGTTCGTCAAAACTTTGAATTCCCAGACTCAGGCGATCTACTCCCAGATATTTCCAGATAGCCAGCTTTTCTGAGCTGAGATCATCCGGATTGGCCTCCAGTGTTACTTCCTCCCATCCGGCGTTATAGGTTTTGGCAATTTGCTCAAGAATCATTTCAATGAGCTCTGCAGGTAAAAGTGAGGGAGTGCCCCCTCCAAAATAGACAGTTTTGATGTCCTGACCCCGAAGGTAATCTTTGCGTAGTTCCAGCTCACGACAAATCATCTCTGCCATCCGGTTCATGTTGTCAAGATTGGTGCTGAAATGAAAATCGCAATAATGGCAGGCTTGCCTGCAAAAAGGAATGTGTATGTATATGCCTGCCAACTTGAATTCTTTTAATTTGCGAATATAACCAATCCCAGCTAGTCCTTTGAAGATCTTCATTTTGGCATTCACCTTTTTTTTTCTTGCGGGAGGCCTCTTCTGTCACGCACAATATGGGTTTTGGGTAAAGTGGTCAAGTGATTCCCCCCAGCGATCGTATGATTGGGAAGCTTTTATGACCTCCCAGGCAGGAGAGGAATACCTGGATTCCATGCAGCGTTCACTTCATGATGAGGGATACCTGAGCCCGGTGATAGAGCGAATAGAAATTTCAGTGGATTCGTTAGAAGTCAATGTAATTCTTGGAGAGCAATATTTCTGGGAATCGATTGCTGTAGGAAATGTGCCTGGGGAGTTCTCGCAGAACGTGGGTCCCGTCACTTCACATTATATCTCTGGATTACGATGGATGCAAGGTGTAATCCGGGAAGCAGAAAACAAGGGGTATCCTTTTGCCCAAATTAAACTTGACAGTATCCAGCGAAAAGGAAATAAGCTGACAGCCGTAGTTGATTTTGATCCGGGGCCACTGATTTTATGGGATAGCGTTCTAGTGAGTGGTGATACTAAAACACAAAAGGGGTTTATAGAGAATATCACAGGAATACGCCCTGGATTGCCTTTTTCCCAAAAACACCTGGACGAAGCAGGCCGGTCTCTTAGTAGATCTCCCTATTTCAGGCTATTGCAGCCTCCAATTGTCGATTTTAAGCTTAAAAAAGCCCAGCCTACGTTTATACTTCAAGATAGGAACACCAATGTGTTGGATGGGATCGTAGGATTGCTTCCCAATGAAAATGAGCCAGGCAAAATGCTGATAACAGGCCAGTTGGATCTGGAACTGTATCACCTGGGAGGTAGAGGGAGAGATGTGGCCCTTCACTGGCAGCGTCTGAATATAGGGACGCAGTCCTTGGATATTTCTGCAAAAGAGTCGTTTTTGTTTAACTCTCCTTTAGATCTGCGTGCGGGGTTCAACCTGCTCAAACAGGATTCCACCTTTCTAACCAGACACTTCAGCCTGGAATTTGGCTATCATCTGGGGCAGGATAGCTACCTGCGCTTTTTCACCCGCAGACAAGCAAGTGATATTCTGGATACGGAGAGGTATGAGAATAACACCGAGTTTCCGGAAATAGCTGATTATCGCTGGAATCAATATGGCCTTGGTGGGGTGTGGAACAGGTTGGATAGCCCGTTTTTCCCTAGGAGAGGGTTTCTAGTAAATGGGGAATTCGCAGTTGGAAATAAAAAGATATTGGAGAATACCGGTTTTCCTCCCGAGGTGTATGAAGGGCTTGATATGAATAGCCCGCAATACATGGTAAAGGGGGAAATGGAGCACCATGTTTTCATCAAAAGGGGCTGGGGTATGTGGTGGAGAGGAAGTGGAGGATTCACTCAAAATCAAAATCTGCTTATGAATGACCTTTTCCGTCTTGGTGGGCTGAAGAGCATAAGAGGGTTCAATGAGAACTTCTTTTTTGCCCGCACTTATGGGTACTTAAATATGGAGCAGCGCCTTTTTTTTGGAGAAAACTCATTTCTCTTGATTTTTGCTGACTTGGGGATTCTAGAAAACCCGTACTTTGCACCATCGATTGACAGACCTGTTTCATTTGGAGCAGGGATCAATCTAGATACTGGATCCGGTATTTTTCGATTTATATATGGGGTCGGAAAATCAAATGAACAACCTTTACAATTCTCCTATTCTAGGATACATTTTGGCTACTTGGCCAGATTTTGAGTATGAAAAAATCCATCAGTAAGACCTTCCTGCTATTCGTTTTGTTTTTTGCCTTGATGGGTCAGGCTTTCGCTCAGGTTTTAGAGGATTACAGCACAAAGTGGCAAGAAGGTGAGCGTGAGACTTGGTTCAGTTCCAATGACCGTTTGTTACTTGAATTGGATCTACAGACTTTTCCTTTGACATATTTGTCTTTCGAGTTTCCGGATCATTCGGTGGTATTTGTGGGGGAGAAGCTGTGGTTTTTTACAGATCAGGATACGGCTTTCAAAGTGAAGGTAGAGGACTTTAAAAAAGAATTTTCCGGAGATCAGTCACATCTCACTGTTTTCAAAAACGGTATTTCCTTAGGGCATGCCACTGCAAAGAAAGTTTTGAGCCCAGGGTCTACTCTAGAGCGTGTGGGCCACGATGGGGTATTAGCCGTAGCAAGAGATTTTGACCGTCAGGATATCCGCAATTTTTTTGTGGTGGCCCTCTTGATTTGTCTGTTATTTATTGCCCTGTACAAGCTGGCTTATCCTTTCATTTTTGAGATGATGATCAAGCCTGTTTCATTGCTGAATGCGGAGGATTTTTCGGAATCCGGAAGTCTTCAGAAGTTCTTCTCAGCAGATATTCTGTTGTATGTTTTTATCGTGAATCTGCTATTGTCCCTAGAGATGGTGACCGGTCTGATGGTTTTTCGTCAGGAATGGCTGGAGGCTAGGATAGAGCTGACTTTCACCGGCATGATGTTGATCTGGGCTGTAGGTGCTTTTTTACTTCTCATCCTTACTGTTTTGAAGTTTACGGCAATACGTGTTTTATCTTATTTGTTTGACCTAGGGAAACTGGAGTTTGCCCACTTTTTTTATTTGTTAAGGTTGGTAGTTATAGCTACTATAGGCCTTATTTTCATCAGTGCTTTTTATTTATTGAACGGGTTTTCGTTACTCAAAACAGCATTGGAACTTTCCTTCGCAGGCTTTTTCTGGATTTATATTTTGGGAATAGTGGGACTGTTTGTAATAATGGTGAATAGGCTGGGCTTTAAGAAATATCATTTATTTACTTACCTTTGCATCGCAGAATTAGTGCCCTTTTTAATCTTGGCCAAATTGGTTCTTGATTTGGGCTATTGATTCTGTAAATCACCAAAAAGGAATAAAGAAGCATGAGCGCAGTTACCAAAGACAGGTTTAGACCAGTAAAAAGTATCCTAGTATCTCAACCAGCCCCGGCAGGAGCTAATTCTCCCTACGTGCAATTGGCAGAGAAATATAATCTGAAGATTGATTTCAGACAATTCATTAAAGTTGAGCCAGTTGTGCCCAAGGAATTTCGTAAGCAGAAGATCGATATTCTGAAGCATACAGCGGTGATTTTCACAAGCCGCAACGCAATTGACCATTTCTTTGCGATCTGTAAGGATTTCAAGATTGAAATGCCGGCTGATATGAAGTATTTCTGTATTTCTGATCAAACGGCCCATTACCTACAGAAGTATATAGTGATCCGCAAGCGCAAATTGTTCGTAGGTCAAAAGACTGCCCAGGATTTGTTTGATTATTTCAAAAAACATAAATCAGAAAAGTATTTATTCCCTTGTTCTGATATCCGTAAAGATGACATTCCTGATTATATGGAAAAAAACGGAATTGCATTTACAGAAGCGATCATTTATCATACCTTAGAGGCAGATTTATCTGATTTGGCGGATGTGAAATACGATGTGTTGGCGTTTTTTAGCCCCTCAGGGATCAAATCATTGAAAATCAATTTCCCGGATTTCGAACAGGGAAATACCAGGATAGCAGCTTTTGGCCCGACTACGGCGCAAGCGGTAAGAGATTTGGACCTGATTTTGGATATTGAGGCGCCTATGCCGAATGCTCCAAGTATGACTGGAGCATTGGAACTTTATATTAAAAAGGCGAATAATTTGTAAAACATAAAACCTAAAACTGTGGTTTTTCAGTATAAATTCTTACACTAGCTACTATGTTTGACGAAACCACTTTAAAATGATCCAAAAAGGCCATGGAATATACTTTTTAAGGTATATATTTCTCCTATTCTTCTTTTTTGGGATTTCTTTGGTCATGGCCCAGCAGGATCCTCAAGTCACCCAGTACATGTACAATGGGATGTACTATAATCCTGCGTTTGCGGGTAAAGATGGAGGGTTTAGATTCTCAGCCTTACATAGGTCCCAATGGCTGAATTATACAACGAATTCTGGGCAAGGCGGAGCACCGGTCACCCAGTTGTTGACTGCTCAAGGAAGGCTGGATGGCAAAAATATTGGATATGGTCTGACTATTGTTAATGATCAAATAGGTGCCACCGGGAACTTGGAGATTAATCTTCAAGGTGCTTATCATAAAAAACTCAATAGATCTACTTTGAGTTTTGGTGCGTATATAGGGATGTATTCTAGTTCTTTGGATTATGGGGAGCTCATCGTGGTGAACCCAGAGCCCAACCTGCCTAGTTCGGGCAAGGAGAGCGAGTTAAACTTTAATGTTGGGGCAGGCCTGCTATATGATACGCGGAACTATTATATTGGACTAAGTAGTCGGCACCTGAACGAGCCTAATTTTGATTTTGGAGATGGATCATATGAAAACCAACTGAAAAACCATTCCTACCTTTTGCTTGGTTATAGGCTTAGACCGGTGGGGCAGCTAGCCATTGAACCCAGTTTGCTTTTAAAATCAGTGTCTTTTAATAATTTTTCTTATGAAGTGAGCGTTATTGCTACGCATCAGAATAAGATAAGTGGAGGGATTGGCTTTAGAGGTGAGGAAGCAGTATCTTTAATTCTGGGATATAGTTTATTGGCTAATAACTCACTGAATTTGGGTTATGCTTTCGATTTGGTATTCAGTGGTGTGGAAGCTAAATCACCTACAAGTCATGAGTTGATGCTTAGATATAGATTGACCACAGCTACTAGGGAGGTTCAGCGTGTGATTCAAAGAACACCGAGATTTAGGTTTTGAAAAGATCTGATTTCCTTTAAGAATCATTGACGGTGGTTTACCCCAGCGTTATTTTAAACTATTATTTGGCAGGTTATTTGCATTATTGTGCCAAATTCAGCTAAATTTCGAATCTTGAAAATACTTTACACACCGCAATTAATTGATGAACGAAAAAACGTCATTTATGTATAGAAAAATTAATGTTCGCTTTCTGTCCGTTACCCTAGGGTTGGCAATAGTGACGCTTTTGCCGAGTTGTGGTCTTTTCAATAAGAAGGGTTCAGCTAGCGAAAAGATGAATAGAAGAGGAGAGGTGACGGGAGTTCCGAAAAGGTCAAGCTGGCAGCAGAACCTTCCTTACGACATGGTGCCTGTTAAAGCCGGGACATTTTGGATGGGGCAGGCTGATGAAGATATCGCCTTTACCCAGTCCTCATTGAATAAGCAGATAACCATTTCTGAATTTTTTATGGACAAATATGAAGTGTCCAATAACAAGTACCGCCAATTTTTGGAAGCTGTGAAAAGCGGAACTTATGAAACAGGAACCCCAACTACGCTTAAAGATCCTCCCCAGCTGAATTATGATGAGCTTAGACCAGATACCACTGTTTGGTCAACAAGTTTTGCGTATCACTACGGAGATCCATTGATGGAATTTTACTTCGATCACCCTGCATTTGATAATTATCCGGTTGTGGGTGTTTCCTGGGACCAGGCAAAAAAATATTGCGAGTGGAGAACCTACCATATGAGAGCTAATGATGACAGTGATTTTGATGGTCCGGCCTTCGAGCTTCCTTCAGAAGCTGAATGGGAATATGCGGCCAAAGGAGGCAAGGAAGTTGCGAAATACCCTTGGGGTGGCCCATATCTGAAAAACAAAAGAGGCTGTTTGATGGCGAACTTCAAACCTGGAAGAGGTAATTACATCGACGATGGATTTGCTTATACTGCCCCGGTTGATGTTTTCGCTCCTAATGGGTACGGATTGTACAATATGTCCGGAAATGTGGCTGAATGGGTTTTGGATGCCTATTCTACTACTTCCAGTTCTATTACTTGGGATTTGAACCCTGTGTATGATGATCCCAATGAGCCAAGAAAAGTCGTAAGAGGCGGAAGCTGGAAAGATATAGCCCACTTTTTGGAGACAAGTACAAGAACGTATGAGTACGAAGATGTAGCTCAGGCCCACATTGGCTTTAGAACAAAAATGACGTTTATTGGTCGGTCAGGGTCAATGGATGTGAAGAGTTCTACTAGAAGAAGACGATAAAAATACTATACCCCACAAGCAAAAAAATACCTTAAAACTTTAATTTTAAATTCTCAAATGGCTAGCAACAGCAATTCGTTCTCAGCAAAATTTTATTCCAGCATAATGCCTAAAATCTATGGTATTGGTGCTGCTGTCGTTATTCTCGGTGCGATGTTCAAAATCCTGGATTGGGCTGGAGCCAATTGGATGATAGGTATCGGACTAAGTACTGAGGCATTTATATTTTTTCTTTCTGCCTTCGAGCCACGAAATGAAGAAGTGGATTGGTCTAAAGTTTATCCTGAACTTGCCGGAGATGCACCAGCTGCTCCAAGAGCACAAAGAGTTGTGGCAGGAGGAGGGGATCAGGTTTCCCAAAAGCTTGACGAGATGTTGGCTAATGCGAAAGTAGGTCCTGAATTAATCGAAAGCCTAGGAAAAGGAATGCAAAACCTTGCAACCTCTGCTGAGAAAATGGGCAACCTATCTGATGCAGCAGTAGCAACAAATGAATATGCAACCAATGTAAAAACTGCTGCCAAAACCTTGGTAGATATGAATGCTTCATATAGCAAGACTGCTGCTGCTTTGACTGAAATGTCTTCAGCTTCACAGGATGCAAAAGCTTACCATACACAGGTAGTGAATGTTACGAAAAATCTTTCTGCGCTGAACTCAGTTTATGAAATGGAACTTCAGGATGCGAACAGTCATGTGAAGACACTCAATAAATTCTATGCGAATATGACCGCTGCGATGGAAGGTCTTAGCGAGGCTGGTAAAGAAACCCAAGCGTTTAAAACAGAATTATCAAAATTGAATCAGAACGTCAGTTCATTGAATAAAATCTATGGTGGAATGCTATCCGCTATGAAAGGTTAATTTCTCTTCAATTCATTTAAAATCCATTAAAACTTAACAATGGCAGGAGCTAAAGAGACACCTAGACAGCGGATGATTGGTATGATGTACTTGGTTTTGACGGCCCTATTGGCTCTCCAGGTAAGTAACCAAATCCTCCAGAAATTTGTGTTGATTAACGATGGGATGGAAAGAAC
>CBFGUY010000064.1:0-20592 GCA_965651895.1 uncultured Algoriphagus sp. | reverse complement strand
CCAAATTCACCATTCCCGATCAAAAGCACCTGAAAATCGAACTGATGGAAGAAAACGGTGGACGTCACCTAAAGATCAAAGTAAAAAACCGACACCTGATGAACGCCATACAGGTGGACTAAAGCCACACAAGTTCACCACATTTCACATACCTAAACTTTAACCACAAAACACAAAAGCTATGAACGAGCAGAATTTTGATTACCTCAAAAACCAGGTCAAGTACACCGGATTCGGTGACTCGCTGGAAGTGCCCCTGAAGGAACAGATCCAAAAAGGAGGGCCCGATTTCTCACTCAAACATCAGGCTGATTTCGGTGGGGATACGGTCAATGCCAATCTACACTTCAGAAAATCAGCCATGACAGATATGTATTTCTTCAATAAATACGATCTGAGTCTCACCAAATCAGGACAGGATGAGCCAGCAATCAACCAGACTTTCTACATCGGAAAGGATAATAACGTCACCTTGAAGGAAGGGTACAACCTATTGGATGGACGGGCAGTAAACAAGGACTTGGTCAACAAGGAGCAGGAAAAATACAACGCCTGGGTGCAGTTGGACTTTAAGGAAACCGATAATAAGGGAAACTTTAAACTGAAGCAATTCCATGAGAACTATGGCTTTGACCTGCAAAAGACTTTGGAAAAGCATCCGATCAAGGAGCTGAATAATCCTGATGATTTATCCAGATTACAGGATTCACTAAAAAAAGGAAACCGCCAATCCGTCACCTTTCAACTGGAAGGTGGAGAACAGAAACGGTTTATTGAAGCAAGCCCCCAGTTCAAGAACCTCAATGTGTATGACTCCAACCAGATGAGGACTTCAGAATCACAAAAAGAAAACGCCACAGAATCCCAGTCCAAATCCCGGAAAAAGGATGTTGCTGAGGAGTCTGAGGAATTACCCACGAAAAAGACAAGAAAAAGGAAAAGTGCAGGAATAGCCGGTTGATTCACCCCAAAATGGAGCAGATAAAAAAAGCACTGGAGAACTTTATGGCCGGGATTGATAAAGATCCAAGGATCAGTCTTTCCCATATCGGGCTGTTCTCCGTGCTGCTCCATGTAAGGGAAGAATTTGATGGCGAAGAACCCTTTCCCATAAAGCGGGACGAGCTTATGAAATCAGCCAAAATATCCAGCACTGCCACCTACTTTAAGATCATCCGCCAACTCCATGAATACGGATACATACACTACCTGCCTACTTTCAACCGGATGAGTCAAAGCAAGGTAAGCTTATCCTCCAAAGATGAAACTGTCCAAAATTAAATCTAGACAACCTGAAATCAGAAAACCATGGAAACCATCACCAAAGAAGATCTGGAAACACTACGATTTCAACTGTTTGCCGACCTGAAGAAACTGCTGGAAAAGCCAGCCGAAACCCAATCAGAAACCAAAGAATGGCTTCGAAGTAAGGACGTAAAAAAGATGCTGAGTATTTCCGATGCAGCACTGCAGAATTTACGGATCCGCGGAGTCGTGCATCCTGTCAAAATCTCGGGGCTTTACTACTACAAAGCCGAAGAGCTCAAATCGCTTTTTAAACAATAACAACAACCGCTATGGCTACTTTAAAAATGGAATACTACCTAGAAAGAATCGTCAAAGAAAAAGGACTGCAACCAAGCCGGACTGCTGTATTCCTGGCGATCCTCCAACTCTGGAAAGAACAGAAGTACAGTAATTCCTTTCAGATTTCCCGACGTAAAATCATGAAACTCTCAGGGATAAAAAGTATCGTAACTTATCATACCTGCATTAGCGAGTTAAAAGACCGGGGGATTGTGGAATATAAACCTTCATATCATCCGAGAATGGGGAGTGAAGTGAGTTTGAGATAGATAATAGCCTAAATAAAATACAAGAAAAATAATGCTTAAATCAACCCACCCTGCAACCTATTTAATCGCTTCTTCCTTTTTATCAAAAATAAAAATATGGAGGAATGCTCCCCCGTATTTGGGAATTTTAAGCATTTCTATTTAAAACACTGATCACCAACTTCTTCACTGTGTCCATCTCTTCCGGTTTGCTGGAAGCAATAAACAAGGTCAGACTGGCGAGTGCATCATTGCTGATGATTGAATGCCTCTCCTCATTATGCAATAGATCGTTTGACTGCAAAAATAGAAGGAAGCAAGCTGCCGCTATCCTTTTGTTTCCATCCACGAAACCGTGATTTTTTACAACCAGGTAAAGAAGTGTAGCTGCTTTTTCTTCAAGGGTAGGATAGAAATCCTCCTCACCAAAACCTTTGCTTATCTGAACAACAGCGCTTTCAAAGCTTCCGTCTTTTTCCTTTCCAAACACACCAGATTCAAAATCTGATTTCATCGATTGAATTACTTCTTTGTAATCAGTAAACTCTGGATAATTTGCCTGTCTTTTAGTTAACCCTTTTTTATCAAGGTTCTCATGATCATAATCATCAAGCAACTCAAGACCTTTGGCAAAATGATTGAGCCAATCCAAGTTTTGATCCTGAGCTTTTTGTTCAATCGCCCGGCTTAAGATCCGAATTCCGTCTTTAAGGGTTAGGACTTCTTGCTGCTTTTGAGATAGTCTCGTCTCGTTGATAGCATAGCCTTGAACAAGGAAATCTTTGAGCCTTTGGGTTGCCCATTGACGGAATCTAGTGCCATGTTGCGATTTGACCCGGTAGCCAACAGAAATAATGACATCTAGATTGTATTGTTTTATCTTGCGCTCGATTTTTCTTTTTCCTTCGCGTTGAACTGTCAAGGATTCCTTGACAGTTGCCTCTGGTTCCAATTCACCTTCTTTATAGCAGTTATTGATGTGCAAACTGATGTTTTTTGAAGCAAGTCCTCAGTTCAAGAACCTCAACGTGTATGACTCAAACCAGATGAGGACTTCAGAATCACAGAAAGAACCTGCCTAAGCATCCCAGCCTAAATCCCGGCAAAGGATGTCGCTGAGGAGTATGAAGATTTACCGTCGAAGAAGACAAGAAAAAGGAAAAGTGCAGGAATAGCCGGTTGAATCCCCCAGAATGCAGCTGATTATTTCTTTGTTTCAGTGAATCAGTACAACCTTATTTCATACTTTTAACACATCATATTTTTAGTGTACTGATTCAACTTTGTTTTAGTACATCACTTACTTGGCAGTCCATGATTTTTTGAAAAATGCTATCATCATCTGCATCATAAATATATTTGGATTAAAGCATTTTATTTTTTTTAAGCCATAGATAACATCATGGAGAAAGATTACTTTCCTGCTTTTGGTAAGTGAAATTGAATCTATAAGTCTCGGTTATTCGGTAATGACTACAATCTTTCCTCTTCCATGATTACTTTCCATATAATCATGGGCCTTCCTGATTTCTTCAAGGATAAAGACTTTTGAAATTACCGGAGCTATTTTCCGGTTTTCGATTTGAAGGATGAAATCCTGAAATTCTTTTGAACCAACCCTACTTTGTCCACTGTCATAAACGGTAAGATAAGTGCCTGAGGAAATGAAATCCATAGGGGCAAAATCAGAAATAGACCATTGCTCTGAAAGCATTCCAGTCATACATACTATTCCTCCTGGCTGTAAGCATGCCAATGAATCCTTCAATGTAGGGGTACCAACTAACTCCAAGACTTTATTGATTTTTATGCCTGAGGCTTTGAGTTTATCTACTAAGTTGCCGTCATCAATGTAGAAATGTGTTGCTCCAATCTTTAACATAAAGTCTTCCGCATTTGGATTTCTAGAGGTACTACATACAGTGGTACCGAAATTACTGGCGAGTTGTGATGCTAAAATTCCGACAGAGGAGGTTCCACCTCTTATAAG
Source organism: uncultured Algoriphagus sp. (assembly GCA_965651895.1). Taxonomy (GTDB): domain Bacteria; phylum Bacteroidota; class Bacteroidia; order Cytophagales; family Cyclobacteriaceae; genus Algoriphagus. The sequence continues at coordinate 16,767 of CBFGUY010000064.1, read as the reverse complement.
TAAGGTGTCTGTCGCTTTCAATGCCAGTGAATGAAAAAGGGAACCATAAGCTGTCTGGAACATTTCAGGCAGACTTCCCAGCACATACCATTCTAGTGTGCTTTCAAACGGCATGACGATTCCCTTCGGAACCACTACAAATTCGGCATAGCTCCCATCGAAGTCCCTTCCCATACCTCCCATAAATGCAGCGACTTTTTGGCCGGGAAGAAATTGCCCGGATGGGTCTGCTTCTATTTCTCCCACACATTCAATCCCCAAAACTATTGGGAATTGAACATTTGGGGAATAACCTTTACGGGTCATTAATTCAGAACGGTTCAGTCCAAATGCCTTGACCTTTATCAGTACATGACCCAAGGTGGGTACCGGTACTGGCTTCTGAAGTAGAGAAAGTTTTTCTATACCTCCCGGAGAATTTATAACCACAGCCCTCATAATGGCAAATTTAATAACCTGGCTTTTTATACAGATTGTCCAATTCAGGTTTGATTTCTTTATCGTATACCGTTTCCATCCATTCTGATTCCTGTACATCAGTAATGGAAATTGAGATAAAATCTTCCGGCTTACCTGTAGTCGAAATAATAGCTTTAATGATTTCCTGTGTAAGATTAACTTTTTGTTCTTCGGAAATCGGATAGGTTTTTATAGTTACGTGTGGCATGGTTTAGATTTGTTTGTTAGGCTTGTTTACCCTAAAAGGATTTTTAATTGAATTTATCTGTTGATTTAACCTACTTGAAGGTAATAATTTCTCAATGGTCTGGCTTTTCTATGGAAAGTGGTTTGTCATCCCCGCCAAGATAAACTGCTAAAACCACCAGGTCTTTTTCTGTCTTATTGACTCCCTGATGGTAGGTATTGAATGATTCTGCAAAACATTGACCGGAGGAATAATCTGTGGGTTCCCTACCTTCAATTTCCACTGTCAGCGTTCCGCTGATCACATAGGAAAGCACCGGGATTTCGTGGGTATGCCAACCCGTAGAACTGCCTGCAGGAAAAGTGATTTTACGCATACTCACCTGTGCATTGTCAACATTCGGATAGTCAATTTTCTGACCGATACTAGTTCTATCTGCTGATAATAATTCTTCAACAAGCAGATTTTCTGAATATTGGGCCTGTGCGCCAAAACTGAGTAATAATGCCATAAAGGATAAAATTTGCCGTTTCATAGTACAATCTTCTGTTTAACGAATGCTCTTTCTCTGGAATAGCCTACTCATGCAGCCACTTCTTGAACAGATTATGGATAAATGGTAAAACCATGTAAATCATAAATCCCGAAATCATTAGCGCGCTTATGATTCCCGCAAAAAAATACAGTGGGACAAAGGTAGCAATCCCCTTTACCAACCAGGGGATCACAAGGGTCAATGGATATACTGCAATAAAGGTCACAGCCCATTGTTTCCATTTTTTAGTACTTTCAAAAACCCTGTACCAGAATATATTTCCGTTATGGACTACTTCCCGTCTTTCTGTCAGCCATGTCGAATTTGCATCACTGAAGATTTTCTTTCTGGCATCAGAATTTAACCAGGCTCTTACTTGATCTTCACAACCAAACCGTATTAAAACATGTACATAATCAGCGTCTTTTATCCGATCCAGGAAGGAGATATCAATAAACCCTTTAACTGTTTTAATGAGGCCAACTGCTTCAGATTTCCATTTTTCAAAATCAATAGCTGCGCTTTCTGAAACTTTAAAACGAACCAACAATAGGCCATCGCTATCAGTTTGTTGAGTATTCATCGATTGAATTTTAGATGTTTGAAAAAGCTGATTCCTGCCCAGTTAGATATCAGTCACTTTTTCACCCTGCTTCTTTACCTGTAAAGCTTTTTTTGTAACCTTCGGATTTCTAAAATAACCGATAGTTCCAATGTCAACATAGAGTCCGATATAGCCTTTTTTAGAGTTTCCGAGCATTTTATCTACAATGAAGGAGGAGTGCTTCAGGTCATTGATATACAATTCTGCAGACTCGCCATTGATTTCGATCCGCATGGTAAACCACTCGTTTAATGCCACAGGTGCTGATCCTTCATATCTGAAAGGAGCAATTTTCCGCAAGGTGTCAAACTTGAATTCGGGATAGGAAAAGTATTGGACGGTATGATTCCGGTGAAGTTGGTTGGACGCTCTGCCCACTTTTGGACGTACATAAATACTTTCAAATGCAGAATCGTCATCCTGAATTCTGAAATAAAGTCCAATAAATCCCGCTATGCCTGAATAGGGAGCTGGAACTTTCAGTTCACTGTACATTTCAACTTCGATGGTGCCATTTTCAAAATCATCCAACCCGAGCAGACGGGCATAATGTGGTTCATCGACAGTGGCCTCTACCCGCGTGGAATCAAATGGAATAGCCGTTAAATCCCGTTCGATTTTAAGGACTTTTTTACCTTGAAATGAAACAATTTCTCCATGCACATTGTGCATTTCAAAAACTTGGTTTTTTAGCTTAAGTTGTTGTGCATTAGATATAAATGGACTAAAAATCAATAGCCATATAAGAACTTGGTTTTTCATTTGATTGTATTTTCTCTTGGGTAGTTAAAACAACTTCTCATTAGGTGGAGTAATTCCAGCAAGCCTGATATAGACCGTAGCCTGCCCTCTATGGTGTGTCTGATGTTCGAATAATTTTTCCAGAGCTTTTCCTTTGGTCATGTCAAACTGCCCAAATAATTGGACAGACTCGTCCAGTTGTGCAGGCGTTAGCGTGTTGATGCTTTTGATAACAAAGTCGTAACCTGCCGTTACTTGCTTGATTACATTTTCTTTGGATTGATCTGTTGATTTTTCGGAGGCACCCATTGCGATGGGACTTTCAACCCCGGTTGCTGCAGATGTGAATCCATAATTAGCGTCAGTCAAATGGAGCATTTGCTGCGCAAAAGTCCGCATTTCAGGAGTTGGCTTTAAATCGTAGTTGTCTGCTGGCATCGCTTCGAGGTATTCAAGGGTATAAGCTTTTGCCCGCTCCCAATCATTGCTTATTTCTTCAACTGGAGATTGAGCCTGAAGGAATGTGCTGATGCCGATAAACAGGCAAAGGGTAGCTAGAGTTTTCATAAGTTTTTTGGTTTGCTTGAAAATAATGACACAAATATCCCTATTGGTTTTGGGACCAACCCTTAATCTACCTTAAGAAATGAAGTTACTTTGACATCAGATCCCTTCTGACTTTACTCAAAAACTCAGGGGTGATTCCTAAGTAAGAAGCGATTTGCGTATTGGGAAGACGATTGGACAAGTGGGGATATTGCTCCAAAAAGCTTAGATAACGCTGCTCTGCTGTAGAACTGAAATTTTGCAAAATCCGGTTCTGAAGTTCGATGTATTTTAGCTCCACAAGAACTTTGAATATTCGGTCAAGCTTCGGGATATTGGTGTATAAAAAATATAAATCCTGCTGTTTAATCTGTAATATTTTACTGGGTTCCAGAGCTTCAATATTCAGTAAACTGACTTTGGTGGTATGAAAACTACCAATATCCGCAATCCAATTGTTTTCGGCAGCAAACTGAATATTATGTTCAAATCCTTTGTCGTCTATTCCAAACATGCGAAAACAGCCTTTTTCAACAAAAGTATAAAACCCGCAAACTTCACCCCCAGTAAGAATTTTTTCTCTTTTTTTCACCTCTCTAGGAAAAAACCGTTCTTCGATTTGGCTTTTTTCAAGAGTGCTTAAGGGAATAAAACTTTCGAGATGTCTAATAAGTGACTCGCAGAAAACTTCCATGACCTGCAATTTAGTAGGATCTTCTTTTAACCAATAACCAAAACAACAAGATTGCACGTTAACAACTCATTGTCATATTCATAAATCGAGCCTTCTTTCGTTTAAATTCCCCAAACTTCATTGTAGAATTTCCCCTGTTTTTTGAAAACTCTAATCCCTCTTTTAATGGAGGGCTAAGGTGACTCGTTGAAGATATGTTTGATTAACCAAAAAAGAAGGGGTAAACTAAATCCACCCCCTCAGTATTAGGTTGAGTTAGAGAAATTAATAATTCCTATTCAATACACTAATTACCAATTTCTTCACAGTCTCCATTTCTTCCGGTTTGCTGGAAGCAATGAACAAGGTTAGGCTTGCCAATGCATCATTACTGATGATTGAATTGCCTTCACCATTATGTAATAGATCATTTGACTGCAAAAAAAGAAGAAAGCAAGCTGCTGCTATCCGTTTGTTGCCATCTACAAAGCCGTGATTTTTGGTAATCAGGTATAGTAGCGTTGCGGCTTTTTCTTCAAGTGTCGGATAGAAATCCTCGTCACCAAAACCTTTACTAATCTGCGCAATTGCACTTTCAAAACTGCCGTCTTTTTCCTTTCCAAACACACCAGATTCAAAATCTGATTTCATCGATTGAATTACTTCTTTGTAATCAGTAAACTCTGGATAATTTGCCTGTCTTTTAGTTAACCCTTTTTTATCAAGGTTCTCATGATCATAATCATCCAGCAACTCTAGCCCTTTTGCAAATTGATTGAGCCAATTTAAGTTTTGGTCTAATGCTTTTTGTTCAATTGCCCGGCTTAAAATTCGAATTCCGTCTTTAAGGGTTTGGACTTCTTGTTGCTTCTGAGAAAGTCTCTGTTCGTTGATTGCAAAGCCTTGAACAAGAAAGTCTTTAAGCCGTTGGGTTGCCCATTGACGGAATTTTATACCATTTTTTGAATTAACTCTATAGCCAACTGATATAATCATGTCGAGATTGAAATGATCGATGTTTCGTTCAATTTTCCTTTTTCCCTCCAGTTGAACTATCCGGAAATTCCGGATAGTTGGGTCCTTCTCCAATTCATGACTATTATAAATAGTTTTGATATGTTCATTTATTGTTCTTACATCCTTGCCAAAAAGCTCAGCCATTTGCTTTTGATTTAGCCAAACTGTTTCCAGCTCAAACTTTACTTCTATCTGAGTCTGCCCATTTTCTCCTTGGTATATTTCGATTTTATTTTCCATTGTTACTGTTCAATTTAAGTTTCATTTTTGGGTTTCAGTCTCTTCATTTAAAAGAAAGCCAGTCTGGCTTCATTGAAGCTTTTCTCTAAGAGCCTTCATGTCAAAACTTATCTTCGTGTCCAAGATTTTGGCATAATGCTGCGTTTGTTTGATAGACTTATGTCCAAGCATTTTGGACACCGTTTCAATAGGAACTCCATTTCCCAAAGTGATAGTCGTGGCAAATGTATGTCTGGCGATGTGGAAGGTTAGAGGCTTATCAATCCCACACACATCGACAATCTCTTTGAGATATGAATTCATTTTTTGGTTGCTCAATACTGGCAGGACATGCGATCCATCTTCACACAAGGGGTGGTCCTTATATTTCTCAATAAGCCTAAGTGCCTTTGGCAACAATGGAAGGCGGGTGGGAGTATCAGTCTTTTGCCGATTGGTAAAGATCCACTTCTCTCCGTCGATTCCGATTACTATTTGGGATCTAGTTAGTCGCTTGACATCGATATATGCCAAGCCAGTATAACAACTAAATAGAAATATGTCCCTGACATGCCGCAGTCGTTCTGTCGGAAATCTTTTAGCTTCAACAATACCAATCTCCTCTGATGTTAGATAGACACGATGAACTTCCTTTTTCGCCATTTTAAAGCGGATAAAAGGGTCACGGTCTAGCCAGCCATTTTTAAGGCAAATGAGAACGATCTTTTTAAAATTAGCCAAATACTTCATTGTGGTATTATGGCCACAATTCTGAACAGTTTTAAGCCAAAAAGAATAGGAAGAGATAAACTCATAGTCTAAGGCATGTATATCCATATCCTCCTTTTTATATTTCCACTTCATGAAGGCCTTTGTATGGTCATAAGAGGTACGATACCTTTGCAAGGTACCCGGAGCATACTCCTTTTCTAAAAGGGCTTCTACTTGATCATTATGTTCCTTGAAAATCTCCATGATCATTTTTTTCTTTTCAGCAACTCCCAGAAGTATATTCTTGATTGCTTCTGCTGTGACCTCTTGATCTCGGTCCAATAGTTGCTTTTTGGCTTGTAAGGCTTTGTAATAAAGAGTGTCTAGATAAGAATTAAGGGTCTTTCCTTCTTCAGAATTCCCGAAAGCTCTACCTGCAGATACATTCCATTTAGAAAGTTGCCATAATCTTTTGGTTGACAATTCCTTAGGAATTCCATCGACAGTAATCCGGAGATAGATATACTTTTCTCCATTCTTGTTTTTTTTGGATTGTTTCAAAAAGAAAAGCAATCCAAAGCTTTTTTCTAACATAACGCACTGATTTAGGTTAACAAAACTCGAAAAACAGGCTCTAATTCACAAGAGGTTTAAATATTGAACTAGTTGATATTCAAAGCATAATACAGATCTCAGTGCGTCTTTTTTTTCGAAGTAGGTGAACTACACGAATGACGCACTGGAATTACAGACAATTGTGAAAACTTTAGGGGTTTGAACACAAAAAAGCCTGTAAAACAACTAATTACAGGCCTTCGTGTTTTCTGGAAAATCTTAACGCTCTTCAGCGTAAGTGTTTGAAAATCAATTATTTGAATATATTTAAGGTAGAAATAAAAATAGGTTACAGATTTTTAAACCTGTAACCTATTGATATTCAATTCCTTAATAGTAGAGAGGAAGGGATTCGAACCCTCGATACCCTCACGGGTATACACGCTTTCCAGGCGTGCTCCTTCAACCACTCGGACACCTCTCTAGTTGAATTTTCCGATCTGTATTCCAAATCGGAGTGCAAAGAAAATTATTATTAATGCCCTTTCCAAATTATCCTGAAAAATAGCCTCAGGAATTTGTATTTAAGCGCTCATCTCTCCTGCCAAAGGCATTTTTAATTTCTCCACCACATCAGCATGCCTGTTTTCCTGCCCCAATAAAAACATCAGTTTGGTTACCGCTGCCTCAGTAGTCATATCTGTTCCGCTGATCACGCCTACATTCAAAAGCTCTTTACTCGTCTCATATCTCCCCTGTATGACGCGTCCGCCATTACACTGCGACACATTCAGTATTATGATCCCTTTTTTGATGGCTCGTTGTAGAGAACTCATAAACCATTCCTCGCTAGGGCTATTCCCAGATCCATAAGTCTCCAGTACCACTCCTTTCAGGCCTTTGATATCCAGCGTAGCATCTATGACTCTTTGGGTGATCCCTGGAAATAACTTGAGAATCAACACATTGTTGTCAAGTGAATTTCTATTCACCAGCTTCTTATGAGACTCCAAAGAACGGATAGCCTGGGTATTATAGTCGATTACAATCCCGGACTCTGCAAGTGGGGGATAATTCTCAGACTCAAACGCATCAAAATGTACACTTTGCACTTTCTTGGAGCGGTTTCCTCTCAGTAATAGGTGGTTGAAGAAAATGCAAACCTCGGGAACAATAGGCTCCCCATTGATCTTTGCCGTGGCGATTTCTAATGAAGTCATCAGATTTTCCCGTGCATCTGATCTCATGGCCGAGATAGGCAACTGGGCTCCGGTGAAAATCACCGGTTTATTTAACCCCTGTAACATATAACTGAGCATAGAGGCAGAATAAGCCATGGTATCCGTCCCGTGAAGCACGACAAAACCATCATAACTATCGTAGTTCTCATAGATAATATAGGCCATGTCTTTCCAATGACTCATGGAGACATTGGAGGAATCTATAGGCTCAGGAAAAGAAATCACCGTAATGGCAATATCCATCGTATATAAGATTGGGATCTTTTCAAGAATCTGACCAAAATTAAAGGGCACCAATGCACCACTTTCATCGTATGCCATGCCAAGGGTTCCTCCGGTATAGATGATCAACACCGAAGAGGTTTTACTTGTACGCAGCGCTGTATTTAATCTTACTATTTTATAATTCATGATCCAATCTCACGGAATAGGTTAAGGGCATTTTGTTTTGTTTTTAGGGCTACTTCCTCCTTACTAAGGTGTAGCAAGTCTCCGATTTTCTCAGCTATAATCGGCAAATAAGCCGGAGAGTTCCTTTTACCCCGATTAGGAACTGGAGCAAGATATGGAGCATCCGTCTCCAATACCAGATGATCGAGACTGATTTCAGGAAGTACCTTATCCAATCCTCCATTTTTATAGGTCACCACTCCGCCTATCCCCAAAAGAAACCCCAACTCGATAATCTGTCTGGCCTGATCCAAAGTACCAGTAAAGCAGTGGAATACACCTTTCAGTTTACCGTCATGTTCATCTTTGACGATTGCGATGGTCTCATCGATAGAGTCTCTACAATGAAGCACTATAGGCAATCCTCTTTCTTTGGCCCAATTAATCTGTACTCTTAATGCTTCTTTCTGCTGTTCAAAAAATGTTTTATCCCAATACAAATCAAGTCCTATTTCCCCTACTGCAGCAAAGGGACGCTTATTCAGCCAGTCTTCCATCACTGCCAACTGCTTAGGATAATCATCCTTCACATCACATGGATGCAGCCCCATCATGGGAATACACAGATCAGGATATCGCTCTTCACATGCCAGCATTGCCCCTATTGACTCCACATCCACATTTGGCATGTACAGTCGTTCTATACCCGCATCTTTTATGTCTTGGATCACCTGATCTCGATCTGGGTCAAACTTAGTGGAATAAATATGTGCGTGTGTCTCTATGTAATTCATGGGTATATTCTGGATTTCCAATTTGTTTTGGAAGGCCAAAAATAATAAAGAATAGTAAGGAGGGTGGTAATAGCATTATAAAAATCAAAAAACAGTAAATATACCCAGCTGATTTTCTGCCCTGCCTTATTTGCAAACCCATTGAGAAACAGCCCCTGTAGAATTATCTTAATCAACGCCAAGATCAAACCTATTTTTGGTATCAGAACAAATAGTCCCATTAATCCCAGATAATAGCCCATCTGAAGTGCCAAGATCACTTTCCAATACAAAGGTAAAGTCATCATCCCATGCATCCACCTCTTGCGCTGGCGCATTAGGGTTCTGAATGATTTTTCAGGTTTCGTTTTCACCAGCATTCCGGGACTTACCTGATGGGCAATGCCAAATCCCTCCTTTTGGATCGCCCGGGAGATCTCCAGATCTTCGGTGAGGCTGAAAGGTATATTTTTAAAGCCTCCACTTTTCATATACGCCTCCTTACTGATCACCATATTGTTGCCAAGTCCAGTAGTCTGGATTTGCAGGTCCGTAGCAACCTTGACAAAACCTAATGTCAACCACCAATCTATTTCCTGCAACTTCCCCAACATACTTTTCCCTTTGACTTGGGTCACTCCTATCAGTAGGCCGGTATTTTTAGAAAATGCTGCTATTCCTCCTCTGATCCAATCCGCATTCACCTCACAGTCGGCATCTGTGAAGAAATAGAAATGCCCCCTAGCCTTTTCCGCTAAAATCCCCAACGCATTAGCCTTGCCATTTTCATTATAAATAGCCGTTTGTGAAGGAGCTATACGGATAAAAGATCTGTTGGGCGCAAGGGCACACCAGTGTCCCAATATCTCTGTGGTACGGTCCGAACTCTGATCATCAGCAAAAAGAAACTCTATCCTATTGGCAGGATAAGCTACACATTCCAGAGATTTCAGAAGATCCGGAAGGTCTTCTTCCTCATTTCTGGCAGCTACCAAAACAGATACTAGAGGCAGATCTGAAGAAGGACTATCATGATATTTCCAGTTATAAACAATCAGTATCAAAAGGAACCCAAACTGCAGGATAATAAAAGCCACTATAATAAAACAAAACCAACTTATCATAGCACAGCTGTTTTCCATCCCATATCCCCAATGTAATCAAGGTACTGAGGCAATACTTTTGGCAAAACATGCTTGGTTTTCAGCTGATCATGAAACACCGCAATGCGTCCTTCCCTGGTATGCCGCATGGAATTCTTCAGGATCAATTCCGGCTTCAGACTCAGGTCATAATCCCCGGAGAGCATAGTCCACATCACGATCTGATGGGATCTGGAAACTTCCACTGCCTGCGTTGATCTAATCAATCCATAAGGAGGTCTAAAAAGCTGAGTCTTTATCCCCAACAAATCCTCAATAGTCCTGTCACACAAGTCAACATTATCAAGATAACTGTGCCTTTTGGTCTTCCATCCATTGAGATGATGGAAAGTATGATTTCCGATTTGGTGACCTTGATCGAGGATTTCCCTGGCTAAGGACGGATTTTTTCTCACATTATCCCCCACCACGAAAAAAGTGGCCTTCTGATCTCTTTTGGCCAATTCTTCAAGCACGTAATCTGTAACTCCCGGCACCGGTCCATCGTCAAATGTCAAATAAACCATATTTCCGGAATCTTCCTTAGACCATACTCTGGCTGGATACAGGTGTTGGATAAGTGAAGGAACGGCATGCCAAACCATCTTATTGAAATCTTAAACTCAGCAAAGTCAGGTCATCCCTTAAGGGAATATTTTTTGAAAACTCATTGATTTTTTTCAAAAACTTCCGGTGAAAATCATCCGGATCCAGCTTATGGTTTTTGTTTACAAATTTTTCCAGACGTTCCTCTCCATACTCCTCCTCTAATGGGTTCATGGCTTCGGTAAGCCCGTCTGTGTAAAGATGTAAGGAGAAGTTTTCCAAGTCCTCCCGTCTACCCACTTCCAAAAACGGCAGCTCATCAAAAGCACCCAGGATTGTGGTTCCTGCATCGAGACTATCACATAGGCCAACTTCATCACGACAGAGCAAAGGAGGGTTATGGCCTGCATTTACATAGGTAAGCTCCCGTGTTTTGAAATTAAAATACCCCAGAAAAAAAGTAATAAAGCGTTCCCCGTTGGTGTTTTCAAACAAGGTATAGTTCAGCTGCTTCACCACCATTTCCAGATCAGCATCACTGCGTAAAAGCGTTCGCAGGGCTGCCTGGAAATTGGACATCAATAAAGCCGCGGCAATCCCTTTACCTGATACATCCGCTATACAAAAGTAAACTTCGTCTTTGGACTTGCGGATAAGATCATAATAATCTCCTCCTACCATACTATGTGGCAAATAAGTCACTTTAGCCTTCAGTTCCTTATCTATAGGTAGCTCTGCCGGAAACAGCATCTGCTGAACTTGGGATGCAATCGCCACTTCCCTGTTCAGGATTTCCTGCTCAAGTTGCTTTCTGGCAAACCGCTTGTTTTCCAAAGCTACCACCAAAATATTAGTCAAAGCTTGGGTAAAATTCAGATCCAATTCCAACTCTTGATCTTTTCTCCTCAAAAACAGGATTGCAAGCATCTTGTCTTTATGGTAAACAGGCAGATAAGTTTCCAATTCTTCAAAAGAATACTCCTCCTCCAATTCCAGCCTCAACTCACCGGTGGCTTTCTCATCCATTACCTGCGCAGCGGAAATCAACATCGGCACATTCCCCTTCACACCATGTGATATCTTATTTTCAAAGGCTCCCTGTTTGGCGACGTAGAGTATCAGTGACTTGATATTCAGGTGTACCAGACAGGTAAATTTGAAAATATTAAGCAAAACTGTTTCCGACTGATTTTCATTTATCGCCTGGGTGATCTCCAGCAGCGATTTCAGCTGCAGTTCCTTCCGTTGGAATTTGTGTATTTCAGTAGTCAATGTCAAAGTGTATTATGTGCCATCAGGCCATTTTTAGTCGCCAAAAAGAATAGGTTTCTTCCTTCATTTAAAATATCCACAGCCTCAAACCGCTCTGTATCCGGATCATCAAGACACTTGATATATCCCTGGGAATAAAGACTATGCAATGTAGCCAAGAGCAATGCTTCGTCCCAACCTAAAGTTTCTTTGAGATATCCGTATGACTGGACGAAATACAGCTCGTCCATCAAGTCAAATTCGTCGTCGTTCATAAGTTAGATTTCAGATCCTAAATTAACACTTCTCCAGTTCTCCCGACCTTTCCAAATGAATTTTCCTCTTAAAGCTCCCAAAGCGACACGTACCACATAGAACGGATGAAGGAGAGAAATCCTCAAAGCCGACACACTGTCCAGGACTCTGCTGAAACTTTGTAGAACCTTACCCAAGCTATGGTTTTCAGCTAATGCTTTTAATAACCAGATCCCGCCGAAAACCAGTATCCCCCACATCCCCTTAGACAGCAAATAAAAGCTTCCTGCCCATATTACTTGTATCAACAGTGCCGCTATGGCCGAAAATGAGTGTATGAAAGAAGAGTGCGCCTTCCACTTACTCACCCAACGGACACGCTGCTGGATCAATGCTCGCCAAGTAGGCTCTGGCTTTGTACACACCAGTACTTGCGGTGACGTCAAATAGACGCAGGAATCAGCACCATAGGTTTTATAAATTTTCTTCAGCAGAAATTCATCATCTCCAGAAGACAGATGACGGTTCCCTTCATACCCCTGCACTCGCTCAAATGCTTCTTTTCTATAAGCAAGATTAGCCCCGCTGCACATTAAAGGCTTTTTTCTCTCAAAAGAATAAGACGTCATCAATACTATACTCGCCCAGTCTAAGAGCTGGAACTTATCCAAAAACCTCCTCTCATCCCCGACAAGAACAGGCCCAGCCACTAGCTTGATGTCATTTTTCTGAAAAGGGGAAACCATATTTTCTACCCAGTACTTACTAAAGCTACAGTCGGCATCAGTACAGATAACAATCTCCCCCCGGGCCTGCTTCACCCCAAATTCGAGCGCACTTTTCTTCCCCGGGCTAAGACTGTGAAGAATAGAAACTCTTGGCAAGTTTTGTGCTGCCAAAAGCCCTGGCGAACCATCTTCTGAGTGATCATCTATCAGTAAAATCTCCAGATTTGGATACTGAAGTTTGGTAAGATTTACAAGTAGATTGGGGAGGTTTTTCCGTTCATTCCGAAAAGGAATAATAAGAGTCACCTGGGGAGAAAATGAGCGTATCGAAGAGAATTCAATTTTGCATGATTTCCAATTGCTACCCATCCACCACAGCAGGGTGAAGTAACTCAGAGACCAGATCAGGTAAAAACTTAGCATCTTTTGGGCTAACTTGCGGAGGTGAGCAAAGAACAAGAAAAAGCACCAAAGGAAAAAATCATATTAGGAATAGACCCAGGCACAAATGTGATGGGATACGGGGTGATTTTAACAAACGGGAAAAAATACAAACTCTTACAATATGGCGTCATCCATCTTAAAAAGTATGGGAGCCATGAATTGAAGCTCAAAAAAATTTTTGAACGTATTACCGGCATTATAGAGGAATTCCTACCGGACAGTGTAGCCTTGGAGGCACCTTTTTTTGGAGTAAATGTACAATCCATGCTCAAACTGGGAAGGGCACAAGGAGTGGCCATGGCCGCAGCACTGGCTAGAGAGATACCCATAACAGAGTATTCTCCTAAAAAAGTAAAGCAATCTGTGACAGGCAATGGAAACGCCTCCAAAGAACAGGTCGCCGCTATGCTGCAGACTCTTTTCTCCATTACAGAACTCCCAAAAATGCTGGATGCCACTGATGCATTGGCGGTCGCTCTTTGCCATCACTTCCATGAAGGAAGGATACAGACCAGGGGAAGGAATGCAGGATGGAAATCCTTCATAGAAGAAAATCCGGATAGGCTAAAAAAATAAAAACCCGGGTTAACCCGGGTTTTTTATTTCTAGCGTACTCATCAGAACCGATTAGAAATCATATCCAACTGAAATCTTGAACACGTTGTTTTTAACATCCTGATCATAATATTGCACGCTTTGGAATCCAATATCATAACTTAACTGGGCATTCAGGCCAAACGGTAAGTTAGCGCCCACACCTACTACTCCTGCGATATCATACCCTCTGATCGGCTCAGTGTCGGTCACCGTATCACCATTCACTAATTCCATGTTTCTTGAGACCAAAAGTGAACCCTGAGGCCCGGCAAAGACATTCAGAAAAGGCAAGAAATTAACACGGACCAAAACAGGGATATCCACATAATTTATACGATCATTCTTTGTGGTGTGACCAGTCGTAGAATTTCTTTGGTACCCCTTTTGCGAAAACTGCAACCCTGGCTCTACTGAAACAAATCCTAAATCCTTCTTATAGTATCCTCCTACATGGAATCCCGCAATAGCGTCAGAATCAAAATCTGAGAAATTAGCGCTACTAAATCCCGCTCGGATACCAAATTGGGCTTGGGCTGTACCTAGGAAACCTAGAGCAAATACTAATACCAAAAGCTTTTTCATAAAATATTGTTTTGTTAGAGAGTTTGATTACGTAAAATTCAATAATTTTTGGAACAAATACAGACTTATTAAGCACTTAATCGTGCAGAATCCTGCACTTATATTTAAATTGATTGGACTAATCTAGGGCAAAGATAATACACCTCACCGCCATATTAACTTTTTAGTAACGAATAAATGGAAAATTTCTTACCTCTCTTTAACAAATTTCCTACCACAAGTGATAAAGCAAAAGCAGCTTTTGCAAGACACCTGGAAGAATTTGTGGTTGAAAAAGGCTTTTTATTGGAGAAAGAGGGACAGGTAAGCAAGTATCTTTATTTTGTAGCCGAAGGTTCGGCCAGAAGTTATTATATCCGGGACAACCGGGACATTACGGTTTCTTTCACCCTTGACGAGGAATTTGTCACCGCCATGCATTCCTTCATCACCCGAAAACCCTCCTATGAAAACATAGAAACCATGGAAAGAAGCAGGGTTTTCAAAATCTCCCACGATGATCTACAAGCATGTTTTATAGAATTTCCCGAACTGGAACATGCCTACCGCCTTATATTGGAACAATATTACATCGTGCTCGAGGAGCATCAGATATTCAACAAATTCAAAACTGCCAGGGAAAGATACCTCGAACTGATGCAATATCGGCCAAAAGTCATCCATAAAGCTTCAGTAGGTCAGATCGCCTCATTTCTTGACATGAACATAGAGACTTTAAGTCGAATCAGGTCCAGGATCTAAAGAATCCCAGATCCACGAGACTTCTACGACCCGCTTCCTTTGAACTGATCTTCCTTGTAAGCAAAAAGGACGTTGAAAGTCGTGAGAGAGCCATAACTCCGGGTAATGTACTGCTGGAGATGGACACGGTCCTCATCGTCAAGTTTCGGATGATTATTGATATTCTGTTCCAGTACCCGGAGCTTTTCCCGTACCATCACTATCTTATGGAAGAAGGTGGCCATAGGGATCTCTTTGGATTGAAGATTTTCATCGTTTGGCTCAAACACCACTTTCCCGCCAATCCACTTGCCTCCAAGAGGCACGATAGGAGCCCGCTCCGACGTCTGTATCAATGCTTCCCGAATCGCTTTTTCCACATCTTTCATAGTAAGCATAGGGAAGTCAGGGGCTTTTGCCTCCTCCACTGTAAACCCTTCATAATCTCTGGCGAGGGTCTTTACTTCCTCAGAAGCATAAAAATAGATTTTGTAATACGTGTCATCTAAGGAAAGTATCATCCCAGTACCAAACTTTGGGTGTACTAATTTACTTCCTGGAGCTAGTTCACTTGCTAATGTCATAGTTTTAAAAAAAGATTTTGACACCCAAAATAAGGAAAATTCATAAATCGGGATGAGCTGAATCAAAAAGTAATTAAAAAAAGAGGCTGTCTCATAATTCATAATTGTCACATTGAGCGCCCGCCTCCCGGAGGGCAGGAAGTCGAAATGGGCTTAATTAGCGCATTAAAGGCTTCGACTTCGCTCAGCCTGACAAGAAAACCTACTTATGAGACAGCCTCTTACTCTTACTTCTTCAGTTCATTTATCTTTTTTGACCAAGCTTGGGCTATATCCCACTCATTGATGAGGTAGTCGCTTTTCTCTTCATCATATACTTCTATTGTGAACGGAGGATCGTGATCATCGTACGGATCCATCACCAAACTGACTTTATTGATGATCTGCCGCTTCTCTTTACCATTTTTGACCTGTCGGAAATTTCTGATGGGACGACAAAGTCTCACCTTAGCGAGGTCTATTTTCTGGAATTGATGCACATGTTCATTTGAGTTCAAGAATAGCAATTGATTTCCCTCTTGGTCAAAACCTATGCAATAGGCTTCCCGCCAGGTTTGAAAATCGCTTGTTTTAAGGTGATTAATCTGTGCTTCGGATTTGAGTTTTTCCTTCAGCAGCTGCCCTTTGCCTTTTTGCTTGAAATGGCCAAGGACCAATGGAATACATACCATGCCGGTCAGTACCACCGACAATAATATCAATGTTAGTTCACTCATTATTTTTATGAATAGATAAAATGGAAAATCAGTCCTTCCTGCTTCTATGAAGCTTGAGGGATGTAGCAATATCAGGTTGAATTGCAGTCCGCTTTACCAGAAATAATGAAATGGAAATATGATCTTGAAAGCAGCAAAGGCTCCCAAAAACGGGGAATTAGAAAAATTTGGATTAACATCCTCTTCCTTACTGACACTATGCCGGAACCTATAATCAGACGAAAAAACAAGTGGCCAATGACCAGTATCCGAAAGCCAGTTTTTAGTAGTCTCCGCACCGCTCAGTCTAGCCCAATCGGGATTGACCCCCTGAAGAAAATCTGAAAAATTGCTCTCACCTTTGCTTACACTGTATTGGCTCCGATCATTTAAATCGTACGCAAACACGCTAGCTCCCACGCCTGTCGCCGGCAAAATCGCCCAAAGCAGGAGATAATACGACAGATAAATCAGAGTGCTAAGCTTTTTCATTTTTTAACTTGAAGACTTCCAGCTGCATAGATAATGCGAGCACAAAAGTAAATGATTTGTATCGCTATAAGGTTCACTTT
>CBFGUY010000063.1:0-20693 GCA_965651895.1 uncultured Algoriphagus sp. | reverse complement strand
AATTCAAACTGGATCTGGCCTTTGCTTATAATCAGGAAAAACAAAACCTAGTTAATTCGGCATATACACTCACGGGTGCTTTTTCATACAAAACCATGCAAATGGCCCATTTGACAAAGGTGTGGGATCAGGCCTCATTCGGCTTTCTCTTCTCAAACAATGGCTTTCAAAAGTTCACTAATGACCCTGTTCCACTCGCTAACGGCTTATACTATCGGCAGACCACAGGTAGGTACTTCACATTCCCCCTGTCAAGTCTCATCTTTACAGGATCAGCCTACCTCCAAAACGGGCATGGCAAATGCCTCCACGGATCTCAATGCATACCAATACATGCTGGAAGCCAAATATAAAGCTGGGAAAACCACATTGACCGCAGGATTTGAATCCCTCAGTGCGACTGACCAAGCAAGTGAGGAGAAAGATAAATCCTTCTTCCCGCTCTATGGTACAAATTCAACGGCTACATGGATTACTTTTATGTCGGCAACTTTGCCAATAATGTAGGTCTGAATGATGTCTATTGCAAAATTGCTTTTCCAACAGGCGAAAAATCAACCATAGGATTAAATACCCACTTCTTTTTTGCAAATGCTGAACTTGCAGATGATTTATCCAAGAATCTAGGAACAGAGCTTGACTTGGTCTATGGTAAACCCATCGGAAAATATGTAAAACTAGCCGCAGGTTACTCTCAGATGTTTGCCACAGAAAGTATGCGTGTGGCAAAAGGTGGGACTACTTCAGAAAACACAAACAACTGGGGATGGGTACAGCTGATAGTAAATCCGCGATTGCTATCGCATACATTCAAAAACGACTAATTACTCCTCATGAAATTTTCCTTCGCTCCGTCCAAAAACTCAATGAATGCCTGAATGTCGGTATCATAACCTTTGGGCTGAGCGAGGAGATTTCCATTATGGTCTAAGATCACATAATAAGGCTGTGCATTGTTTTGAAATCGGGTAATCTGGAAATCAGCATTTTGCTTACCAAGTGTCTTTTTCACTTTTCCATCATAATCAGAAGTGTACCAGTCGCTTTCAGGAAGATCCAGTCGCTCATCGATATACAGTGCCACCATCACAAAATCTTCCTTTAGACGTTTTAGCACCTGTGGATCTACCCATACATTTTCTTCCATCTTACGGCAATTCACACAGCCATGTCCCGTGAAATCAATCAGAAGTGGTTTATTCGCTTTTTTTGCTGCCCGCATGGCTTGCTCATAATCAAAATACCCTTGAATTCCATGAGGGATTTCCAGCGGAATATCAGCGTACTTCACGGGTTCGCCAAGAATATTCTCGCCCACATCAGCTGTATTCAGCCCAGCAGTCAACTTGAACTGTTGGGTGGACATAGGTGGCAGAAAACCGCTAAGGTACTTTAGCGGAGCCCCAAAAAGCCCTGGAATCATGTAGAGTACAAACATGAAGGTCACCAATGCCAAAAGCAATCTAGGAACTCCTATTGCGTCCATTGGGGAATCATGCGGAAGTCGGATTTTCCCTAAAAGATAGAGCCCCAATCCCGCAAAAATAACAATCCAGATAATCAGGAATATATCGCGGTCTAGAATCCCCCAATGGTAAACCAGATCAGCTATGGAAAGGAATTTGAATGCCAAAGCAAGTTCCAGGAAGCCTAGGACGACTTTTACAGAATTCAGCCAACCCCCGGATTTGGGAAGCCTATTCATCCATTCCGGGAAAATGGCAAATAAAGTAAATGGAATAGCGAATGCCAACGAAAAAGCAAACATACCCAGAATAGGTTTCACTAGCTCACCGCCTGCCGAAGAAATCAAAATAGAGCCTACGATTGGCCCTGTGCAAGAAAAAGAAACCAAAACTAAGGTAAATGCCATAAAGAAAATTCCTGTAAATCCTCCCTTCTCAGCCTTTTCGTCCACTTTATTGACCAGGCCTGAAGGGAGAGTTAACTCAAACATTCCCAGAAAAGCCAAGGCAAAGAAGATGAAAACACCAAAGAAGAAAAGGTTGGGAATCCAATGCGTCGCCAGCCAGTTGGCAAACTCTGGCCCTTGGATAGCTGCTACAGCTGTGCCGGCTACGGTGTATATCGCAATGATGGAAAACCCATAAATGAACGCGTTTCTGATTCCAGTAGCTCTATTCCCCGCTCTCCCTGTAAAAAAACTTACAGTCATCGGGATCATCGGAAAAACGCAAGGTGTAAGCAATGCAGCCATTCCAGCCAAAAAAGCCAGCACCATAAAGCCCCAGAGAGACCCCTCTTCCTGAGTCGGCAAGATTTCTATAGAAGAAGTAGTGGCAGATTCCCCTTCTTCTTGAAACGGACTCTCGTCATTGCCAGCCGGGACAAGAAGCGTGTCAATCTCATTGTCACTTACAGATTGCTTCGTCGTCGTTCCTCCTTCTACCGATGACGAGTCGACTCCCAATTCTGCTTTACTTGGTGATTCAAACTCAGCGAAAGGTTCTGTTGTTTTATTTTCACTTGCAGTAAACGTAAGCTCCAATTCCTCATCATAATTGACACATTGACCCGTCACGTCAGAGCACATCTGATATTCTATGGTACCTGAGATTTTCCCTGAAGAAGTTCTAGGGACAAAGGACTGCTCAAACCTGCCTTTTCCTATGAAATATTTCACCTCCCCTTCCCATATCTCCTCATATTTTTTTTTGGAATCAATGGCGGTGAAGTCTCCCTTCATCTCATAACCCTCTGGTTTATCCAGCTTCAAAGTCGCCAAAATAGGGCCGAGATCCGGATCAAAATCATTGGCATAGATATACCAGCCAATGGGGATTTGTGCCTCGAACACCAAAGTAGCCTCTTCACCTTGTATCAAATTAGTTGGCTCTATGGATACAGTCCATTTTGGCGGTGCAATAATCTGTGCTTGGGCGGAGAAACTGAAGAAAAGCAATGCCAGTAGCAATAGTTTTCCTGATTTTCCGTGGGCTTTAGTCATGAAGTTGGAACTGAGATGAATTCAAAATTAGAGGAAATGAATGGGTTTATTTTTCGCTGAGCTTTCTAAACTGACGGAAGAACGCAGCAATGGTTTCGATGCCAATAAAGTAATTTTTCACGCCATAATGTTCATTGGGAGAATGCAACGCATCTGTATCCAATCCAAACCCGAACAGAATCGGGTCAGAGCCTAATTCTTTTTGGAACAGAGCGACGATAGGAATAGATCCTCCTTCACGGGTAGGAATAGGCCTTTTTCCAAAAGTCTCTTCCATAGCGGCCTCAGCGGCCTGATATCCCACAGAAGAATCTGACACTACAGCCGGTGCTCCACCATGATGTGCTTTCACTTTCACTCTCACAGATTTTGGTGCGATGGATTTGAAGTGGTTTTCAAAAAGCTCAGCTATTTCCCTCCAGTCCTGATCAGGGACCAGACGCATAGAGATTTTTGCATTTGCTTTGGAAGGCAAAACTGTTTTGGCTCCTTCACCGGTATATCCGCCCCAGATACCATTCACATCCAGCGTAGGGCGAATACCCACTCGCTCGATAGTCGTATAGCCTTTCTCCCCATGTACTTCGTCTATATCCAGCTTAGTCTGATATTCTTTCAAATCAAACGGTGCTTCATTAAGGCGCTCTCTCTGCGCAGCAGAAAGCTCTTGTACTTTATCATAAAAACCGGGAATCGTAATATGATCGTTTTCATCCTTCATGGAAGCGATCATATCACAAAGCACATTGATAGGGTTAGCCACAGCTCCACCATAGGTCCCGGAATGTAGATCACGGTTAGATCCGGTGACTTCCACTTCCATGTAGGCCATGCCACGGAGACCAACCGTAATGGATGGATCCTGCATAGATATCATGTGCGTATCAGAAATCAGAATGACGTCCGCCTTCAGTTTCTCTTTATTTGCAATGACGAATTTGTCCAGATTATCAGAACCGACTTCCTCTTCTCCTTCTATCATAAATTTGATATTGCAAGGCAAATCACCTGTAGCCATCATAGCTTCAAAAGCTTTTACATACATGTAAAACTGCCCTTTGTCATCAGCAGACCCACGTGCGAAAATTGCACCTTCAGGATGGACATCGGTCTTCTTGATGACAGGCTCAAAAGGTGGTGAATCCCATAATTCATAGGGATCAGCAGGCTGAACATCATAGTGTCCATACACTAAAACAGTAGGCAAGTTGGGATCAGTGATTTTTTCCCCATAAACGATAGGGTAGCCGGCTGTTTGACAGATTTCGGCTACATCTGCTCCTGCTTTTACCAGACTTTCTTTCACAAAATCCGCAGCAGCAAAAACATCATCTTTAAACTTGGGGTCAGCACTTACAGAGGGAATTCTGAGTAAATCGAGTAGTTCATTGAGAAAGCGATCCTTGTGGTCACGGATAAAATCATTAACAGCCATATATTTGGGGATTTTTTAATAAGATTTCAAAATTATCCATTTCAGTATGAAATGCCTACTTTGAGTGGAGTTATTACCCGGTAAATCCACAGTGCATGCGTGTAAGACTGGAAATCCAGTTCCGCTGCGAGCGTAGTGAAAAATCAAATGCCAATCACCAAAAAACCACAGGATCAAATAAAAAATGGCTGTATCCAAACCAGTGAAGACAGCCATTTTTTATTCTAAGTTCTATTCTATCGCCTTAGCGGTTACCTCGATGTTACCACGTGTTGCCTTGGAGTAAGGACATCCCTGATGGGCTGCATCTACCAGTTTTTGTGCATCTTCCAATGAAGCAGCATGCGGGATTTTAACTAAAATATCCACTGCAAGCCCAAAATCTCCTGGACCATAATTACCCAAATGTACTTTGACTTTGATTTCAGAGTCTCGTAGGCTGGTTTTGCCCGCAACCGCGCCTAAAGCTCCTCCAAAACAGGCGGCATAGCCAGCCGCAAACAATTGCTCAGGATTGGTTTTCCCTCCATCGCCTCCGATTTCCTTCGGCATGGCCACATCAAAATCCAAAATACCGTCTTCAGTTCTCACATGTCCTTTTCTTCCACCGGTGTTTACTGCTACAGCAGTATAGTCAATGTTCAGTTTTTTCATTTGTCAGTATTCTTTAGTGATTCAATCTCTACTAACAAATGTTGAAGGGATTGGTTTAAATTATCCACATTTAAATCAATAAGATCAGCGATTTTTCTATCCAGGCTTTGGATCAGTGTTTCTACCTTGCTTTCGAGAGATTTACCTGGATAGGTTAATTCGATAATGACTGTGCGTTCATCTGCCTCATTCCTGCTTCTTCTCACGTAATTCATCCTTTCCAATTTTTTAAGCAAAGGTGTGAGTGTGCCGGAATCCAAGTATAGCCGGGAGCCAATCTCATTTACTTTAAGCGAATCTTTTTCCCAAAGCACTGCCAAAACCAAGTATTGCGGATAGGTCAATCCCAATGCTTTTAATTCACCTTGTACCAATTGTATGAGCAGTCTTGAACTGGAATAGAGGGAGAGT
This sequence comes from uncultured Algoriphagus sp., assembly GCA_965651895.1. GTDB lineage: Bacteria > Bacteroidota > Bacteroidia > Cytophagales > Cyclobacteriaceae > Algoriphagus. The sequence goes on along the minus strand of CBFGUY010000063.1, from coordinate 15,225 downwards.
GAAAGCTGGTGAAGTTGCGACATGGCAGATACATTTTGATTTTATACAATTTAACTGTATAATTTTCTTAATGCTATTTTTCTCAGTAGTATCTCCCAATTAGCCGATGATCCACAATCTCTTTTTTCAACTCATATGCGTCTATTGTTCCCGATACTTTGTAAGCAATATCTCCCCCTGGCTCTATCAGCAAAGTTATGGGTAGGCTTCCATCCCAGTCATTTCCTACCACATTAATCACCTCATATTTATCATTAGTATCCATAATGTAATTGGGCACTGCTGATGACTTTCCTTTAAGGAATTTGAGCGCTTTATCAGACTGATCAGGACTATCCATGCTCACAGATACAAACTGGAAATCCCGCTCTCCATACATCCGCTGAATGGTCACGAACTCCGGATATTCTATTATGCAGGGCCCACACCAGGTAGCCCAGAAATTCACCAAAAGCAAATCATCCGTATTATTTTTCAACAACTTTGCTAACCCAACTGGGGATAATTTCTCTATACTCACCTCTTTTTCATCCCAAGCCTTGTTGGTTTTGACGGTATAGTCATTTTTCCAGGCCCACTTCATAGAACATCCAAATGCCGGAGTTTGAGCCACCTCCTCAGGTAACTTTTCACCCGCTAAGGTCAGGTCAATAGCTTTTCTCAAGTCTTCAGCATTGGCTGACCCAGGTTTTTCGGAAGAATCTATGCGGCCAGAATAACTGAGTTTTCGAGCTTTATCAAATACAAATACGTGTGGTGTAGCGGTAGGCCCATACGCCAAAGAGAACTCATGTGTGTCGCCATCGTAGAGGTAGGGAAAATTATAAGACTTGTCCTTAGCTCTGATTTCCATTTCTTCGAACGTATCACTCAGATCGGTGTAGCCAAGTTCCTCCGGCAGAATAGCGATTGGGCTATTGGAAGAAATAGCCACAAAAGCGACTTTTTCATCCTTATAGTCTTCCACCACCTGGATAAACCTATCCTCATAAGCCTGAGCGGTCGGACAGTGATTGCAGGTGAAGTTGATCACTAGCACATCAGCATCGGCATAGTCATCCAAGCTATGAAATTCACCATCAATTCCCGGCAATTTAAAGGGTGGTGCTTCGTCACCTATTGTCAATTTACCCACTGGCTGTTCTTCTACCAAAGTTGGATTAGCTACAAACGCTGAAGATTGAGATAATTCTGAAGGACTTTCCGCAATTTCGGTGGATGCACCCGTACACTTACCCAGTAATAGCGTTACGCCCAGCAGCGCCTCAAATAAAATCACAAGTTTCAATTTATAATTCATAGGTTGATTGGGTTATGAGATGGTAAGATTGATAAGCGATTCCATAGCTCTGAGAAGCTCGGCTAAGAAGCCTAAAGTTTTATTTTTTCAAGCATTCTGGAAATATAACATGGCAGATTCCACGAGCAAACGAAAAATAAACTACTCATTTTCTGAACGATAGAAAAATAATCCTGAGAAAATCTGTTTATACTTAAAGCTGACTGTTCATTCAGAAAGAAACTCTTTACGGAAATTTTTACTTTTGACCTACAGAATACGCTTTACTATGACCATTCAACAACTGGAATATCTGATTGCTGTCGACAAATACAGGCATTTTGGGCATGCTGCAGAAAGCTGCTTTGTGACACAGCCCACATTGAGTGCCCAGCTGAGCAAGCTGGAGCGTGATCTTGGGGTTATACTTTTTGACCGTAGCAAAATGCCGGTGATCCCTACCGAGATGGGAGTACAAATCATCAAGCAAGCCAAAAAAGTGGTTTCTGAGAGCAAAGGAATCTTTGAACTGGTTTCAGATATGAAAGGGGATATCTCTGGCGCTATTAAACTGGGGATCATTCCCACATTGGCCCCTTATTTACTTCATCTGTTTATCCGTAAATTCCTGGAAAAGTATCCCAATGTAAAACTTGAAGTGCAGGAAATGGTGACTGAGGATGTAGTGAAAAAGCTGAAAAACGACGAACTGGATCTAGGCATCATTGTCACCCCTCTTCAGGAGTCAGGCATCGTGGAAAAACCTATGTTTTATGAAAAGTTCTATGCCTATTTATCCAAGGATCATCCTCTATTGGGAGAAAAAGTTTTTCATCCAGAAAAGGTACTAAAAGAGGATTTCTGGGTACTTCAACAGGGACATTGTTTCCGTGACCAGGTAATCAATCTGTGTGACCAAAGTCTGAGTGGCCCAAAAAACTTTCACTACGAAAGCGGCTCATTGGAAGGCTTGAAAAATATGGTGAACCGCTACAAAGGGGTGACGCTGCTACCAGAGCTCGCAACACTTGAACTCTCAGAGGAAGAAAAAACCAGGCTGAGACCCTTCGAAGGCCCTTCTCCTACTAGAGAAGTGAGCATTATTCTGAATAGAAGTTTTCTCAAGCAGAAATTAGTAGAGTTGTTATTTAAAGAAATTACTGATTCTATTCCGCAGGAGATGACCTCAAAAGCCCATGGGAAAATCGTAAGGTTTAAGTAGGGCTTATCTTTTGGTAAGGATGTAGTGCTCAGCCAGCTCACCGGTGACAACCTTCCCTTCCATATCGAGCTGCCAAATGCGATTTTCACCTACTTTATATTGATTAGGACCCTGAGCCACTTTTTCCAGCGTGATAATAGAGCCCGTTTCGTCCCAAGTGAAGGAACCTGTGTTTTCTTGCTCTAGGGCGTCGTTTCTTCCTAGGTAATTGGTGACAAGCTTATACGTTTTATCTTTATTCAAAGTAAGGGCAACCTCTATGCCTTCGCAGCTTGCACACGGCACGGTACCTTTGTAAGTCCCATTCCAGTCAAGTGAATTCTCTGAGTTGTCCCCGGAGTACATCTCTGTTTCTTCAACTTTATTTTCAGTATCAACTTCTTTTTTCTCTTCAGATTTGGTACAAGAGGTAATGGAAAGTAGCCCCGCAAAAAGGCAAAGAAGGATCAATGGCTTATTCATCGGTAGTAAATTTTGATTTGCCCCAGATCATCAAGAATCAGACCGATTGAGGCCGATTGAGTCAGTTTCTAGAGACTTTATGCTTGAAAACAAGCAAAAAAAGAGAAGACCTCAGTCCCCTCTCTATACTATTGATACTATTTGCTTCTCCTAAAGTGCTTTTGGACCCATAGGCAAATAACCGACAATTACTATTTCAGTCAGCATTTTGTCTCTAAGGAACTTTGCCTGATTCAAATCCATTGCCGCAAGTAGTTCTTTCCCTTCCATTGTGAGTATCTCAGCTCTGTTCTCATATAGGCTTGGCATATAAGGGTTTTCTTCCAATGCTTCATTTACTTTGTCGAGAGGAGATTTTTTCTCCGATTTCTCAGATGTTGAGATAAAAGGATTTGGTGGAAACCCATTTTCTTTAGAAAGTTTAAAATTAAAGCTCATCATATAATCCGAATCATAACTTTTACCATCCAGAAAGGAAGGATCCCATTTTTCCTTCAGAATAACTAAAACTCTCTCTATTTCCTCTTCAAAGGCTAAATTGCCAGACAAAAAATCATACTCCCCAGTCATAACACCTCGTGAATCGACATTTAAAGACACTACTACAGCCCCTTCTTCCCCTTTCTGCCTCAATTCTGCTGGATATTTTAAATTATCAGATAGCAATCTATTCATAGCAGGAGTAGAACCCGATTTTTGAGCAAAAACTCCACTGATGCAAATAAGGAAAACCAGAAATAACGAAGACAACTTTTTCATAGGTAACTTGGGTTAAAGGGTTAAAAACATAATCTATTAACTACCAACGAAGTAAGCAAGATTAATGTTTGGAACAATTAGTTTAAGCTTAGTTACCAGATCAAGTAAAAACCCCAAAGTGCCAAAGATTTCCAGCTGGGTCATGAAGGAAAAATTCACTACCCCAGTCATTGTATTGGATGGAGCTCAGCTTTGTACTCGGGAATTTATCAGGTAAGCCCAAGACTTTAATTGCTTCCCAGTAAGATTCCAGATCATCCTCTATCTCCAAAAAAATCATTGAATTTTCGCACCAAGGTTTTAGGTAATAATCCTGAAGATAGAAGGAAATATTCTCTTTGACATGCACTACAGACATATTACCAGATACAGGCTGAACCTGGAATCCCAACACTTCATAGAAGCGTCTGCTTTCTGCATAATCTCTAGCTCCAATAAATGTCCGTATGGATTTTGCCGGATGAATCATACGCCAAATTGCGTTAAGTGGTGATCTAAATGTTTATAGAATTGGTTATTCCACTCTTGGGTGGTCATAGGCCCAAAGGAAAGCGATTCCTTCCCATCAAAATAGTTAGGCCCGTAATCAAATGTTTTCTGAACAAAGGAGACCAGGCGTTTCTTTTCTACATCAAAGTCTTTCCTGTCACTGATAATAAATACCGGCGCAGTCCTGGAGTTTTTCGGATAGGGCTTTTCATTCACCACTCCATTTTTCACAAAGGTTTTCAACAGAAATCTCATTAACCCGTTTGGCTTGGGATGCTTATCTGTATAGGCCATTTCGTAAGCCACACTGCAGTGGGCCAGCATTTGATCCACACTCATTTTCCCCCAGACTGGGGTAGAATCAGGGGAGAGCCTATTGATTCTTTGAATCGTCTCCTCGTGGACTTTCGGGTCAAAAATGTTCTTCATTCTTAGTAGCGGTTTGATAGAACCTAAATTAATCAATGTCCTGAAAAACACATAAATATTAGAAAATCATTTGGTTTATATTATAAACTATTTTATAATTGTGAAAAATAGTATACATGGAAAAAAAACTAAGCAGTGCTGAATCACTTGCAATTATTACAGAGATGATTGCAAAAGCCAAAAGGGAAACCTCCGGGGAAGGAAGTTACCAGCTATTACTTTGGGGATGGGTGGTGTCAATCTGCAATTTTGCGCAGTACCTTCTTCAAAGACTGGCCTTCGAGAAACCTTACTTGGTTTGGTTGTTAATAATTCCTGCTGCACTCCTTAGTGCAAGATGGGGCTATCTAAAAGCTAAAAACAGTCCCGTTAAGTCCCACCTGGGCATGATGATTAATCAGCTATGGATTGCTGTATTTGTAGGCATACTAGTGATTTTGAGCGCTATGCCCGTGCTAGGTTACAATCACAATCCGGTGATCCTACTTTTGGTAGCTGTAGGCATGTTTGCCACGGGATCCATCATCCGTGTCAATGCATTCAAATTCGGGGCGATAATTCTGGCAATTGGGGCTATTATTGCATTCCAGTTACCGGTAGTCGAACAAAATCTTGCAGCTGCGGTGGCCATTATCCTAGGCTATCTGGTACCAGGTTATTATCTGAAAAACAAATATAGTGCGCGAATTTAAACCTCTAGACCCTCTTTTACATTCCCAACTTCGTCTTGCCGTGATGTCCCTTTTGATCAGTGTGGAAGAAGCGGAATTTACATTCCTAAGAGAAAAAACAGAATCGACGGCCGGAAATCTCAGTGTACAACTAGACAAACTGGAAAAAGCAGGTTACCTGGAAATAGAAAAGTCTTTTCGCGGAAAACGCCCCTTGACTACTGCCAAAATAACTGCGCATGGTATCAGGGCATTTGAAGCTTATGTGAATGCATTGAAAAATTACATTAGCTAAAAAAATTTTAATAATAAGTTTACACTATAAACCATTTTACAAAATGAAAAATCTAATCGTAATTGTCCTGTTCTGCCTGCCACTACTGGCGTCATCACAAAATTTCGAATTGAACAAAGAAGCGCAGCAAGAGCTAAAAAAGCTGGAATTCCTGGTTGGAGAATGGAAAGGAAATGGGTGGATGATGAATCAGAGCAGGGAAAAAATGCCTTTTGATCAGAAAGAAAAGGTAACCTTAAAAGTGGGTGGAACCGCTATCCTGATAGAAGGACAGGGGGATGCCAATGGCAAAAATGTCCATAATGCGCTGGCTATTATCAGAATGGGAGATGAAATTGGCAAATATGACTTCCACTCCTATCTGCAAAGCAATCAGCATGGCACCTACAAGTCCGAATTGGTCGGAGACGTGTTCTACTGGTACCCTGCGGATAACGTCAGATACGTGATCAAGATCAATGAAAAAGGACAATGGCACGAAATCGGAGAGGCAAATGCAGGGGGGACTTGGTACCAATTTATGGAAATGACTCTGGACAAAGTGGCTGATTAAGGTAATGACGGGGATATAGCTGGCTCTCCATCCTGTCCTTCAGATAGATCCAAGAGGGAAATGCTTCTAGCGGCTTGCTGCTCCAATTGTTTCTCCAGATCCATCATCAGTTTTTCTCGATTGCTGTAGTTATGGACAACTTTTAAAGCTAGTAAGGCAGCTATGATTTCAATGTTTCCAGCAGCTATAGCTACTTGGGTGAGCTCTACAAGTTCGCTTACTGTCTCCTCCGGCAGCTTATAGACTATTCTTCCCAAAAACGTAGTAAGTACCCAAAGCAACCACCAAGGCAGGACATATTGTTCTGCCTCCCCTTTTACATTTACCCCATTTGTTTTCAGCCAAAAATAAGTGTAAGGCCAATTTTAGCCCACTTCCCTCTTTCTTCATTATTCTTAAATGACTTCAAGAAATTGGGGGCCATCCGAATTTCTTCTTAACTAATTAACTGATAAAATTAACTAGTTAAAATCCATTAAAGCAATACGTCATCGAAACATACCCTACTCTTAATCTAAAATAACTTTTTCCCGCTTCGGATATTTTACCTCATACTGGAGTTTGAGCTCTTGCTGAGCACCCGGTTGTAGTGATAGAGACCAAGTTATCTTTCCTGTTTGGGGATTCAAGCTCCCTCCAGAAAGTGCTAAAGCCTGGACAGAAATATCTGAATTGACAGAGACGGGTAGCTGGTCTGTCACATCTATTGTCACGGACTGAGATTTGTTGTTTTTGACGATGATTTTGTACTCTCTGCTTTCGGTGATATTAGATCCAATTGCCCGTTTCTTGGAGAACTCATCATTTTTCTCCCGCTGGATAACAATGCTCCTATCCCGCCCCATAGAGATCTCCAGTGTATCCTGAAGGGAAGAACCGTTCAAAATCGATCTCCCTACAAATCCATCTTCGAAGTATAAATTACTTTCCCCTTCTAGCAGACTGTATTTGCTCCAGTCCGCAATTTCGGCTATCAGAAAAGCATCGTTGTCCAGCTTTGGAACTACAGAATAACGATAAGCAGCATCCACTTGGTAGTTCTTGAGATCAACCAAAGTTTTCTCACCATTGGATTTGATGGAGTAGGGTTCAGCAACTTCGATTTCTACGGTGGTCTGGTTTTCTACCACAAAAGTTTGTAAAGCAGGCGCTGGAGCAGCATCCATAGAATTTGCTCCTCTTATACGGACATTTGCTCCTGTCATTGATCTCTTTTCCTGGGAGCCATAACCAACCACGACCACCTCTTCCAAAGCATAAGTATCCTCTTGCAGCGAAATATTCAGGTTAGAAGAATTGATAACTACATCCCTGGACTGATACCCGATAAAACTAACCGTCAACCGGCTAGCCCCGGATGGCAAAGTAAGGGAGTACATACCACCTGAATCAGAAACCGTTCCTATAGAAGTCCCACTTACTGCTATACTTGCCCCTGGAATAGGACTACCATCAGTGGCACTGATAATCCGTCCGGATACAGAGCCGAAGCTTTGGGTTCTAGGATTGAAGGTAGTCAAGCGGGCAAAATTCAGCTCCCACTTTTCCAATTCGGGGATTTGGCCTCCTTGATTAGGATTACCATTTGAAAACCTGAGTTTGACATCTTTCCAATCCACTCCTGTGTTCTGATAGACTTCTGCCTTATAGGTGAGTGAAAGCGGGGAACTGACATTCTTCACACGTATGTCATATTTTGGATACCAGCCTGCATTTGCTACCAAATAGTTTATTTCAAGGTCAGCATTCCCGGCCGCCTCCGATTTTACCCGTATTCTTATTTCAGAAGTGGCTTCGTTGGATGACAGCTGCATGGCCGAGATTTGGTTCAAGAGCTTATTGATATCTTCCTCTTCTTTTTGAAGGTTAGCTTGGATATTCAGTTCTTCTGATTTGATTTTCATCAATTCCGCATCGTAAAAATCCATAGCCTGCTTCAATTCCGTAAGGCTAGATCCATTCTGTGATCCCCCTATATTTTTATTTGCATTCAGTAAGCTCGTTTTTTCCTTCAGTACGTCCAATCGTGCCCTTTCTTTATCCTTATTTTGTTGTATTGCTGAAACAGAATCCTGAAGAGCATTCACTTTTTCAGAAAACCTCTGCTCTGAAAGATAATCCAAGCGCTTATTCACGCCTTGGATTATGAAATTCCCCGAACCTTTTACCTGAATGCTTTTTTCATCCACATAAGGGGAAAGCCCTTTGATCAGAATATAGGATTCTCCTGCGGAGAGCTGTCCAGAAGCAGTTTCGAAAATTTGTGCACCTGCGAGAAATACCGTCACTTCCTGAATTTCGGATTTGAAGGTAGATTCCTTTATTTCTTGGCAAAAACCCAAAACAGGGAGAAAAGTTAAAGCGAGTAAAAAGAGGTGTTTTTTCATGTTAAGTGTGTTGAACTATTAATGAAGTGAAAATTCCACACTTTATGAAATTAAACATTGAATTGAATAAGTTAAGAACTCTAAAAAGACCTGATTGCTATAAAATATGCTACCTAGGACTACGCAAGATCAATAACTTTGCATCCTTATAATTTATCCTCTAACCACCTTCCTTTTCATGACAATCACACAGAGTATAATCATTGCCATCATTGAAGGCTTGACTGAATTCTTGCCTGTATCCTCCACCGGACACATGATATTGGCATCAGCAGCTATGAATATACATGAAGAGGAATTTGTAAAAACCTTTGAAATTTTCATCCAGCTAGGAGCGATCCTCGCCATTGCCCTTATGTACATCAATAGGTTTGTACAGGGGATCACTATTTATATTAAGTTACTTGCAGCCTTCATTCCCACTGCTATCATAGGCTTATTGGCATACGATTATATCAAAGCATATTTGTTCAATCCTATCGTGGTATCGGTATCCCTGATTGTAGGTGGGTTTATCCTGATTTTCATTGATAAAAAAGTAGTGAACTCTACAACGAATGTGGATGAGGTAGAAGAGATGTCATATAAAACTGCATTTCTCATTGGGCTTTTCCAATGTCTTTCTATGGTTCCAGGAACTTCAAGGGCAGCAGCCACCATCATTGGAGGAGTGTTCAACGGGCTGAATAAAAAGCAAGCCACAGAATTTTCATTCCTTCTGGCGGTACCAACCATGTTGGCTGCTTCAGGATATGATTTACTTAAAACTGAATTGATATTTTCCAATGAGCAACTCATCATGTTAGCCTTGGGTACTTTGGTCGCCTTCATAGCAGCTTGGTTTGCGGTAAAAGTCTTTTTAAAATTTGTTTCAAACCATGGTTTTACCGCTTTTGGATATTACAGAATACTGATCGGTGTTTTGTTTTTGATTTTTATGTGGGAAACTGATCTGGGATGATCTAGTAGGATATATTAAAGCAAAAACCCGATTAAAATTGCTTAATCGGGTTTTTCTGTCAGGCGGTCTGTCCTGCATGTTTCCCTTCCCGGAATTCCTCCACCATTTTCTTGTTGAAGGCGGGTAAGTCTTTAGGACTTCGGGAAGTGACCAAGCCATTATCTATGACTACTTCTTCATCAACCCATTTTGCCCCTGCATTTTCCAGATCCTTTCTAATTGCAGCAAATGAAGTCAGTGTTCTTCCTTTGACCACTTCCGCTTCGATAAGCATCTGCGGGCCATGACAGATTGCCGCTACTGGTTTGTGGGCCTCAAAAAAGCTCTTCACGAAATCCACTGAAGCCTGATCTCTTCTCAGCAAATCAGGGTTGATCACCCCTCCGGGGATTAAAAGAGAGTCAAAGTCTGAAGCACTTACTTGATCCACACGGGCATCAACTTTTATCTTATCACTCCAATTTTTATCCTTCCAGCCCTTGATCTCATCATTCTCGGGAGATATCAGCAGCACTTCAGCCCCTTCCTTCTCCAGCGCACGCTTAGGCTCTACAAGCTCTGATTCTTCAAATCCATTCGTAGCCAAAATAGCTACTCTTACATCTTTTAGTAAACTCATCATGTTTGTGGTTAAGTTGGCAATTACTTTCACCTAATCGAAAGCAGCTCCCCTCTGGAAGCAATTTTAAAACCGCCAACTCCATTCCACATAGTAGAATCCTTGCTTACCGGATTTAAAACAGGATTCTTGTTTTTGAATGTACCTAGCTATTCCACAATATGAGAATTACCTGCTCCTATCGGGGAGAAAAAACGATTATTCAGCCACTCCGTTATCTGAAATCCAGGTAACTTTTACTTACCCATTTTTCTTCCAGACTCAGCTTACACCAACCATTCCGCTCTTGGGAGATAAAGACTTCCTCGGATTTCATCAGGTTATCCACCACGCTGTACCCGGTACCTGGGCCACTTCGTACACGAAGTACATTAGCATTGACTGTAGCTCTTTTCACTTCTGTGGTGTATTTTCCATATACCCAATGAGACTGGCTGTTTGAGATTTTAAGCCAGCCATTTGATTCCTCATAGATTCTCAAAACAGCTCCTAATTGGGCTGCTTCTCTATCGGATGCTTTGGACGCTACACCCTGTGGGCCAGCCCGGACATTCAAGGAATTGGCAGTCACTACTACGTATTTCTCAATTCCAGCCGGAATATGGGGTAAAACCTCCCTCTGAAGATGCTGTTCTACTAAGGGAAGGAAGTTTGCCGTGCAATCTTCCACTTTGTTTCCTCCAAAGAAATTGGTACCCGGGCAGGATTTGTTTCCACCTGTCCCATTGTTTCTTTTCCCTGTACCCAAATCGTACCAGTGATGGTAAATGATACTAAAGGTATTTATAGGCAGTCTGAACTTATCACATAGTGCTGCAGTCATCTGAACAATAACTAATCTATGTTCATTGGTCATGGTATCTCCATTACTATCGAAGTTTCCAAGGTGCTCTATGCAGATAGAATCACGATTTGCCCCGAAAATACATGCAGGCGTAGCCTCCAATGATCTCCCTGTCACTATAGTCCCATCTGGAAAACTGGTAAAATGCTGTCCAATGTCACTCCAGCCGTTGTTTCTCACATGATGGTTTTTCATCGCCAATTGTCTTTCAAAATGATTACTGCCATTGAAATGGGTGTAATTAGGGCTCCACGTGTGATGTTGCTGGACAGTGAGTATAGTTCTGGCGATTCGCTGGGACTGGATCCAGGATGTAAATTCATCGATATCCATTTTCAAAAAACCGTTTTTGCTTTCCATAGGGTTGTTTGATTAAAAGTGAAAAATTAAGAACTTCAATTTAACAAAAATCAATTATGTATTGAATATGAATAACTTATAATTTTATTTCAATATATCTTATATGGGTATAAAAAGAGAATTTAAATTCAACGTATTTTCAAAACTAATTTACAACTTACCCAAAACCTTAAAAACCCATACTCTGCACCGAATGAAAAACGTTCTTCTAGTTACACTCATTCTCACCTGGGCTCCTCACTCGCTATTCGCACAGGATGATTTTAAATCCTCAGTGATTCAATTCCAGCAAGAACTGAATGAGGAATATTTAGACCCTGAGAAATCCCCCTTATCAGCCAATCAAATAAAGGAATTTGAAGGCCATGATTTCTACCCAATAGAGGAAAAGTACCATGTGATTGCCAAATTTGAAAAGCTGCCCTCGCCAAGCTTATTTCAGATGAAAACATCGGCCAATACGCTCAGCGATTATGATCTTTATGGAATTGCTACATTTATTCTAGAAGGCAAGGAATACCGACTGAATATATACCAAAGTCATAGGCTAAGGGCACAGGAGAAGTACAAGGACTACTTATTCCTTCCTTTCACCGATCAAACCAACGGTATAGAGACTTATGGAGGAGGGCGGTACATGGGGCTGACTATTCCGGAAGGCGACACCCTAAAACTGGATTTTAATAAGGCCTATAACCCCTATTGTGCGTATGCCAATAATTATGAATGTCCCATTCCTCCGAAGGAAAATGACTTGGATGTAGCTGTTAAAGCTGGAGTAAAACTTAATAAATAATATACTCTAACCCGAGGAGTACTTACAACTTCAGCACTTGTTGGTACAATGAAAAAAGGCTGTCCAACATAAACTATCTGGGCAGCCTTTATCGCAACTGTTGATTCCCTTACCATCTTGGGTGCTCCTTCATATAATTGTCCAGCGAGAACTTGCCTGATCCATAAACTAAGAAAACAATGAGAAGGATCAGAACGAGCAGGGACATCTCAAACTCTAGGTTGTTTGACACAGAAAGGAATCCCGCCTCAATATTCACAAAGAAAACTGCGACGAATAAAATGGGTAGCTGAAAGATAATAGCAAACCTGGTCACCAAACCTAAGGCAATAAGACAGCCACCAACCAGATGGGCAAAAGCCACATAATGGGCCATGCCTAAGTTGAAAAACTGCAGGTCTTTATTTGCCATCAGATCCATCAAGGCTCCTGTATTGGAAATGAATAAGATACCTTTGTACAGAATAAACAAGCCAAGCAAAATTCGGAGAAAGTCAATCCATTGGGGATGATGTCTATCAGCCCAGGATTCGATTTTAGTTATAGCATTCATGTCATTTTGGGTTTAGTACCCTATTAAGTTACAAAAAAAATCAGCATTTCACTGACATTTAACCAGTTACACCTAGCAATACTGGAATTAAAATCCAAGAAAAGGAGGTTCTGATTTCTTCGACCCTTAATGGAAAAATCTGAGTTACATAGGGCGCACCATAAAAAAAGCCCCTACACTTGATTTTGTAGGGGCTTGCTTAATATTTTTTGACGTTTATTTGCCTTTTTCTCCGATGGAGATCATAGCACATCTGAAACCAATGTGGTTGGTCGCAGAATCCTGATGCATAAATCTTCTGGTACCAGGAGCAAGCCAGTAAGCGACATCTCTCCATGATCCACCTTTGTAAACTCTCAGCTCATCTGTAAGCATAGAAGTCCCGTAGGTATCTTCCTCATCACCTACTCCTGAATTTCTGACTGGGTTGAGGTCATCCATATCTTGATAGGAAAGTGGACGGTAGATATCCTGAACCCATTCGTTCATGTTACCTGCCATATTGTAAAGACCAAAATCATTTGGCGCAAAGTCGTAAACATTCGTAGGAATGATATCACCATCATTTGCTTGGGTTCCAGCTATTCCGCCGTAATCACCTCGGCCTCTTTTGAAGTTAGCCAGCATATCACCCTGCTTACCTTTTCTCTTTACATTATATGGATTTCTTACGCCTCTGCCATCCCATGGATAGATCCTACCATACTCCTGGTTTTCGTCCATATATTGAGTGCCTATCATCGCTTTTGCGGCATATTCCCATTCAGCCTCAGTAGGCAATCTATAGTCTGCAAGCGCTACACCTCTTTCAATCAGTTGATTTTTTGTAAAAGAAGAATCTATGCCTCTCTGCTCTCTAAGTATTTCCTGTACAAATTGCGTTCTCCATTTAGAATAAGCATTTGCCTGAGTCCAGGATACCCCAGCTACCGGATAGAAGTTAAAACCAGGGAACCTGAAATAATACGACTGGTACATGTCGTTGAATGTCATCTCTCCACCAGCCCATACATTATCCTTTGGCTCGAGCTTAAGCAATGAATCCGCGCTTACATTCTTTTTCATATTGAAAAGAAACTCCCGGTAATCGTTATTGGTCACCTCAGTTTCATCCAGATAAAAGTTTGCCAGGGTCACTGTTCTCTCCAAGTTGTCACGGAACGCCATCACATCCTCTTCCTGCGAGCCCAACACTGCTCTTCCTCCTTGGATAAATTTCAAATTTGGCCCTGGAATCTGCTCAGCTTTTTTGGCTACAAAAAATTGGGTAGAATCATTTTCATCAAAACTGAACTCTGCTCCTGTAGTAGCACTTTTTTTGCCCGGCTTGTTTGCAGTTCTTCTGCCATACCCAGGAGTTTTATTACAGGAGGTTAAAATAGAGCTTCCTACTATCGCAAAAGCCGCTATCCACATTCCCCATGATTTGTTACTCAGACGCATATTTCTAATCGTTTATAAGTCTTTTTCAGTGTGCTAATATAAATGCAATGTCGAGCACTTGCAATGATTTGTGATGAAGTCCATGGAATCCATTTGACAAAAAACGTTCAAAATCCCAGAAAATCAACAAAATCGGTAGGCAAATCTACAATTTTAATGCCATTAAAATTATTTCATAATCAGGCTTCTGTCATCTCCTTCAGCTTTACCTGAGCCTTGGATATGGTAGAAACATTCGATAATGTAAGAATCAAACGATTCTTGTACTCCTTTATTTTGCAAAGCTTACTGTTCATCTGCGCAAAACGCATAATTTTTTGGAAAATATCTGAGGAATAATAATCATCCCGCGTCGAAGGCAATAAATGGCACTTCATGGCTCCGGACTTCAGTACAAGCTTCTCTATTCCAAGCTGTTCTGCTTTCCACCGCAAACGTACCGTTTCCATCAAATCTACTACAGCATCTGGAAGTGGCCCAAAGCGGTCTTTAAGACTTTCTGAAAACTTGGTCAATTCCTCTTCACCCTTAATAGCATCCAGTTTGGAATAAAGTCCCAACCGCTCGGAAATATTCCCTACATATTCCTCTGGTATCAGAAGCTCTAAATCAGTCTCTATTGTGCAGTCCTGAACCAGAACTTTGACCTTCTCTGCCAGATCTGTCTCGAATAAAGCAGCAAACTCATTTTCCTTCAATTCCTGAACAGCCTCATCCAGGATTTTGTGATACATCTCAAATCCCAAATCGCTGATAAAACCACTCTGCTCGGCTCCCAGAAGGTTTCCTGCCCCACGGATATCCAAGTCCTTCATGGCCACTTTGAATCCGTCCCCCAAGTCCGAGAACTCTTCAAGGGTTTGCATTCGCTTTCTGGCTTCTGCTGTCAACCCTGACATAGGCTGGGTAAGCAGGTAGCAAAATGCCTTCTTGTTACTTCTCCCCACCCGTCCACGCATCTGGTGCAGATCACTCATCCCAAACATGTGGGCTCGGTTGATGATAATCGTATTGGCATTTGGAATATCAAGCCCGGATTCTATAATATTTGTAGAAACCAGCACATCGTATTCGTGATGGATAAAATCCACCATGACTTTTTC
>CBFGUY010000062.1:0-20700 GCA_965651895.1 uncultured Algoriphagus sp. | reverse complement strand
CCTTTCCATCCCCTATATGGAGCTATCAACGAAACAAATGTGGGGATGGAGTTTCAGATTACCCAAGAGTATCTCGGGCAGGCCACCAATCTCGTGTACCTTGCCCCCATGTGGGAGGAAGTTCTCAAAAGTAAAACCTACGCACCAAGTCCGGTCTCCACAGTAGGCAGTATTCTGGAAGGCAAGGAAACAGGTCAGAAAATGACCTTGATCGCCGGAGTATCCAATATAGGAACCGACCGCAACTGGACGGGGCATCTTTTCGCCCAGTCCAATTGGTTTGCTTTTGGGAAAATGGCCTGGAATCCGGAGGTTACCTCACAAGAAATTGCCGAAGAATGGACTAAACTGACTTTCGGCATAGATCGGGAAGTAGTATCAAAAGTCAGTGGAATTCTGATGGAATCACATGAGGCTGCAGTGGACTATATGATTCCACTGGGATTGCATCACATCATGGGAAGAAGCCATCATTATGGGCCAGGGCCTTGGGTAATGGGTGGAAGAGCTGACTGGACTGCGCCTTATTACCATCAGGCTGATAGTCTGGGGATAGGTTTTGACAGGACAGGTGAAGGAAGCGGAGCTTTGGAGCAATATGCACCTGAAATTGTGGAAAAATGGTCTGATCCTAATCAGATTCCAGAGAAATACCTGCTCTGGTTCCATCATCTCCCTTGGGATTTCCAATTGAAAGATGGAAATACACTCTGGGAAGGAATAGCCTACCGCTATGACCGCGGCGTAAAAGAAGTGAGGGCAATCCAGGCAACCTGGGCTTCTTTGGAATCCAAAATCGATCCTGAGGAATTTGATCATGTCAGACAGCTCTTGGAAATCCAGGAACAGGAAGCAGAATGGTGGAGAAATGCCTGCTTACTTTACTTTCAAACCTTCTCAAAACTTCCTTTTCCGGATGATATCGAGCAACCTGAAGGAGATCTGGAGTACTACAAAAGCCTTCAGTTCCCGAATGCGCCGGGGATATAAAATTTGAGATTTGAGATTTTCCATCATTCTGGCACTAAACAAGAGGCAGTTCGGTTAATTTCAAATCTCAAACTTTAAACTCATGGATCTTCCCAACTATACCATTCCCGCCGCCACCCGCATTGGCCACATTCATTTGAAAGTCTCCGACCTCCAGAGGTCATTGGATTTCTATCAGGGCTTATTGGGTTTTGAACTTGTCACCATGTACGGGCAAGATGCAGCGTTTATATCAGCGGGAGGATACCACCATCACATTGGACTGAATACCTGGCAAAGCAAGGGAGGAAAACCAGCCCCTAAAAATACCGCAGGGCTTTTCCACACGGCTATTCTTCTTCCAAGCAGACGTGATTTGGCTGTGCTCTTGAAAAGGCTCGTAGATGCAAACTATCCACTTACCGGGGCAGCTGATCATGGAGTGTCAGAAGCCTTGTACCTGGATGATCCGGATGAAAACGGCGTGGAATTGTACTGGGACAGGGCAAAAGAAGATTGGCCTAAGAATCCTGACGGAAGTATCATGATGTACACGAGGCAATTGGATATCAATGGGCTTTTGGCAGAGATTTAAATCCTATCCTTTATCCAATTCACAATCAGGGTCATTACCTCTTCCCTATCCAGGTCATTATTCAACTCATGGTACCCTCCAGGAAATATTTTCAGGGTTTTGTCACTAGAAACAGCTTTTGCAAAAAGCAATTCTGAACCTTGCGGATTGGTAAGCTCATCCGCGGATCCATGAATAAGCAAGAATGGTAAGCTAAAGCTCCCTGCATTTTCCTGGATAAACTTCATTATTTGCAATAATTCATAGCCTGTCCTTGCCGGAATAGCCTCGGTATAAATCAGCGGGTCATTTAGGTAGATGGACACTTCCTCCGGGATTCTTGAAATCTTGTTGGCATTCAGTTTCAAAGCTTTCAGCCTTGGCAAATACTTACTGACCACCATAGAGATCGCCTTTAAAAATTTTGGGGTGCCTTCTGCTTCCATTATCGCCGGCGAGCTTAAGATCAGACCTGCGGCTTCTGGCTTATATTTTAAAGCATAGGCTGCCAACAGTCCCCCACCCATACTATGCCCATAGATGAAAATTGGTAAACCGGGAGCATACGATTTTACCTTGCCAAACAAAGCGTCAATATCCAGGAGATAATCCTCGGCAGAGTCAAAATATGCATCCGGCTTACCTTTTGCGGATTTGCCATGTCCTCTCCCATCAAAAGTAAAAACGGACAATCCTATGTCATTTAACTTCTCAACCAAATGCTTATATCTTGAACTATGCTCTCCCAAGCCATGTACAAACAATAATGCAGCTTTTGGAGTCTCAGGTATCCAAGCTTGAAGATAGAGTTCCAGACCATCGTGTGTTTGATAAGAAGTTTCCAGATGCTTCATAGTACAATGAATTCAAAATTGAAATAATAAGATGCACAGAAAATTTTGCAAAGCCAGCCATTCTATCAAATCAACGCTCTAATCCATGCGTCCATAACGGTAAATTCAACTTACCGCTAACTCAGATCCAGCATGATATGTTGGAATCTCAAATGAGCCTAAGCTAAGTTGATGGAATTAAATCTGATAGGATTAGCAAAACTTAACTAATGGTTAATCTTAATGCGCCAGCATTTTCTTAACTTGGTATTATAAGTAAAAGAGACTGTCTCATAACTCATTATTGTCACATTGAACATCGGTTTGCCTGAAGGCAGGAAGTCGAGACTGGCTTAATCAGCACATAAAGGACTACCACTTAAATGCCTTTGGCAGACGGGCAGCTCAGGTTGACAAGAAAACCTGATATAGGACAGCCTTCATTTTTCAAATAAACTAACTACAAAATCATGAAAAAGATATTATTCCTCACAGGAGATTTCGCAGAAGATTATGAAACCATGGTTCCTGTGCAGATGCTTGAAATGGTAGGCTATGAAGTTCATTCCGTTTGCCCGGGGAAGAAAAAGGGAGAAACAGTCAAAACTGCTATCCATGACTTTGAAGGAGACCTGACCTATACTGAGAAACCGGGCCACAACTTTATGCTGAGTTATTCCTTCGATCAGGTCGATGTGGATGATTATGTAGGGCTTGCAATCGCCGGTGGACGGGCTCCCGAATATTTGAGGTTAAACAATAAGCTATTGGAGATCGTCAAGCACTTCTTTGATACAAATAAACCTGTGGCCGCGGTATGTCACGGGATACAGATTCTTACTGCCGCTGGAGTGGTCAAAGGCAGAAAGTTGACTGCATACCCTGCCGTGGGCCCGGAGGTGACTATCGCAGGTGGAGAGTATCAGGATATTCCTGCCACAGATGCCTATGTGGATGGTAATCTGGTGACTTCTCCGGCATGGCCGGGCCATCCTGCCTGGATCCGTGAGTTTCTGAAAGTGCTGGGAGCTAAAATCGAAATCTGATCCTCCCCTTGGCTTACAACAGAAAATCCCTTTCACATATCGTGGAAGGGATTTTCTGTTTATATAAGCTTATTAGAAACACTAGAATTGTTTAAATTGGGATACAATGGGATCAAAATCTAATCAAGCGTCTGGACTTTCATTTTCAGAAAGTAAAATGATAATCTCTATGGAGGATGGTCGTGAAATAAGTATTCCGTTAGAATGGTTTCCTTCCCTCAGAGATGCCTCTATTACCAAACTAAACAATTGGAGATTTATAGGGGGTGGCGAAGGCATACACTGGGAGGATCTAGACGAAGATCTACTTATAAGTGAATTGATATCCTAGAAATTGCTAAAAGCACGAGGCTGTCTCATAATTCATAATTGTCACATTGAGCGCCCGCCTCCCGGAGGGCAGGAAGTCGAAATGGGCTTAATTAGCGCATTAAAGGCTTCGACTTCGCTCAGCCTGACAAGAAAACCTACTTATGAGACAGCCTCATCTAACTCTCAGCTCTAAATTCTTGGTTCTTGTATCGTGGTTCTTGCTACTATCTCAAGGTATCCACTTATTCTTGCCAAAATCCGGCTTTCTCTTTTCCAAAAAGGCATTTCTCCCTTCTTTAGCCTCCTCTGTCCCATAGGCAAGACGGGTTGCCTCACCGGCAAAAACCTGCTGTCCGACCATACCGTCATCAGTTAGGTTCATCGCAAACTTCAGCATCTTAATAGAAGTAGGCGACTTAGCCAAGATCTCCTGAGCCCACTCATAAGCTGTTGACTCAAGTTCAGCGTGGGGAATCACCGCATTCACCATACCCATTTCGTAGGCTTCTTGAGCGGAGTAGTTTCTTCCAAGGAAGAAAATCTCCCGTGCTTTTTTCTGTCCTACCATTTTAGCCAGATAAGCCGAACCGTAACCACCATCAAAACTGGTCACATCAGCATCAGTCTGTTTGAATATCGCATGCTCCTTGCTAGCCAGAGTCAGATCACAGACCACATGTAAGCTATGCCCTCCTCCAACTGCCCAGCCGGGTACTACTGCAATCACCACTTTAGGCATAAAACGGATAAGACGCTGCACTTCCAGGATATTTAAGCGATGATACCCATCTTCCCCAACATAGCCTTGATTTCCTCTGGCTTTCTGGTCTCCGCCAGAGCAAAACGCCCAACCACCATCTTTTGCAGACGGACCTTCCCCACTCAGTAAGACTACACCTATGGATGTATCTTCCTGGGCATCATAAAAAGCATCGTACAGTTCAGCGGTTGTTTTTGGACGGAAGGCATTTCTCACTTCCGGCCTGTTGAAGGCAATCCTTGCTACTCCATCGCATTTTTTATAGGTAATATCTTCGTATTCTTTGGCAGTGATCCAGTTCATATCTTTCGATTTGGGTAAAAATCTAATTCTTTTGCAAGATAACAGCCTTCCCGGAATTTTGAAGAAGGATACTTACCTTCGGGAAAAGGAGTGAACTAACAACAAGAACATGTTTCAACTGACTTTCGGGGAATATAAATTTCAAAACCTGGCAGATTTTGATCTTGACATTGTCGATTTCCCACCTTCTGCGCAGGCTGCAATAGAATTTTGCAAGAGTTGGTTATCCGGCACAAGAAGCTTTGTGCAGCACACATCTGGTTCAACTGGGACACCTAAAAAAATTGAGATTTCCCGAGATCAAATGATTGCGAGTGCAAAGGGAACGCAGACGTTTTTCCAGACCGGTGAAAACACTCAGTTACTTTGCTGTCTAGACTCCCGCTTTATTGCCGGGAAAATGATGCTGGTTCGGGCTATGGTATGGAACAGCCCAATTCAAGTAATTGAACCGAAGTCAGATCCTCTTTTAGAAATAGATATCACAGCTGATTTCGTAGCGATGGTTCCTATGCAAGTAGAGACTTGTCTGGAAAATGCCTCTTCACTGCGGAAGTTGAAAGTAATCAAGCATCTCATTATCGGTGGGGCGCCCCTATCTGCCGCGTTAAAGGATTCATTGCTAGAAAACGAAATGCAAGCCTACCAAACCTACGGCATGACCGAGACTGTATCCCACATTGCATTGGCTAAAATCACTTCTGGAGAATTGATCTATACTTTCTTGCCTGATATAGAATATGGACTGGATGAGAGAAGCGCTCTTTGGGTAAAATCAGCTTCAAGTAACAACGAAAAAGTTCAGACGAATGATTTGGTGGAATTAGTTGGCAAATATTCATTCCGATGGCTGGGAAGGGGCGACTTTGTCGTCAATTCTGGTGGAGTGAAACTTCATCCTGAGCTTTTGGAATCAAAATCTGAAGCCACCATTCATAGTTTTTTTCCTAATTCATCATTCTTCTTTTTTGGGAAGTATGATGATATACTCGGAGAGAAATTATGTCTGGCAATAGAAAGTAATCATGGATCAGAGAAAATCGAAAATCTTTTGTTTGAGCTGAAGAAAGTATTAACCCGATTCGAAATTCCTAAAAACATTTTTATCATTCAGGCGTTCGCAAGAACAGAATCAGGTAAAATCAATCGCTTGAAAACCATTGAAAATCTGGGGAATTGAGCCTAGTGGAAACTACCTCCACAGATGTGTTTACGCTGTGGGATTTCCTGCCTTACTACATGCAGATTCGATGAACATTACCCCTCTTCTTTCATCAAGGGAAAAGCCATTAAATCAAAAAACTAAAAATGAAGCTAGCCATATTTAGCCTTTTCTTATTGTTAACTGCCTCTCAGGCTAAAAGTGATTTTGGGACGATTGAAATCACCATTTCGGAGACTTCC
Source organism: uncultured Algoriphagus sp. (assembly GCA_965651895.1). GTDB lineage: Bacteria > Bacteroidota > Bacteroidia > Cytophagales > Cyclobacteriaceae > Algoriphagus. The sequence goes on along the minus strand of CBFGUY010000062.1, from coordinate 14,499 downwards.
TCAGAACAGGGGGTTGTGCAGGTGCTTATTTTTAATCAGGATGATGGATGGCCGGAATCACTGGATAAAGCCTGGAAAATGCTGACACTACCTATTGAAAATAGGGTGGCCAGAAAGACGATCGCAGATGTACCTCCCGGGAATTATGCCATTACTGTGTTTCATGACCATGATGAAGATGGAGAGATCAGAAAAAACAAAGTAGGATACCCCCTCGATTCCTTTGGTTTTTCAAATAATCCAAGCCTGCTTTTTGGTGTACCTTCCTTCTCCAAATGCAGTAAAAAAGTAAGTCCAGCTGTTACTACTCAATTTGATATTGAACTCCGCTAAAATATTTTAAGGTAAAAGGCCTACTTTTGCATCGATGAAAAAGAGTAACGACCAGACTACCGGCATTATCATTGAATTTGATTCAGGTGTTATTCCACCTCCATATAGCCATGTATATAGACTTTCGCTGGATTGGAGCACTTCCGATTTAGTGGCTGAGCTGGATATACATTACACGGACAGAGAAGATCTTTCTGAAGATGAAATACTAGACGAAGGGTTTACGTTAAATGATGATTACACATTTAAAGGCACATTGGATCGGGTCTGGAAGAAAGTTGTATCCAAGCACTATGGAGCAAGCAAATGGAGTGGCAAAGTCATTACAGAAGGCGGGGTTACAATCACGGCCTTGGAGAATGGCAAACCTCAGCAGGCAAAGGCTCCAGCTGAGCAGGAAGGATGGCAACTACTCGCCCAGGATGTAATCCAGGCTATATACGAGACTTCTAAGAAGGAAGCACCGCTCACTGTCAACTATCGTCAGGTGGCAGGAGAAGAAAAGAATGACTGCTCCATTACCATGAATTTTTCTACCAGAGAAGCTGAGTTTGTAGCCAAAAACCAATCCCGGATCATCAACTGGGAATATGCTGTACAGTTGATGAAACTGGTTTTTTCCCCTGACTATAATTACGAAATCGCCAAGGAAGCCGTCCCTTCAAAAGAAGGATCCTACATAGAATGCGGGGATGGCTATTGGCATGAACTTGGGAAAGGTGTAATCAACATTGACAACTCCTTTGATGCAGTTGGAAGAATAAAAGATGGATTTGAAAATCTGCTAGAAGAATAAAAAACAACAATCTCTTGAAAATAAGAACCTGATTCACTTAACTTTAGATAGATCGAATCAGGTTTTTTTATGGAAAAGAACAAAATTTTTCTCAGCCACAGGCATTCAGACACCCAAAGTGATTGCCACAGGATCAGAGAGACCCTGGAAGAAGAGTTTGGGAAGGATGCTGTTTTTCTGGACATCGAAAACCTTGAGCCAGGAATCCGCTTTGCCGATGCCATCGAAAAGGCATTGGCCGAAAGCAAGGTCGTACTGGTGGCTATTGGGCCAGATTGGTTTGGTGCTCCGGATGAAAATGGACTAACCCGGCTTTTTCAGCCAGGGGATTGGGTGAGAAGAGAGGTGAGTGCAGCCCTAGCACGTCCTGATACCAGAGTAATTCCACTATTATTAAAAGGAGCCAAAAGGCCTACAGCAGAGCAGCTACCTGAGGAATTGAAAGAGCTGGCAGATCTGCAGACATTCGAAATTTCTATCACCCGATGGAAATATGATTTGGGCGTACTGGTAGAAGCACTGGCAAAACTTATCCCAAGAAAAAAGAAAGCTGAGCCAGAACCTACTCCCCGTCCAAGGCCAGTTCCTCTTCCCAAGCCACCGAAAAGCTGGTGGGCAAAAAACTATCTATGGGTACTGGGGATTTTTGTGGTGCTCATCATCCTGATGATAAGCAGTAAAGACTTTCAGCAAGGATTTGAGGAAGGCCTTAATGGCGCAGTTAGTGCAAATGAGAATGAGGCATTAACCCAGGAGGAGATCAATGCCCAGAGGGAAGAGAATTCTACTGGGACTGAAATCTATGAAGATCGGGAATTAGAAGAAACCCCTCTTGCTGCTACAACCCAACCTGCTGTTTTTGATTATTCTGGAAAATGGTGGCTATGGGAAGAAGGTGTAAGAATGGGATACATTCTAATAAAGCAGAATGGATACTATTTCACTTTTGACTATTACTACTTCAATCAGAAAACTGGGGAAGGAACAGGAGAATTCGATGGCACCTATCTCTACTCTACCCAGTTCAAGTTAATTGGAGACCCGAATAATTATGGTTTCACCTTTGGCTCTTATGATGGAGGAATAAGTTGGGTTGGGCAGACCTTCAACAACGGAATCCCTGCTACTGCGGAAATACGGAAAGATTAACCTTTAAGCGTCCTCAGATCAGCACGGATATCTGAGATCATTTCACCCAGATCTTCCAAGGTCAAAGGCTTCTTTTTGTCTCCCGGATTAGGAAAGTCTGTGCTGATGAAAGCCTTTGCTTCCCAAACCTCCACCACATCCTCACCTTTTACCTCATAGGGTTTATATTGTTCGTTATCTGAAACAAGAAACAATTTCCCGTTGTCCTGTAGATAATTGAAGACCCGCTTATAGACCACACCTTCGGTGTCAGTCACCAGCACATACGTTTTGCCACTTTTGATATCCTGAAGCTGATCCACATATGCCCCGATCACTATAGTACCGGAAGTCAGAGGAAGCATAGAGTCCCCGGCAAGCTCAAATGCCCTATAGGTAGCCTGCCTGGAAAGTGTAGGGATCTGGAACTGAGGAAGACTCTCCATGTATTCGGAGTCGGCATACCCATTTAAGTATCCAGCGGAGGCTTTTTGCCCTACCAGGGTGATATTTTCTTTCTCATCCTCATCGCAGGCAATAGTCAGAATGTTGACTCCTCTCTTTTGTATTGCCTTTCTACCCTTACCCTCGATATCATGATACAGCAGCTCCTCTATCCCTACATCCAATACATCTGATAGCTTTCCAAGTGTCAAAAGCTTAGGTTCTGACCTTCCGTCTTCATAGGCAGAAATCATCGTGCGCTGCACATCCAATTGATCAGCAAGATCGCTTTGGGTGATGCCTTTTTGCTTCCGCAAAAACCGTAGGTTGGAAGCCAAATACTTCATGCTGAGTATAGATAAAAGTTATGATCCTCTGGAGAAGCTGGGACAGGGAAAAATGGATTCATATTCAAAGCCGCATTTCTTCTTCTTTCCATCCGCTGCTTGATTTCGTCAATGATCTCCCCTACTGGTTTGGGGCCGTTCACCAGCAGATACCCGTACTGTGGTCTTGCCTCGTCTTCGATGAAAAATTTAACCTGACAGTTTCCAGATGCCAAGGTTTTTGTCGTGATGCTGATTTTTTCTTGATTTTCCATATCTGGTTTGTTTTAACATCAGCTAAGATATAATGTTGTTTTTATTAACACAAATATGTTTTAAAAATTAACACTATTTTGACATGAACTGTCATTTAATGTTGAATCCACAAGAAACGCCTTAAAACCAATTCGTTAGCCGTAGCAATTTTTACTTAAGGAAACTGATGATGGGAAATTTCATACACCAAACCAATGGATACACCCTATCAAAGAAGTGGGGAAGTAAAGGTAAGGACCATGAAAGTTCACCTCAAACCAACCAGCTTTTTAAGATTGCTGCCATAAAACAAAGCCCATCAAACCTAATCTCAACAACTAAATTCCTCTAAACTTGGGGAGGTGTCAGTAAAAAACTGCTGCTTAATTCAACATATTACCGCTTAGACAATAATCGCTCCCAATCCGAACCCTAAGTGCTTTTCTTTGTTAAAAATAGACAAGGCAACTCGGCGATGCCAGGGTACTTATTCCAGCAACTAAGAATAGTTGCTTAGCTCTTCCCATTAACCTACCTCAATGAAAAATTTCATTTATCTGATTTTAATCTTTTTATGCCTTTCCCAAGCCACAGCCCAGACCTATTCCATAAAAGGGAAAATTAAACAAAGCGGTACGGAAATCACCATACCAAATGCTACTGTCTTGGTTCAAAATCTTCCTGATTCTGTTCAGGTGGACGGTATGATATCTGATATGGATGGGGAATTTGAAATCACCAATATAAAAGGAGGTGAATACCTTCTGAAAATCCAATACTTGGGTTATGAAAATCTATTTAAGTCTATACATGTAGCACAGGATCTCGATTTGGGAGTGCTCAATCTGCGAGAGGAGTCCACAGATCTGGAGGAAGTGACCATCAGTGCCAGAAGGGCTCAGGGAGAGCAAAAAGGTGACACAACACTTTTCAATGCTGATGCTTTTAAAACCATGAAAGACGCAAGTGCCCAGTCTCTGGTGCAAAAGCTTCCGGGTGTGGTGATGCAAGATGGTGCGCTACAGGCCCAAGGGGAAAATATCGCACAAATCCTAGTGGACGGCAAGCCGTTTTTTGGAGGGGATATCACAACGGCCTTGCAAAATTTACCTGCAGAAGTAATCCAGGGCATAGAGATTTTTGATCAAAAGAGTGACAAGGCACTGCTCAGCGGATTTGATGATGGGGAACGTCTGAAGACCATCAACATCATCACCAAACCCAATAGAAGAAAAGGGCAGTTTGGAAAGACTACCGTGGGGTATGGCACAGATGAACGTTACCTGGCCGGCGCTAGTATCAATTCCTTTAATGAGGATCAACGCATCACTTTTACCGGGCTGAGTAATAATATAAATGTGCTGGATTATTCAAGTGACGCAAATGCCCAAAACAACAATCGCCCACAAAACGGGATCATAACTACCAATATACTGGGATTGAACTATTCAGATAACTGGGGGGATAAAATCAAAGTCACAGCCAGTTACCTATACAACAACCGAAAAAATGAAGGAATCTCCAGCTTGGTAAGGGAATACGTGACCGGCTCTGAATCTGATCAGGTTTACTCGGAAGAAAGCCGGGAATTACGGACCAGCCAAGACCATAGATTTGACATGAGGTTCGAATATAATATCAATGAAAACAACAGGATCCTCTACCGCCCTAGAATTTCCGCTTCCTTCGAAAAGGAAAATTCAGGATTCTTTGGTCAAAGTGTGAATCAGGAAGGGCCGCTGAACCAGACAGAAAACACACGCAAAGCAGACTATGAAGACCTGGATATGTATCACCGCTTGTTTTACAGCCATAATTTCAGCAAAAAAGGAAGAACCCTTACGCTCCGTGCCCAGACCGGAAACCATAGTAACAATGATGACGCACTAAGAAGTGCGCAAAACATTTATTTCCAGCCGGAAGAAAGAACTGAACTGATCAACCAGCGGATCACCCGGGACCGATCTGGCTATGACTGGGAAACGGGCGTTTCCTATACCGAACCTATAGGTAAAAACGGGCAGATGGAACTGGAATATGAAATCGGCAACCGAATGAATGATTCCGACCAGCTCACCTTTGACATCCTGAATGATGATGTCAACAATCCCAATCTTTCCCTTGATACTGCACTAAGTAATTCCTTTGAAAGCAAATACCTCCGCCAGGAAATTGAATTGGGCTACCAATACAAACTGGAAAAACTGAGATTTCAGGCTGAACTGGAATATCAAAACGCCTCACTCCAAAACCAGCAATTTTTTCCTGCTGAAGGGGAGCTGGACAGGACTTTCAAAAGCTTTATGCCTACTGTGAGATTTTCATATGCAATCTCAAAAAATACCAATTTCGAACTAGACTATGATACGGATGTGGATGCCCCTTCAGTGGATCAATTGCAAAATGTAATCGACAACTCCAACCCCTTGCAGCTGAAGACAGGAAACCCTACCCTGGATCAATCCTATTCCAACCGAATAAGACTGAGGTTCAGAAGCAATAATCCGGAAACAGACCGCTCTTGGTTTGTCTTTGCCCAATACCGTCTAGTAGATGATGCTGTCTCCAACAGCACCTTTACTGCTGAGGAGGCAACGGAGCTTCCCGGCGGGATCATTCTGGAAAAAGGCTCCCAACTTTTCATGCCGGTAAACCTGGATGGCTTCAAGGATTTCAGGTCTTGGGTGAGCTACGGTATTCCATTGGATTTTATCAAATCAAATTTTAATATCAACGGAGGATTCAGCAGTACAAAAAGACCGGGCCAGGTCAACAATCAGATAAGCTTCAACAATTCCTCCAGACTCAGCACGGGAATCTCACTAAGCAGCAACATCTCTGATCAGGTGGATTTTAATATCTCCACACGGTTTTCCTACAATGATGTGGAAAACACCTTAAATTCCAGTCTGAACAACAATTACTATAACCAACGCTCCAGGTTGAACCTCAGCTGGATAATCTGGGAAGGATTCATCTATAGAGTGGATATGAATCACCAAGTAAACTCCGGCCTATCGGAAGGATTCGATGCCAATGTGCTTCTGATGAATATGAGTGTGGGGAAAAAAATATTCAACAACCAACGCGGTGAGCTATCGGTGAATGTATATGATCTACTGGGACAAAACAGAAGCGTTTACAGAAATGTGACTGACGCGTTTGTTGAGGACGGACAAAACAATGTCATGCAGCGTTATTTTATGTTATCGTTTTCTTATAACATCCGGCATTTCAATAAAGGCACCAATATGGATGACTATAATGAGATCTATAACAATTAAGGGGACTGTTCTTACAGATGCCAGTGACTGATCTTTTTGCTGTACAGCTATGAATATCTTCCTGTGATGGAAAACAGATCGAATCAGCATAAAACCAGCGGATTTTCTAATCAGGTGTGCCTGTAAACTGTTTTCTGGAAGGAAGCCACATCTATTCATAATTATCAATAAATCAAAGGCTGACCGGATATCCGGTCAGCCTTTGATTTAGGCCAGCATAGCTTCGCATTCCGCTATACATTCCCTACATTCCCGGGCACATTCCTGACAGCTTCTATGCTCGTGTTTTTCACATTCCTTGGCGCAATTATAACATGCATCCACGCATTGTTGCATAGCAATAGCCTCATCTAAGGAGCTTTCATTTCCGTTTATACAATCATTACAAGCATCAATGCATCGCTCACATAGTTTGATGCAATCCGCCATGCCCGCTTTTCCTTGGCAGTCTTTTATACACCTTTCACAGGCATCTATGCATTTTTCACAGGATTCGATTACACTGTTTTTAATTCTTGACATCGTGTTCATAAGACAATCATTTAGTTAACTATAAATCTTGCATGAAAAGGCAGCTTGATCTTTTGTTGCCATTTTCTTAGAGTTGTCACATACAACTTATTCAAATTTAAAGCCACCCGTCACCTGCAACCATAAAGGGGGATCAGTGGATAATTAACAATAAAACCAACTGTATTTCAATGAAATATGAGGAATTACTGTCTCAAAATGGGGATCGCTCCAACAGCATATGCTAAGTATTTATCGATTAGCAGAAACTTTCCTGCCCAAAAATCTATTTGCTCTATAACACTATTAAACCACCTGTTTTGAATACTACCAAACCATACTCTCTACTTGACCTTGCCATTATCCGGGAAGACTTTGATGCCAAAGATGCCTACGCAAGAAGCCTGCAGATCGCCCGGCATGCTGAGCAACTTGGATACACCCGAATGTGGCTGGCCGAACACCACAATATGGCGAATGTAGGCAGTTCCTCACCCCAGATCCTGATAGGCTATCTGGCTAGCGGCACTTCTACTATACGTTTGGGTTCGGGGGGAATCATGCTGCCTAACCATAGCCCGTTGATCATCGCCGAGCAATTTGGGACATTGGCCACGCTTTATCCTAACCGGATTGATCTTGGGCTTGGCAGAGCTCCTGGAACAGATCAGACCACTGCTACCGCTCTAAGAAGAGGCAGACATGAATCGGTTCAGGAATTCCCTAATGACCTCGATGACCTTCGACAGTATTTCTCTGAAGAGAATATGGACTCAAAAGTACGTGCCTTTCCAGCGGAGGGACTTGATATTCCCATTTACCTACTTGGATCCAGCATGAGCAGTGCCATACTTGCTTCTCAGAAAGGCCTTCCCTATGCTTTCGCCAGCCACTTTGCCCCAGGGTATCTGATTAGCGCTTCGAAATATTACCGGGAAAATTTCCAACCTTCTGAGCATTTTTCCAAGCCTTACCTTATCTCCTGCGTGAATGTGATCGCGGCAGATACGGATGAGGAAGCGCATTATTTGGCTACTTCCTTCTATCAGACTGCTTTGGGTATTATCCGGGGCAAATCCTATCCGATGAAAAAACCTGTAAAAAGCATGGAAGGAATCTGGACCGAGCCGGAAGCTGCTGCAATACAGAATATGATGGCATGTACCTTTATTGGCACTAAGGAGTCACTTATTCCACAGTTTGAAAGTTTCTTCAAGCAGGTGGAAGCAGATGAATTGATGGTGTCCACGAATATTTATGACCCTGCCAAGCGCCTAAGATCATTAGAGATCACGGCTGAGGTTTTAGGATAATACCAAAGCGGAACTGATGGAAGCATTCAATGACTTCAATGTAGGAAAATTTGGTTACTTGGAAGATTAACCTCTAATTATCAAGATTGTAAAAAGCCTCTGGATTGTTTTTATTCAGAGGCTTTTCTAATGCAAAAATGTAAACGTGTTTTAATGAGTGTATTATCAATATTTTCCCCGCAGATTAACCCAGAAAAGGGCGCGGATAAACGCAGACTTTTTAATAACAGATTGAAATAGTTTATTTGGCACAAAATCAGCTAAAATCTGCGATAGTTATCAGCGATTATCTGCGGGAAATCAATTGAGTTTTCACTTTCGTCTATTCATCCGCAAGACTATCCACAGGATTGCTCAATGCAGCTCTTATAGACCTAACCCCTACTGTAGCCGCAGTGATGGCAAGTGATGCCAGGATGACCAAAACGTATAAACCAATAGGAACGGTGGTTTTGTACGAGAAATTTTGCAACCATTGATCCGTAAGGTAATAGCCTAGCGGCACGGCAATCACACATGCGATAAGCACCAGATAAATAAATTCCTTAGATAGCAAAAAGGTGATTTGCGGGATAGAGGCTCCCAGCACTTTTCGGATTCCGATTTCCTTGAGCTTCTGCCCTACCAAAAAAGAAATCAGACCGTATAGCCCAATAGAAGAAATGACAAGCGAGAGCACAGCAAAGATTTTATAGACAAGCGATAGCTGGTTTTCTCTGCGGTAGAAATTCGCAATCGTCTCATCCAAAAACTCTCCTGAATAAATGGCATCTGGATAGCTGTTTTTGAACTCCTCTTCTATGCTTGCCAATGTTTCCCGACTGGCATTCTTCTCCAATTTCAAGCCTATCACTTCGTATTGGGATAGTTCGGTGGCAATAATAAATGGCTTCACTTCTTCCCGAAGCGAGTTTTGGGCAAAATCCTTCACTACACCTGTGATCGTCATCCAAGGCTCTCCTCCACCGATGGTTATCGTCTTCCCCACAGCTTCATCCGGACTGGCGAGATTCAGTTTTTTAGCCATGGTCTCATTGATCACGGCTTCTTTGAGTGTATCACTTTCAGAAAAACCAGTCCCCGCCACAAATTTCAACCCGTAATTATCAAAATAATCCGCATCACCGTATTTCAGTGAAGTCATAAATGGCACATCTTCCCTACGTCCATCGAACCAAAAATTAGAAGCCCAATTGTTATTCGAAGAGGGCACGTCACTGGATACGCTCACAGTTTTGATCTGGGAATTGGCAGTCAAGCGCTGCTTCAGCGTAGCGAGCCTGCTGTCTTTTCTCTCATCCGCCGGAAGATCAAAATAATAAACAGCTTCCTTAGAAAAGCCAAGATCCGCATTCTGGATTTCTGTCATTTGCCTCACTGCGATTACTGTAGCGATCATCAAAACCTGGGCTATCACGAACTGCGTGACCACCAGGCCTCTTCGCAACGACACTCCGCCTATCTGAGCCACCTGTATCTTGTTTTTCAATGCCTGAATCGGCTGAAATCCTGACAGGATCATAGCCGGATAAAGTCCTGAAAGCAGGGTAACCCCAATAACTATCCCCGCAGCGGACAGCAGGAAATCAGGCGTAATCAAGCGGATTGATTCAGGTAATTCGGTGAATTTGCTGAGATAAGGAAGTAGAATGGTCGCTACCAACGTAGAAATGATTGCCGAAATAAATACGACCATAAATGTCTCCCCAAAGGATTGAAAAACGAGCTGCGTCCTGCTACCTCCCATGACTTTTCTAATCCCTACTTCCTTGCTTTTGCCAATGGCCTGGGCAGTGGAGAGGTTTACAAAATTGATTGAGGCCATCAGGAGGATGAAAACACCGATCAACCCTAAGGTATAAATGGTTCCTTTACGTATCATTTCCCCACTGATCGGATCAAAGCGAGTATCGAAGTGAATGTCATTCATGGCCTGCAGGAAAAATGACTTCTTTGAATTCCCCCTATCCTTATAATTCTTTTCCGCAAAGGCAAGTAACTGCTTATTAACCTGCTCTGCGTTACCTAATTCCGGTAATTTTACATAGACCTGAAAATTACTGCCAAAGCTCCCCCACTCGTCAAAGTAGGTGTCAAATACCTCCTCATTACTTTCCATAGTCTTATAAGAGGCCAGCATGTCAAACCTGAAATTACTGTTGGCAGGAATATCCGATACTATAGCACCCACTGAGGCTTCTATACGTTTGGACAAAAGCAAAGATTTTCCTAACGCGTTTTCCCAAGTCCCAAAAAGTTTCTTGGCTTCAGAAGCCGTAAGCACTAAATAACCTGGATCATTTAGGACGGTGAGATTACCTGCCAATACCTCCAGATCAAAAAGTGAGGAATAATCCGCAGTAGTAAAAAAGGCATCTTCTACAAGAAAATTAGTTGTCCCAGTAGAATTCACAGCTTCATCCACGGTCACAAAAACAGAAGAGTTGACTACGGGCACAATCGCATCGATCCCAGACAGATCAGCCTTCAGTGCCTCGGGCATGGGGGGCGATACTCCAGGATTGTAACTAATTCCATCCGAATATTCATCCTGTGTCACCACTCGATAGATCTGATCTGAATGTGATTGGAAGTTATCATAACTGAGTTCGTAACTCACAACCGTGAAAAGTAAAAAGGCGGCAGTGATTCCTAAGGTCAATCCAAAAACATTGATAAGCGTGACACGCTTGCCTTTCTTAAGGTTACGCCAAGCGATTTTAGAGTATATTTTCCACATAGGTTTTGTATTCAGAATTGTCTAACTGGCCACTCTCAAACCAAGATCAAACCAGAAAAAATAAGCCTTTTTTAGCTTAGAATGAAGATTGACTTAAAATCGAGTAAAACTTTCCGAACAATTTTGTTCGCTTTCGGGCGAAGGTTAATTGGAAATTGCCGAATGAGATCGACAAATTCTTAGAAAACAAAATCCAATGACTTTTATAACAGGATTCTACCCTATTCCTCTGTGCTCTGCCCATGTGAGTGTCTCACTCACATTTTCAAAATGCTCATGCCCTCTTTGCCCTATCTCAGCTCGTTTTGAGGTTAAAAAATTATCAATTTTCAATTTTCACATTCAATGATCAAGTAAACCAAAAATTAGCTTCTGTGTTTCAAATCAATGTGTGTGAAAACCATAACTTTGCTCTCTTTGTGGCTTTTGTAGTTAAAAAAAACAAACAATGTCCTGCTTTTTGAGAAGGAGGATAAGGACACGCAAGACAAAAAAGAATAATTAAAGTTGTCGTGAGTGAGACACTCACGGGGGCGAAGGTGAGACACTAACTCAAGCGAAGAAAAATGTCGTGAGTGAGGACACTCACGACGGCAAAAGAAAATTGTGGCCTCTGTGTAAACCTCAGTGTTCTCTGCGGTTCAAAACAGAATCATCCTCCAAACTTCCCTTTCAGCGCAGCCAATTTATCAGCCATTGTGCCTTCGGGTTCCTGACGTTGAGGTTTACCAACTGGTCTTTTTTCCGCTGTTCGGGATTTGGAATCCCGGCCTCGCTCGGCAAATGGATCAGACTTCATACTTAGCCCAACACGCTTGCGGGGAATATCCACTTCCATCACAGTCACCTGTACTTTTTGATTCACAGAAACAATCTCATTGGGATCCTTCACAAACCGGTCTGCCAAATGGCTCAAATGCACCAATCCATCCTGATGAACCCCAACATCAACAAATGCCCCAAAGGCCGTTATGTTCGTCACTACACCCGGCAATTTCATGCCGACTTTCAGGTCGGACATGCTATTCACACTTTCTTCGAAAGCAAATACCTCAAAGCTCTCCCTAGGATCGCGACCTGGCTTGGCAAGTTCTTGCAAAATATCCTGCAGCGTAGGCAAACCAACCGCTTCCGAAACATAATTTTTTAGGGAAATCTTATTTCTCAAGTCCTCCGAACTCATCAAATCCGAAACGGATGCGTTCACATCTTTGGCCATCTGTTCCACCAAGGCATAGCGCTCGGGGTGAACCGCAGAGGAATCCAGTGGATGTTTTGCCTTACTGATTCTCAAGAAACCCGCAGCTTGCTCAAATGCCTTATCACCAAGTCTAGGGACTTTTTTGAGTTGTGCCCGGCTTTTGAAAGGACCGTTTTCATTTCTGAACTCCACAATATTCTGTGCCAAAGTTGGCCCTAGACCTGATACGTACGTGAGTAATTGTTTGGACGCAGTATTTACCTCCACTCCCACGCCGTTTACCGCAGACATCACGGTATCATCCAGTGCATTTTTCAAGGCATTCTGATCCACGTCATGCTGATACTGCCCCACTCCGATAGACTTAGGGTCTATTTTCACCAATTCAGCCAAAGGATCCATCAGCCTACGACCGATGGAAACTGCTCCTCTTACTGTCAGGTCAAGATCCGGAAACTCTTCCCTGGCCACGTCGGATGCGGAATAAATAGATGCTCCGGATTCGTTTACCATGGTCACGATCACCGATTTTGGCAAGCCCAAACTCTTTACAAAAGCTTCGGTCTCGCGCCCCGCAGTACCGTTACCTATCGCTATAGCTTCAATACCATATTTTTCTACCAAACCTTTCACGTTCATCGCAGCTTCCTGACCTCTGCGGTTGGCTTCGTGAGGGAAAATAGCCTCATAATGCAGGAATTGACCCTGAGGCCCTAAGCAAACCAGTTTACACCCTGTTCGGAATCCTGGGTCGATGGCCATGACAGATTTCTCACCCAGTGGCGCCCCCAATAAAAGTTGCTTCAAATTTTCTGTAAAAACCTTGATCGCTTCCTCATCTGCTTTGCGCTTAGTAAGTAGGCGAACTTCCGTTTCCATACTGGGTTTCAACAATCTTCTATAACAGTCTTTAATAGCAAGCTTGACTTGATCCACCGAAGAATTGGCCGCATCAGCCAGAATCATTTTCTCCATCTGATAAATAGCAGATGCTTCTTCAGGGACAGCATCCAGCATCAGGAAGAGTTCTTTCTCCCCTCTTCGCATCGCCAAAACCCGATGAGAAGGCGCGGTTTTAATAGGTTCGGACCAATCAAAGTAATCCTTGTATTTAATTGCTTCCTGCTCTTTGCCTGGTAAAACCTTCGAAGAAAAAACACCCTCATCCAAAAAGAGCTTTCGCATCTTCTCTCTGAGTTCAGCCTTCTCATTGATCCACTCAGCCATGATATCTCGGGCTCCTTGAAGCGCTTCCTCTATCGAATTCACTTCTTTGGAAGCATCTATAAACTTCTCCGCTTCAGCATCCAGGTCTATAGATTCTTGCTCAAAAATCAGCTCAGCCAGTGGCTCCAGTCCCTTTTCTCTGGCGATTGTGGCCTTAGTTCTTCGCTTAGGCTTGTATGGTAGATAAATATCTTCCAGCCTAGACATCGTTTCGGCCGATTCCACTTTCTGCTTCAGTTCCGCTGTCAATTTCCCTTGCTCCTCTATAGACTTCAGCACTGCTTCCTTACGCTTGGCCAATTCTCTCAACTGCAACACTCGGTCACGGATAGCTGCTACCTGCACCTCATCCAATTCGCCGGTAGCTTCTTTACGATATCTGGAGATAAATGGTACCGTCCCGCCTTCGTCCAGCAATTGCACTGTGGCGTTCACCTGACTTGGTTTGATTTGGAGTTCAGCGGCTATTTGTACTTCGTAATTCATAAGCTAAAGAAAATTCTAATCTAAATTTGAGACGCAAGTTAAGCCTCCTTTTGGAGACAAAAAGTAAGAAATGTGAGAGTTGTCACTAAGCGTCTGATTTTAAGATTGTAAAATTGGATGTTCTTAAAATTGAAAAATTTGAATTACTTCCGCCCAGACGGATTAAAATGTTCTGGGTTGTCGGGCTGCGAGAAGTCGAAGCCAAGTTCTCGTCTTCGCTCGAACTGACATACCTTGCAAGTTAAAAATTGACCATAATGCTTGAAGTTCCAAAAATCCCGTAAATCGTAAATCATCTAGCTAAAATGAGCATGGATTGGAAAAAAGAAATAAAAAGCTGGGGCATCATGCTGAGTATAGTGGCATTTTTATACTTTACAGGATTACTGCCAGTTATCATTGGGGGACTGCAATCTGTTCTGCTCTCCACAGGACTCATCAAGCCCAAGATCGAAA
>CBFGUY010000061.1:0-20861 GCA_965651895.1 uncultured Algoriphagus sp. | reverse complement strand
CAATCCCCGCTACTACGAAGGATACTAGAAATGGTATCCTTTTTTTGTGTTTGGAATTCAGCTCGTCGGGTGCATATATCGGATCAGTCAGAATATCTGGGGAGCTGTTCATTTTAAGCATAGATATTTGATAGTCTGAACAAGAATTCAATGTTGGTGACTCCTTTGAACTGAACCCTGACTGTTTTTATATTGAATGATTCTGCTGATGAATTTGTGTTCATATTTTAAAAAAAAACCGGGAACTGTCATACCTGCCTTGCTTTTGCACTGAGGCAAGTTTTATGCATTTTCAAAGCCCCAGTTTTATTCAATAAAGCAAAATCCCCCTAGAGCAATATCATTCGTTCCATAGGAACGATTGGTCGGTAGGGCTATGTGCATTGGTTCCATTATCGTTCCGTAGGAACGTTTGGTGAAAATCCCCCAGCTTTCAGGGTTGATCCCATATATCACAACTGTCCAATTCATAATAAAAATGAGCATCCTTCATCCTACTGTTTTAAGGCAGATTGACTGTCAGCATCTGTGCGAGATTGTGTACGGCGTTTTTCCAATTAGGGTGTTGGTTTGATTGTTCCAGAATGATGTTGACCACGTATTTTTCATTAACAATCAGTGTAGCCTCAGAATGCTCAAAGCCAAAAGGCTCCCTGAACACACCAAAATACTGGTTTGATGGGTCTGAAACTTCGTACAGCCTGCCATCTGGATAACCCTCCGGCTGCTGCTTGGCCAGTTGGACAAACGGAATCAGCCGATCCTCCCGGTCTTCATGAAAATCCCAGAGCCACACCCGCAGGACATTTCCGGATTCATCAGCATAGTCACGCATTACACCTCTCAGTAAATCATCGATCATTCGAGTGGTCTGAATATCCTTGTAGCCCTCAAACTGATCTGGCAGGGAAGCCACGAAAAGTGAGTCTATCCTTTGACGGGAATCGAACACATCTCCATACTCAGCTCCACGGACATAGGTGGTGGCATCCAACAGGAAATTTAGTGATGTCGATGAGAGCATGTCAATTAGTGTGTCTATCTGCTCAGCCTGGATCCCATGTGTTGGCTCATCTGTGAGGATAAAGCTCTCCAGCGAGACCAGAAAACGGTCGTAAATCAAGGCTGTGACCCAGCTGCCTTTTTGGGGATCCGGCTTTTGGGAAGCTATGATTTTAATGTTCTTATCCAGATAAAAGTATTTTTGGAGTCCTTCCGCGGATTCTTTGGTGGAGGTAGAGAAATAATCTGCTTGCCTGAACTCAGAGGTTTCCCTGTCATATAGCCGGTCTTCGATGGTGATCCTTAGCCTTTTTACCACACCCCGGCAACGCTGGGACTGGGCCGTGGAGTAGTGATGGGTGGCGTATGTCCACTTCAGCAATTGTCCGTTTGAGTCGGTATGGGAGTTTTCTCCGGTAGCAATTCTGGTGGGATGACACTCCCCCTGCCCCAAGCCAGTGCGAGGGGTGCCATATTCCGGAGCCACGAAGTTTACACTGGGGGCGTAATTCCCGATACTGCCGGGCAGGTAAGTAGCTAACTGCTCCGGATCCAAAAGCTGTGCATGGGAGGCTTTTATACCACCTAGCATATATGCTATACACAGTAGAAGTGTTGAAGGGAAAAGATCCTTAATGAAAGTAGTGGTAAATAATCTGAGGGGAATCATCCTGTGGGATTCAGAGGTAAATTCAGTTTGGGTAGAGCGTTTTTCTTCCGATTTTCTACTTCAGAGGATAAACTCCTACGGCCTATCTTGGTGGTACAATGCTTTTCCTGTTGATTGATACAAGTTACAAAGTAGTGTCCCAAAGAAAATGTACATAAGCTTATTTCAACTCTTCCAAGCGGATACTTTTGACTGCAAATTCCAATTTGGAGTCAATCCTTTCCCTTCGTCCACTGACTTGAACTGGTGAGATGTCTATTACCTGTTGGCCGGTGAATGTATTGTTGAATAAGATGATGATTTCATTTCTGTCTTTAGGCCATTCCATTCTGAATTCGCTAGTCCCTACCTTGAATCCCACCGTGGAGTTTGCAGGGAAGTTTTTCTGCTCTACATTCAGTACCAGTTTGTAATCTTTTCCCTGTTGGAGATTAGCCAATACCCGCATGCTGTAAGCTTGGTAATTATATTCGGTATTGACTACGTAGCGGATTACCGGTGTCATGAGAAACTGTGTCTCTGTAAAAGTGCCCCAATGGATGATAGATACTCCGGTATCAAAGGGTTTTCGGGGGCTGATTTCCCAGGATTTTTGACGGCTTCGCTCCAGTTCCTCCGGACTGAAGGTGATAATGGGGAATTTGCTGATATCGCTCTCCTTTAGAATTTGGGGTTGCTCTAGCTTAGGCAGTTTATTGGCTTGTACCAGATTGGGTTTCAGGTCGGTCGCTTTCAAAGCCGGAGTGGTTTTGACTTGCGGGGTAGTTTTTGTAGTAAATTGACCTTGTGCCATCAAAGGAATCATTACTAATGCGGCAAATAAAAATTTCAGTGAAGATTTCATTTCTTATGTAGGTTAGAGTTAATATTTTGTTTGTTATCTATTTCATTTATAAAGGTTTGTGCTTGCTGGTTGCTTGGCTTGTGGGTATCCTTTTGTGTTTTTTTTGCACCTTGGCCTTTTGCAAAAAAGATCAGTTCAGTGAAGGCTGGATTAAAATGTTTTGAATTCAACTCTTCTGTTTGCGGCCTTTTCGGCAGCATTGGAGTTTTTGTTGAGCGGTTCGGATTCTCCTTTTCCCATCGTCACCAGTCTGTTTATTTCAACTCCAAAGTTTTCACTTAAGTAAGCGGCGACTGCCCGGGCCCTGTTTTCTGAAAGAGTTTGGTTGCTGTTATGATCCCCATCACTGTCGGTATGGCCGATAATCTGAATATTGATATCCCCGTCTTCTTGGAGGATTTTTCCCAGTTCATTCAGAAATTCGAAAGATGAGGACTGAATTTGATCTGAAGCGGTATGGAAAAGAATTGCGGTAGTGCTGAATCCTTCTTTTTTAAGCAATTTGGAACGGAGATCCTCACCTTCCTCCGTGATCTGAAGGTTGGCAAATGCCACGACCAGGTCTTTCTGAAGATCCACGCTACGGACATAAAACTGGATGTATTGCCCGATGTCGTCAGTGACCAGGGTGGGGATGTCCACTACCTTGACTTCATCCAGAAAAAGTCTGACCCTTTTGCCGTTTTTCACTAAGGTGACATGGATTAAATCATTTAGTTTATCCGTGTAGTCATAGGGTATTTTGTTGTTGAGCTTTGATGTGGTACCGTAGGATTCTACTAAAAAGTAATTGGAAGCTCCTTTGTACCAGAGGGGCATTTCTATTTTTGCTCCTTTTTTTGCTTTGGAGATTGTCGGCTGATCCACCAGATGGATAGCGAAGCGGAGTGGGGTGGTGGTTTTGTAATCCAGATTATAGGTGAAAAGATCAAATTCAACTGCGTAGTTGTCAGGGAGGCTTTTAGGAAGATTGGGGATGTAATATCCCGTACCCGAAGTTCGCAGCGCCTTAAACCCATCTACGGTGACTACTTCACCTCCTGAGTTGGTTTCCCATTTGGAGGGAAAATCACCCAAGGCATCCCGTTCAAATTGATCCTGGTACATCACCTGTCCATTGGGGATAAACTGTCCCGCTACTGTGACTGCACCGGAAGAACCAGAAGTGTTGCTCTCTGAGCTTCGCTCACTATCATTCCCTTCTTCAGTGTCTTTTGTTTGTCCTCGTTTGGACCGGAAAATATTCGGAGCATCCAATATCATATCCACAGCATCCTCAGTAGCTTGGGAAGTTTTTTCTTCCACTTTTCGGTCCATGGTTCTTTTGGCGGACTCCTCTGCCGTTTTCTTTAAATCCTTAATGAATTTGGATTGGCATAAGCCGGGGCTGGCCAAGCCAAACATGGCTATTGCAAAGAATAAATAATTAAGTGCGATCCAATGGGGTACGGTTTTCATGTGTCTAAATTTTTATTTTCAATGGTCACCTCGATTAGTCGGGGCAGGCTATGGAATCTCGCACGGGAAAGCATCATCCCGCTCTGTGTTGTTTTCGACATGCCTGTCTCCCAGGGGAAGGCTCGATTTCATATATGTGGAGTTTACTTTTTATCAAATCGGATTTTTTTGATTGCCAGTCCCCGGTTGAGCAGGATGAGTTCGTAGCTTCCCCGCTCTAGTTCGTTGATGTTCAAAATGATTTGTATCCCCTCCAGCTTTGGGATTTTTGCTTCGTATTTTTTTGGCTGGCGCTTCATACTCTAGTGTCAATCCAAACCTACTCACACTTTAGCCAAAGGCTTTGTAATGATGTAACAAGCTATTGGCCTGGTGTAACAGTCCTAAAAAAAGCCTCCTGAGAGGCTGTATGGAGAGATTTATTTGCTTTGTGACAGTAGATATTCACTAGGATTTTCTCCATAGGTCTGTTTGAAGCTTTTAGAAAAGTGGGAAAGGTCGTTGAAACCCACGGCATAGGCTACTTCAGAAACACTGAGATCACCTCTCATCAAAAGCAGGGAAGCGGTTTTGAGTCGCTGGTTTTTTAAAAATTCCATCGCTGACAGTCCGGTCAGGTGTTTGAGTTTTCGGTGCAGCTGCATTCTGCTCAAACCCATTTCCTCAGCAAATTGGGAAGCACCAAATTCCGGGTTTTCCATGTTCCCTTCGACTACAGACTGTAGTTTTTCTAAAAAGCGCTCCTCGGCAGAGTTAATGGCAAGATGGAGAGGTTTGAGCACTACCTCTTTGCTGTATCTTTCCCGCAGCTTATTACGCTGGTCGATCAGTTTGTCGATTTCGCCAAGCAATTGCCCATGGACAAAGGGCTTATTCATACATAGATCAGCACCTGATTCGATTCCTTGGAGCCTGACAGCGTCTGTCCCTGAGGCAGTGAGTAAAATTACAGGGATATGGGAGAGGATTTCGTGGGTTTTGATCCGGTTGCAGAGCTCCAGTCCGGAGAGGTCAGGTAGCTGGATGTCTGTGATTACTAGATCAGGGACTTCAGCTAGACAGTTTTGCCAAGCCTGCTCCCCGGTATGGGCTATCGATACCCGGTAGTGAGGGCTAATAAGACTGGCCTGCAGAGCAGCGCTTTCCGGATGATCTTCTACGATCAAAACCAGAGGTTTGGACTCATCATCTGATATTTCGGAAGGCATAGAATCTGATTGGGTAGATTGAGGAACCAAGACGCCAATTTTCCTGAGATATTCAGGATCAGTGCGTATCTGCCACCTGAGTACAAACTCCCCGCCCTCTAGGTCGCTTGTTAATTTTCCTCCGAGACGATCATTGATCAGCTTGACCAATGAAAGACCGATGCCTGCTCCAGGAGTGTCTCTGGATTTTTGGAAGTATCTGTCAAATAGGCGGGGAAGGTCTTTTTTATTCAACTTAGGAGCGGTATTGCGCAGTTCCATCTCAAGAAGATGCTCTTTATGCATTACTTGAAAGGAGACTTTTTCTCCTTCAGGCGTGTGTTTGAGGGCATTGCCCAAAATATTGTCAAGTCCCTTTTGGAGCAATTCTTCATCTATCCAGGCATTTTTATCAACAATCTGAACTTCATTCTTCCATTGGATATTCTTGGTTTTGGCACTTACTTCAAAAGGCTCTACCCAAGCCATAATTCTTACATCAAGTGCTACTTTCCTAAATAACACCTGGATTTCGGCATTCTCAAGTCGGTGGAGGGAAAGTATCTGATCCACCAGCTCTAGCAGTCTTTGGCTTTGGTTTTTGATCAGTTGGATCCTTGGCCCAAATTCTGGATGATCTTTCGTTTCTGCTTCCAATAATTGGACTGGACTGCTGATCAAACTGATAGGGGTTCTCAGTTCGTGGGCGATATTTTCAAAAAATCTGTTTTTGAATTCATCCAGTTCAGCGATTTTCCTAGCGATCTGGATTTTCTGTTTTTGGCGATACAGGTAAAACCCTACCATAGAGCTGATCAATACCACGATGAGGAGAAAAAGGAGGAATTGATTGGATTTTCGTTGAGCCGCCAGATGTAGGGATTGGATTTGTGCTTCCTTTTCAGCGGTTTTGTATTTTTTTTCCATCTCTGCGATTCGCCCAAAGTTGGAAAACTGATTGACCGAGTCATTTTTGTACCAGGCCTCATTTAAATAATCATAGGCCTTTTGCCACTCTCCCTTTTGATGGTACAGCGTGGCAAGATTATAGGTCGTCCCAATCAGCAGACCGATATCAGGCTCTTCTTCTCTCTGAAACAAATCCTTGGCTTTTTCATAGTTTAGGATTGCTAAGCTGGTCTGTTGGCTCCGGTTTAGAAAGCTGGCGTAAATCCAAAAGGCTCTTGCTGTGAAATTAGATAAGGAGTCTTGCTCCCAATTGAACTGGATATTTTCCAGAAAAACCTCCTCAGCCTTTTGCAACATCCCCTCTTTTTCATAAGTATTAGCAAGACCCCAATAAGCGGAATGCAGAAGCTTGTGATTATCTTCCTTTTTGAAGTATTCGATAGCATCGATATAAATCTTACTGATGGAATCTATTTTCCCCTTTACATATTCCTTGCTGGCGATAAGAGTAAGCAAATCGTAGTAGCTCAGGCTGTCTCCAGTTTTTCGGGTTATTTCTAAGGCCTTGCCGAAGTATGGGGAACCTGAATTCGGATTCTCCCCTAGGCTAGCTTCCTGTATATCCATCGACAAAATTCCCAGATTAGTCAAGGCCTTGATTTGCGTGGAATAGCCTGTTTGTGATGCCTGGGCTATACTGTCTATTTTCAAATAGAGGGCAAAAGCTGATTCATTTTCCATTCGCAGATTGGCAATGTTTGCCTGAAGTAGCAAGGCTTTCATGGTCAATTCGGGGGAGTGTCCCATGCCGTTTAGCAAAAGACTGTCAGCAATGCTCAATGCATCTGTGAATCTTTTTAGGCTATAATGCACATACGCTTCCATCAATCTCCCATGTGCCTGAGTGTTTGGTTCGACTGCGTTGCCTGTTTGAAAATGCCGGGCTAAAAGTAGAGCGCTATCCAGCTTACGTTGATCTAATAGCCGCTCAAATTGGGTTTCTTCCTCGAGACCTAGCTGGGCATAAGTGTTTAGGGTGGAAAAAACCATCGTAAAAAATAGTGCAACCCGGAAAATTGATGAAATTTCCATTTTTGATATAGTATGGAAGTTTATTAAAGTTATCCCGCATTTTCCAAACCTGCAAATCAGGAAATACCGAAGCCTAAAAGTGGATATAGTATGGAATTATTAACTGAGTCATGCAGAAAAAATATCAGGTATTTCAGTTCCTCAATTCATCCTTGCCCATTTATTATACTTATTCCTGTACTCAATTGGAGTTAGGCCCGTGATTTTTTTGAAGGTGGTACGAAAAGCCTTTGTATCCGAATAGCCTACATCCAACATTACTTCTGTAATATTTTTCATTGTGGTTTCAAAACTCCTTTTGGCAGCTTCTATTTTCACCCGTTGGATATATTCCAGCACAGAGTTATTGGTTACACGCTTAAATCTTCGCTCGAAACTCCGTCTACCTACAGCCACTTGATCCGCCAGGACATCTACTGTGATGCGCTCTTCAAGTTTATTCTCAATATATTCCTGGGCTTTTTTTACAGCCTCATCCTGATGGGATTTTTGTCCCTTGAATATGGTAAAAGCTGTTTGACTATTTCGGTCTATGTCTATTGCAAAGTATTTTGCTACCAAGATTGCTATCTCCCGGTCTGCATACTTCTCTACGAGATGAAGTAGCAAATTCCAGTAGGAATTAGCTCCGCCACTGGAGTAGATGCCATTTTCTTCCGTCACTATTGCTCCATCCTGCACCTGTACAGTTGGATAAAGCTCCCGGAATTGATTTATGAATCCCCAATGTGTAGAACATTTTTTACCATCCAGTAGCCCTGTAGCGCCTAACAGAAATGCCCCAACACAAAGTGAGGCTATTTCTGAGCCAGCGTCATATTGTGCTTTTATCCAGGGAATATAGAGTTCATTGGCAGATATGGCCTCTTTCATGTCTCCGGACAATGCTGGAATCACAAGTAAATCAGGAGATGCAGCTGTAGTCAACAGCTGATCCGGAAATACGGAATACATTTTGTCGTTTAATTTGACCTCTGGGCTCAGTCCCACCAGCTCTACATGAAAAAGTGGCTTTCCGCCTGCTTTTGTCAGAAATTGATTTACTGCTGAGAAACAATACTGAGGATCAGCAATGGCTTGCAGGACAGACCGTTCCGGAACAAGGATGGCGATTTTTTTCATGGGCGTAAGATTCAGACTATAGCCACAATCTATTCTGTGGCAAAGGAAATATGATGAAATCCTGCAAAATATCATTTCTGCATGACAACACAGATTGACAGAGTAGGCTGATATATTTTATGCTCGGTTTCATTTGTTGAATTTAGTACTTACTGTCGCATTCTGCCTATCATTTGTCAGAATTGAGTCGGGTTAATACTAGTGATCCTCAGTAAATTTGATAAAAACATTTTTGAAATAAATAAGAAAACCATGACAACTACTCAGAAAACCAGAATTACTATTCAGGCTACAGTAAATTCATCCAGTGAAGCAGTATGGGACTACTTCACTCAGCCTAAACACATCAAGAATTGGAACAATGCCTCACCTGATTGGCATACCCCTAAGGCACAAAATGACCTACAGCCTGGTGGAAGCTTCACCTACAGGATGGAGGCAAAGGATGGGAGTATGGGCTTCGATTTTGCAGGAGTTTACCAGGAAGTGAAAAAGCCTTTTTTCTACTCCTACATTTTGGAAGATGACCGTTTTGTGGAGGTTCATTTCAAAGAAGTGCCGGCGGGTGTTGAAATCACTGAGATTTTTGATGCAGAGACAGAAAATTCTGTGGAAATGCAGAAAGAAGGCTGGCAGGCTATTCTGGATAATTTTAAAATATATGCGGAATCAGAGACAAATTTGATACGCTTACATTTTGAGATTTTGATCCATGGCACACCTGAACATGTCTTCGAAACTATGCTTAAAAAGCCTTCTTATGAAGAATGGACGGATGAGTTTTCTCCAGGATCCACTTACATTGGCTCTTGGGAGGAGGGGAGTAAGATCAAGTTTGTGTCCCAGGGAGAGGAGGGCAATCAAAACGGTCTAGTGAGTAAGGTTCGAAAAGTGATCCCCAATAAGTATGTGGATGTAGAACATCTTGGAGAACTTAGAGATGGGGTTGAAATCTTCGAAGGCAAAGAAGTGGAACTCTGGAAAGGAGCTCACGAGATATACACCTTTGAAGAAAAAGGCGAATCTACCCTGCTATTGATAGATATGCACTCTACGATGGAATTTGATGATTATTTTAAAGAAGCATGGCCAAAAGCATTGGATAAACTGAAAGAAATCTGCGAGAGAGATGAGGAATAGAAATAGCAAAATCTTAGATAAACCAATATATCCATGTTTATGGTTTGATGGTAATGCCAAGGAAGCAACCAAGTTCTATTGCTCTGTTTTCTCAGATTCAGCTATTGTAGATGAGAATCCCTTAGTGATTACTTTCAGGTCTGCAGGACAGTTGTTTATGTGTTTGAATGGTGGGCCGAAATTCAGTTTTACTCCTGCGGTTTCTTTTTATACCCTATTGCAGGATGAGGATGAAGTGCAGGGTGTTTGGGATAAATTATCAGAAAATGGGAGGGCGCTGATGCCACTAGACAGCTATCCTTGGAGCAAAAAGTATGGATGGGTCCAAGATCAATTTGGTGTTACCTGGCAGCTCACCGTCGATAAGCTGGATTATTCCGACCAGAAATTTATTCCTGCTTTGATGTTCACAGGTACTCAGTTTGGCAAAGCTGAAGAGGCAATTGATTTCTATACTGGTATCTTTGGCAAATCAAAAACCCATATGGTTTCAAGATATGGAGCGGATGATCCAAATGGGCAGGACGGGAAAATCAATCATGCGCAGTTTGAATTAAGTGGAAGTATATTCGCTGCTATGGACAGTGCACTGGTTCACAATTTTGATTTTAATGAGGCGCTATCTCTTGTCGTAGAATGTAAAAATCAGGAAGAAATCGATTATTTCTGGGAGAGTCTATTGGAAGGGGGGCGTGAAGACCAATGTGGATGGCTAAAGGATAAATTTGGAGTGTCTTGGCAGGTAGTGCCGGAAATACTTCCCGAGCTTCTACGTGATCCTTCCAGGTCAGAGCGCGTGGTTCAGGCTTTTATGAAAATGAAGAAGTTTGATATCGAGAAATTAAAAAACGCCTGAAGTGGCGTTTTTTTAAGCAAACAATATAAAGATCTCAAAAAAATCACCAAGTCGGTCTTGTGGTATTGTATGAATTCGTGTTTTCAAAGTCCGTAGATTTGCTAATAAATAGTGTAAAAATTATCTCCTAAGGTGAATTTTGATTGCTGTCCCAGATAACAATTGAAATAGTAAATCACTTTGACTGTTCGATTAAGGGGACGAATTAGGATACTTTATGGTATTTGAAATGCTGTAATGCACTTGACTTTATGCCTATTAAATTGATTTCAATTGGAGGGAAAGATTCTCCATACCTTAGTTGGATGAAACCTAATAATTTGTCAAGATTAATTATTGCCCTTTCAAGGTGCTTGTCATATGTAAGATAAGCAACCTTTTCATCTTGACCTTTTAGCCTGTCTTGATCAGTACAGATATATCTGGATCTTCTCGATAAGTTGTATAACTTCCTGTATGCAAGATAGTTTTCTTCACTTAATTTTAGTGGAGAGAGAGAATTTGCAGGATTAATGGCGTCAAAAGTTTCTGTATGAGAGTTGAAACTCATTCCTCTTTCTTTTACCAAGTAGGCATTGATTAAATGAACTCCAACGTAAAAGCTGACTGTTACTTGCCAGTCATAATAGGCTGCAGTTTTATTATTAACTTCAAAGAGGAATTTTAGGTTACTTTTTGCCTGATTAATGTAATCCGAGAACAAGGCCATTACTGAACTTTTTGAAATTCGAAGTTTATGTAATGAGGTGGAATAGGTAATTTGTCGGAATCTTCTACTATGGTAGCAGACAAGTTAAATCCTGTGTTACTGAATTTATAATTCGCAGTAGCCTCAGACATGAAGATATCGTCTTCCATTTTCTCATCATTTTCTGGGATCTCAACCCATATCATAATCTGCTTTCCTTTATAGTCAAACGCAAGTTTTTTTGGTTTTTTACTTTTTCTGATAGTAAATAATTCCGTGAAAAAAACGTTGATGATTTCTCTAAAGTAATATTGCTGCATGTTAACGGTCATCTTCTGCATTAACTCACTCAGATTTCCTGTTGCTATTTGCTCGTAAAATTCTCGTGACTGGGGGTCAAGAGTTTTTGTTTCATAAGTTAATTGATCAGCCGAAAGCCCGACGATTGTTTTTTCAAACCAATCGTTAGTTACGGATTCTTTAATTGACTGATCCTGTGTCTCAAATTCTTGAGTCATCGTTTTGAGGAGATAAGGTTAGTTGGACGTTTAAAAGCCCTTTATTTAACTAAGTAAACTCACATTTGCAAGTTTATGTTCCGGTTTTTTGTGTCTATAGCGCAAAAATAGTAATGGGGATTGCCTGATTGGTTTTTAAACAGTATTATTTTTTGATTTCCATTTACCTCAAATCAATCACTTCTATCCCCGGATATTGCTTAGTGTCAAATACAAAATGGGAGGCCGGAATAGAGGAGTCTAATTTCAGGTTTTGGAATGTGTAGGAAAATACTCCTCCCTGACCATCAAACATTTCCCATCCCAACAGGCTAAAGTTGCTTTTGTCTATCATCAGCTTCACCTGCTCAAAAGGGGCGTTGTTTTTTTCAGCTAGTAATTCTACTACCTGTGCCGCTTTGCCTTGAAATTGCCTTTCACCGATCAATTTATAGCTATAGCCAGACTCATATATCCGGTAAATATTGGATGGAGTAAGCTCTCCCTCCATCTGCGAAGCATCGTTGATGGTGACTTCTTTGTAATTATCAGATTGGATAAAAGTCCAGACTGTTTTTCCATCGTTGAAAATCTCCTGATCGGGGAGTTTAAGACGGTATTTTTCGCCTTTCACCGCTATTTCACCGGATTGGCGGTCACTTGTACCTGATGCATCCTGGAAGGTAAAGTCGAAATTTGCAGTGAAACCATTCATTTCCTGGAATTTCTTGCTCATGGCATCCAATACAGTTTTTGCTTTGGGATCCTTCTGAGCAGAGGCTTGGAATGAGCAGGAAAGAAAAAGAAAAAGCGTATAAAATAAGGCGATTTTTTTCATGAATTAGGCTGTTTGAACTTTTTGAACAGCTATTACAAGCTCTCCAATAACCGTTCCAAACTGGCTTCATCCTGAATTAGGACTTCCCTGGCTTTTGACCCCTCAAAAGCGCCTACAATACCCGCAGCTTCTAGCTGGTCAATGATTCTACCCGCCCGATTGTAGCCTAGTTTTAGTTTGCGCTGGATCAAGGAAGTGCTTCCTTGCTGATGCAGTACAAGTAATCTCGCCGCGTCATTGAAAAGCGGATCTAAATCCGAAAAGTCCACGTCACTTGCTGAGTTGTCTCCATCTTCTCCCTCAAATTCAGGGAGCAAATAAGCGTCTGAATAGCCTTTTTGCTCTCCTATCCAATCACAGATAGAATCCACCTCAGGAGTGTCCAAGAAAGCGCACTGGATACGGATCACTTCTGAACCATGAGATAGGAGCATATCCCCCATACCTATCAATTGATCTGCCCCTCCGGCATCTAAAATGGTACGGCTATCGATTTTGGAAGTTACCCGGAACGATAATCTGGCAGGGAAATTTGCCTTGATAATACCTGTGATCACATTTACAGATGGTCGCTGGGTAGCCACTACCAGGTGGATACCGATAGCTCGGGCTAGCTGTGCCAGCCGGGCTATGGGGCCTTCGATCTCCTTACCTGCTGTCATCATCAAATCCGCCAATTCATCAATCACCAGAACTATGTAGGGCATAAAATGATGGCCCTTGTCAGGGTTGAGTTTACGGGCAATAAACTTTGCGTTGTACTCTTTCAGATTCCTGGCACCTGCATCTTTTAGGAGATTATATCGGTTGTCCATTTCGATACACAGGGAATTCAGCGTGTAGATTACCTTTTTGGTATCGGTGATAATTGCTTCTTCTGCGCCAGGGAGTTTTGCCAGGAAATGCCTTTCTATCTTATTGAAAAGCGTGAGTTCTACCTTCTTAGGATCTACAAGCACAAATTTCAATTGAGAAGGGTGCTTTTTGTAGATCAAAGAAGCAAGGATCATATTCAAGCCCACAGATTTACCTTGCCCGGTAGCCCCGGCCATCAGTAAGTGCGGCATTTTAGCAAGATCAGCTACAAAGACTTCATTAGAAATAGTTTTTCCCAAAGCAATAGGAAGATCCTTGTCAGAGCGCATGAATTTCTCAGTGCCCAAAACAGCTCTTGCCGGTACCAGCTCACGGTTTTTATTAGGTACTTCTATCCCTATAGTCCCTTTGCCTGGGATAGGAGCAATGATCCGTATGCCAAGCGCAGCCAAGCTAAGCGCAATATCATCTTCCAGATTCTTGATCTTGGAGATTTTTACTCCTGGTTCAGGAACAATCTCATATAGGGTTACTGTAGGCCCGATTGTAGCTTTGATCTCCTGTATGCCGATCTTGAAGTTTTCAAGAGTCTCTACAATCTTGTTTTTGTTGTCCTCCAGTTCCTGCCGACTGACAGTGACTTTCTGAACGTCATATTCATTCAGTAGATCTAGCGTGGGATATTTATAATGTGGAAGATCCAAGGTAGGATCATAGGCGTCTAGATTCTCTACTTCTTCGGCAGTTTTTTCCTCTCCGGCTGCCTTCACCACAGAGAAGTTTTTTTCTTCGATTTTTTTCTCTGCCTCTCTATCCACGATAGGATCCAGAATATTGAGCTGGGGAATATCGAAAGCTATTTCTTCTTTCTTAGGATTCGGTTTAGACGCTGGATCCAGTTCTATTGGATCAGAAGTTTTCCCATCTTGGTCTTTTATGGTCCATGAGCTGCCATCGTCTTCAATTTCTTCTTCCTCTTCAAGCTCCAGATCGTCTTTAAAAGGATTTTTGACAGGGGCTGCAGGGGGTATGTCTATTTCATTATCATCCAGATCTGCCTCAGTAGATTTGCTGCTAAACCAATCCAGCTTGTCGATATCAAAGAAAAATATCACGAATATTAGCATGGAGCCCCCTAGGAGGATAAAGGTGCCCCAACTTAAGAAATCTGCTGAGAGCTTGGCCAATTCATATCCGAAGCCACCCGAAAGAAAGCTCCAATAGGAATATCCTTGTATCAAAATCACTACATAGCCAGTAAGTAAGCCTAGCCAGAATGTGAAGAAAAGGGCAAAGGCTGTATAACGCGTAAGAGAGATCAAGGAGATCTTAAAAGCCCATTTGAATCCCAATAAGAACAAAAATGGAGGTAGCAAAAAAGCTGAAATCCCGAACCATCTGTATATCAGCCAATTGCCAGCCTGTGCACCCAGGTAGCCAAGCCAATTGGTGGATTCCCGGGCAGCTTCGCGTATGGCGGCATTCGGATTGTTCATTACCAAGCTCTGATCAGCCGGCCCATTGAGCAGGTAACTGACAAAGGCGATAAATAGGAATATACCGGTGGACATCAACAAAATACCTAGGGTAAGGCTGATTTTGGCAGTATTTATCTTTCCAAAAGAAAGCCTTGGTGCCTTGATGCCGGCTCCTTTCTTTTTGGTAGGTTCTCCTTTTTTTCTAAAAGTATTGGTCCTAGGTGAATTGGTGGCCATGTATTCGATTCAAATCCGATTTAAGTTAAGATTAATGAATTTAGATTGACAAATTACTATGAAAAATAAGCCAATAATCCTTGGTTAATCTTTTTGATCAGCCCAGGTCCCTCATAAATCATGCCCGAGTACACCTGAATCAGGCTAGCTCCTGCCTCAAGCTTTTCTATGGCATCTTCTGCTGAGAAGATACCGCCTACTCCGATGATAGGAAAGGCCTTGTTGGACTTCTCAGATAGATACCGGATTACTTCGGTGCTTCTTTTTCCCAATACTTTGCCGCTTACTCCTCCGGCACCGACTGCTTCTACTGTTGCAGGGGAAGTGCTCAGTTGTGAACGGTCTATGGTGGTGTTGGTCGCTATGATTCCGTCTATTTTTGTGTCCTGCACGATTTCTATAATATCATCCAGTTGCCCGTTTGTCAGATCAGGAGCGATTTTCAGCAGGATAGGTTTAGGTTTACTCTTAAGATCATTAGCGTTTTTGACTGCCTGAAGTAATTTTGTCAGGGGTTCTTTTTCCTGAAGATCACGAAGATTTGGGGTATTGGGCGAACTTACATTCACCACAAAATAATCCACATAGTCATGCAGAGCTTCCAGACAGATTAAGTAATCTTCGACGGCATTTTCATTTGGTGTGGTTTTGTTTTTGCCGATGTTTCCGCCTACCAGCACGGAGGATTTACGTGTTTTCAAGCGCTTGACAGCCTCTTCCACACCACCGTTGTTGAAGCCCATTCGGTTGATCAGGGATTCGTCCTCAGGAAGTCTGAAAAGACGGGGTTTGGGATTCCCCTCCTGCGGTTTTGGTGTCAGGGTGCCTATTTCTATGAAGCCGAAACCTAACATTGCCATTTCATCAATGACTTTGGCGTCTTTGTCAAAGCCGGCAGCCAATCCTACCGGGTTTTTGAATTTCAAACCAAAAACCTCCCGCTCTAATCGCTTATCCTCTACCTTGAAATTTGATTTTACCAAAGCGCCAGCCAAAGGGAGATTAAATGTCAATTTGGTGAGATTCACGGTGAAATGGTGGGCTTCTTCTGGCTTTTTAAGGAAAAAGAGCGGCTTGAGTATAGATTTATACACGGGTTGTTGGTTTGCGTTGGAGATGCAAAGATATCGTTTTATAAAATTTGAAGATTGATTAAGTCGGATGAAATCGAAATTTCGCTCCTTTCACAGTAGTTGCATAACAGAGAAAAGGCTATCGGATCTCTCCAATAGCCTTCTAACATGTCTAAAAAAAGCTGGGCATTTTTATCTTTCTGTTCTGTTGTTTGTTCCGTCCACGCGCAGTCTGTTCTCCCTGTTCGCAACATCCCAAACCGTATAGAAAATCAGCTTTGCCCTTTTTTCCATAAGCGGAAACTCAATTTTGTCCACCGTATCTGTCACCTGGTGATAGTCATCATGTACTCCGTTGAAGAAGAAAGCGACAGGGATGTTATGTTTAGCAAAGTTGTAATGATCTGATCTGTAGTAGAATCTATTTGGGTCATCTTCAGCATCATATCTGTAGTCCAAGATCAGGTCAGAATAGGTGATGTTGTTGTATTCCAGGATTTTTTTCAAGTCTGTGGAAAGCATTTCTGAACCGATCACATAGACGAAATCTGTGTTTTCAGCATCTTGGTATTCATAGTCAATTCTTCCTACCATGTCAATGTTGAAATTAGCAACAGTGTTTTCTAGGGGAAAGATCGGGTGGTCAGAGTAGTATTCCGATCCCAAAAGTCCTTTTTCCTCCCCAGTGACATTAAGGAAAAGTATAGATCTTCTCGGTTTGATGCCATCTTTTGCGGCAAGAGCAAATGCCTCAGCGATTTCTGTGACGGAGACAGTCCCGGATCCATCATCATCTGCGCCGTTAAATACTTCTCCGGTGCTACTAACCCCCACGTGATCGTAATGTGAAGAAACGACAATCAGTTCATCTTTTTTATCACTTCCTTCCAAGTACCCCATTACATTGGAGCTTTCTATTTCTTTTACTTCTTTTTGGATTTGATAAGAGGTTTTTTGGGATTTGATTGATTGGGGATTTGATTTTGCGGCTTCTTTCAATTCTTCCACCGGTGTATTGAATAGTTCAGCCATTTTGTCTGAACTTACCATAAATACAGGTTTTTGCTCCGCCGGTTTTGCAAAACCCACCCTTCCTTTGCCAACCAGGCTTTGGTAGCGTCCGGCTACTCTGTCAAAGTTTGCCTGCCCTTCCATCGTTACTATCACAATACCCGCAGCTCCGGCATCCATTACTTTGGTCAAAAGATCATTAGATCTCACACCTACCGCCCAGATTCCAACCAGCTTGTCTTTCACGTCAACTTTAGCCAGGTTTTCATCAGAGACTAAGCCTAAAAACACCAGATCTGTTTTGGAGGCTTTTTTCATATCCCCGTCTCCGATAAAGACGAAATCTACATTCTCCGCAAGTTTTTGCTTGCCTACTTTCAGGCTAACTTCCTTGAACGAGGCGCTTACCAGCTCCACCGGCTGAAGGTAGCTTCCCCCTGCCGGTCCGGACAGCCCGATTTTTCTGTAAAAATCCGCAAGGTAATTTGCAGCTACTTTTTGCTCCTCAGAACCGGTATCCCTTCCCTTCATCTCATCGGAAGCAAGGTAGGTGAGGCGTTCTTTTAGGTCATCAACCGTGATTGTGTTGGCATACTTCACCTGGACAGGTTGCTGTGCCAAGGACGGCAGTGCAAGACCTAAAGCCATTGCGCCCGTCAATAACAGACTTTTGTTCATCAGTTTATAGTTAGGTTTTTTTGATTTCAGATTGAAATTGACTGCGTTCATTTCCTTGCATTAGAAAGTGAGATAGCGTAGAATTCAATCTTTTACATTTTTGTGCCGCTAAACTAGAGAATTTTTCAGCCCTTCAATAAACCGCTTGTATATTTTGACTTAACTCAAGGGAAATAATGGGTCTCAAGAAAGCTTTATCTTTCAATATATTGTACCTTTGCAGCTTGAAAAATCAGCCAATTTCAAACCCAAATAGTTTATCGTTTTAACGTTCTTATATGAAGATCAATCTTTCTAACGCTGTCAAATTTGAGAGCAGACACAACGGCCCGACAGATGCAGAGATTTCAGCGATGCTGGAGAAAATCGGAGCCTCAACTTTAGAGGAATTAATCAATCAAACTGTACCGAAATCTATACAATTGGATGGTCCGTTGGATCTGCCATCGGCAAAGTTGGAGTCGGAGTTTTTGAAGGATTTTAAAAAGCTAGCTTCTAAAAACAAAGTGTTCAAGTCCTTTATAGGCTTGGGTTACTATGACACCCTTGTTCCCGGTGTGATTTTGAGAAACGTACTTGAAAACCCGGGATGGTACACGGCATACACTCCATACCAAGCGGAAATCGCCCAGGGCAGATTGGAAGCCTTGATCAATTTCCAGACCGTAGTGATGGAGCTTACAGGTATGGAGCTGGCAAATGCTTCTCTCTTGGATGAGGGAACCGCTGCTGCCGAAGCGATGAACATGCTTTTTGCGGTAAAGCCAAGAGAAAAGAAGAATGCAACAAAGTTCTTTGTCGATGAAAAAGTATTCCCTCAGACTAAAGCTGTATTGGAGACAAGGGCTGAACCGGTCGGAATCGAGTTGGTCTTTGGTTCTATTGATTCCCTGGACTTGACGGACAAAAATCTATTCGGAGTTTTATTCCAGTATCCAGACGCAGATGGGGAAGCGAGAGATTACTCGGCACTTTTGGCATCTGCTAAAGAAAATAACGTGACTACTGTTTTTGCCGCTGATCTGTTGGCCTTGACAATTCTCACTTCTCCTGGTGAAATGGGAGCGGATGTAGTGGTTGGGTCTTCCCAGCGCTTTGGCGTCCCTATGGGATATGGCGGTCCGCATGCAGGTTTTTTTGCAACCAAAGAAGCGTATAAGCGGCAGATTCCCGGAAGAATCATCGGCGTGTCCCAGGATCGGGAGGGGAACAAAGCCTACAGAATGGCTTTACAGACCCGCGAACAACATATAAAGCGAGAAAAGGCGACTTCAAACATCTGTACAGCGCAGGTTCTTCTGGCAGTGATGGCAAGTTTCTATGCAGTGTATCACGGGCCAAAAGGGCTTAAAAATATTGCGCTGAGAACACATGGGCTGGCAAAACTTACGGCAAATGCCTTAAAGCAACTAGGATATGAGGTGCCTTCGAAAAATTACTTTGATACCATTAAGATCCGCATAGAAGCTAAGTCGCTGAATGCCATACAGTCTTTGGCCCTTTCGGCCAAAATGAATTTCCGCTATGAGTATGACATAGTTTTCCTGTCTTTTGACGAAGCTAAAACCTTAGCAGATATTATGTCTGTAGTTGAGGTGTTTGCAAAAGCAAAAGGTCTGGCGACTCCTGATTTGACTGCGTTGGCGGAGGATATTACTCTGGAGTTACCGGAGGCTCTGGTGAGGACTTCCGAGTTCCTTACCCATCCGGTTTTCAATAATTTCCAAAGTGAGCATGAAATGCTTCGCTATATCAAGCGGTTGGAAAATAAGGATTTGTCTTTAGTACATTCCATGATTTCTTTGGGTTCTTGTACCATGAAGCTGAATGCTACAGCGGAAATGATTCCTGTGACTTGGCCAGAGTTCGGTCAAATCCACCCATTTGCCCCGACAGACCAGACTGCGGGATATCAGGAGCTTTTTGCTAACCTGAGACACTGGCTGAATGAGATTACCGGATTTGCGGATACATCCCTTCAGCCAAATTCAGGTGCTCAGGGTGAGTTTGCCGGTCTGATGGTCATCAGAGCCTATCATCAGAGCAGGGGTGACCATCATAGGAATGTAGCCTTGATCCCTACCTCCGCCCATGGTACCAATCCGGCTTCTGCTGTAATGGCAGGTATGAAAGTAGTGTTGGTGAAATGCGATGAAAAGGGGAATATTGACATAGATGATCTAAGAGCTAAAGCTACTGCTCACAGCAAGGATCTTTCTTCTCTTATGGTCACATATCCTTCCACTCACGGCGTGTTCGAAGTGGGGATCCAGGAAATCTGCCAGATTATTCATGAAAATGGTGGTCAGGTATATATGGATGGTGCAAACATGAATGCTCAGGTAGGCTTGACCAGTCCGGGAAGAATCGGGGCTGACGTCTGTCACCTAAACCTTCACAAGACCTTCTGTATTCCTCACGGGGGTGGGGGGCCTGGCATGGGGCCTATTTGTGTCGCCAGTCATTTGGCACCTTTCCTACCAGGCAACCCTGTGGTAAAAGCTGGTGGTGAGCAGGCTGTATCTTCTATTTCGGCTGCACCTTATGGCAGTGCGAGTATATTACCTATCTCCTATGCTTACATCGCTATGATGGGAGGAGATGGATTGAAGAATGCCACCAAAATGGCCATCTTAAATGCCAATTATATCAAGGAGCGATTGAAAAACCACTTCCCTATCTTATACACAGGAACCCAGGGTAGAGCTGCCCATGAAATGATTGTGGACTGCAGGGCATTCAAGGAAGTAGGAGTGGAAGTAGAAGATATCGCTAAACGACTGATGGATTATGGATACCATGCACCTACGGTTTCTTTCCCGGTCGCAGGCACGTTGATGATCGAGCCTACTGAATCTGAGACCATGGCGGAATTGGATAAGTTCTGTGATGCGCTTCTCTCTATCCGTGCCGAAATCCAGGAGATAGAAGATGGAGCAGCTGATAAGGTGGAAAATGTATTGAAAAATGCACCTCACACGGCTACAATGGTACTTACTGACAATTGGGATCTGCCATATTCAAGAGAAAAGGCAGTTTATCCATTGAGCTATGTGAAAGAGAATAAATTCTGGCCTAGTGTGCGTAGAATTGACTCGGCTTACGGGGATAGGAACCTGATCTGTAGCTGTATTCCTGTGGAGGACTATGCCAGCGAAGAAGCTTAATCGGCTTTAAGACAAAAAGGGAAAGGCTGCCGATTGGCAGCCTTTTTTGGTTATTTTCAAACCGTAAAGTTTACTAGGAACCCGAAGAGGTCGCTGGG
>CBFGUY010000060.1:0-20863 GCA_965651895.1 uncultured Algoriphagus sp. | reverse complement strand
AAAGCCTACAATTCCCTTAAGGAAATGAAGGACAGAAAAGGTGAGTTCTACATTTACAACTCACTTCTTTCCGAATACGCTGTATTGGGTTTTGAATATGGCTATGCCATGGCCAACCCTAATTCTTTGACTATTTGGGAAGCACAGTTTGGGGATTTTGCCAATGGTGCCCAGACGATGATTGACCAGTTTATCACTTCGGGTGAATCAAAGTGGCAAAAAATGAACGGACTGGTCATGCTGCTTCCTCATGGCTACGAAGGCCAGGGGCCAGAGCATTCCAATGCTCGTCCAGAACGTTTCCTACAGTTGGCAGCAGAATACAATACAATCGTTGCGAATGTGACTGAGCCTTCCAATTTCTTCCATTTACTCAGAAGACAGCTTGCCTGGGAATTCAGAAAGCCTTGCATAGTGATGTCTCCGAAGTCCCTACTTAGACATCCTAAGGTGGTGTCTCCTTTGGCAGAATTCACCTCCGGTAAATTCCGTGAAGTGATACCTGATACTACTGTTGCTGCCAAGGATGTGAAGAGGGTAGTGCTTTGCTCCGGAAAGGTTTATTATGATCTCGATGAAGCCAGAGAAAAGGAAAAAGTAAAAGACGTGGCGATCATCAGATTAGAGCAATTGCATCCACTTCCTAAAAAGCAGATGCTGGAAGTACTGGCAGGATATCCAGAAGCGGAAGTAGTATGGGTTCAGGAAGAACCGTCCAATATGGGTTATTGGAATTATTTGTTGAGATTGCTTTACAAAGAAATCCCAATGGACGTAATCGCAAGGAAAGCGAGTGCCTCGCCAGCTACAGGGTATAACAAAGTCCATGTGGAAGAGCAGAAGAGTATCATCGCCCAAGCACTGAAATTGAATTAATCACAGCTCTTTTTGATAAAGAACTCCAAAATAATCGTATCATTTTGTTCCTCTCTTTTTGACCATAAAAGAGAAAAAAAAGAAAACTTATGAGCAAAGAAATTAAAGTTCCGGCTGTAGGAGAGTCCATCACGGAAGTTACCATCGGCCAATGGTTTAAAAAAGACGGAGACGAGGTTCAGATGGATGAAGTCCTATGTGAGCTTGAGTCTGACAAAGCTACTTTTGAGCTTCCTGCCGAAGCTGCCGGAGTACTGAAAATCAAAGCGCAGGAAGGCGATGTGCTGGAAATCGGAGCTGTGATCTGTGAAATCGATGAGGCTGGCACTCCAGGTAAATCTGAGCCGACCAAAGCAGCTGAACCTCAATCAAAAACTGAAGAGAAATCGTCAGGTTCTAAGGCTACCGGCGAAGTTAAGGAAATGGTAGTGCCCACTGTAGGGGAATCCATCACTGAGGTGACCTTGGCAAATTGGATCAAGGCGGATGGGGATTATGTGAAACTTGATGAGATTATCGCTGAGGTAGATTCGGATAAAGCAACTTTTGAATTGCCTGCTGAGGCATCGGGAATTCTCCGTCATGTAGCGCAGGAAGGAGATGTCTTGGAGATTGGCGGTATGATCTGCAAGATCGAGGTGACCGAAGGTGAGCCGGCAGCGGAACCAGCTTCTGATCAGTCTTCTGCACCGGAAGCATCATCTGCTTCTGGGAATACTAACTATGCCACTGGCCATGCTTCTCCTGCAGCTTCCAAAATCTTGGCTGAAAAGGGAGTTTCTCCTGAGTCGGTGCAAGGAAGTGGCAAGGATGGTAGAATTACCAAAGAAGATGCTCAGAATGCCCAGAAAGCAGCTCCAGCACCTGCTAAAGCAGAAAGCAAAGCAACGTCGGTTTCGGCTCCTGCGCCTGTGGCAGGTTCCAGAGATGAGCGCAGAGAGAAAATGTCATCTTTAAGAAAAACTGTTGCCAAGCGATTGGTTTCTGTGAAGAATGAGACAGCAATGCTGACTACCTTCAATGAGGTGAACATGAAGCCGATCATGGATTTGAGATCCAAGTTCAAAGAACAGTTTAAAGAAAAACATGGCGTAGGACTCGGATTCATGTCTTTCTTTACCAAAGCAGTATGCGTGGCTCTACAAGAATGGCCAGCGGTGAATGCAAAAATCGATGGCAATGAAATAGTATATAATGACTACTGTGATATTTCCATTGCCGTCTCCGCTCCTAAAGGCTTGGTAGTCCCAGTAATCAGGAACGCAGAAGCGATGAGCTTTGACCAGATCGAAAAGGAAGTGGTGAGATTGGCTGGAAAAGCCAGGGACAACAAGCTTTCTATTGAGGAAATGACAGGAGGTACCTTTACCTTGACCAACGGAGGAATCTTCGGGTCTATGATGTCCACCCCGATCATCAATGCTCCTCAATCTGCAATTCTAGGTATGCACAACATCGTACAGCGACCTATGGCCGTGAACGGGGAAGTGGTAATCTTACCTATGATGTATGTAGCGCTTTCTTATGATCACAGAATCATAGATGGCCGCGAATCGGTAAGCTTCTTGGTTCGAGTGAAAGAATTGCTCGAAGATCCGACAAGATTGTTGTTTGGAGTTTAAAAAGTATCTAGTCACTAGTACAAAGTATCAAGAGGGGGAGTGCTTTCAAATGAGCTCATTGTAAGTACTCCCAATCCTGATACAATAGTATTTCAATTATAAGTAAGGGTAAGTCTTGATACTTGCTACTAACTACTAAAATCTAAAATAATGTACGACGTAATAGTAATAGGTTCTGGTCCCGGAGGGTATGTGGCAGCGATTCGCTGTGCGCAGTTGGGGTTAAAAACCGCCCTTGTTGAAAAATACCCTACGCTTGGAGGAACTTGCCTGAATGTTGGTTGTATTCCATCTAAGGCACTTTTGGATTCCTCTGAGCACTTTCATAATGCTGCCCATACTTTTGAAACTCATGGGATCAAGCTGAGTAACCTGAAAGTAGATCTTAAGCAGATGATCACCCGCAAAAACGACGTGGTAAAGCAAAACACGGATGGCATCCAGTATTTGATGAAAAAGAACAAAATCGAGGTTCATCAAGGATTGGGGTCTTTTGTGGATACTACTACAGTGAAAGTGACTAAGGATGATGGTTCTTCGTCTGATATCCAAGGTAAAAACATCATCATAGCTACTGGCTCAAAGCCTTCATCTTTGCCTTTTATAAAGCTGGACAAAGACCGGATAATAACCTCTACAGAGGCTTTGAATCTAAAAGAAATCCCCAAGCATCTGGTCGTAATAGGCGGTGGGGTAATTGGTCTGGAGCTTGGTTCAGTCTATGCCAGATTGGGGGCAAAAGTTTCTGTAATTGAATTCATGGATTCTTTGATTCCTACGATGGATCGTACCATGGGCAAAGAACTTCAAAAATCCTTGAAAAAAATTGGTTTCGAGTTTTATTTGAAGCATAAGGTTACTGCGGTTGAGAAGAAAGGTAAAGAGGTGACAGTAAAAGCGGAGGATTCTAAAGGTGAGACCGTAGAAGTAAAAGGTGATTATGTATTGGTATCCATAGGAAGAAGACCTTATACAGATGGTTTGAATGCTGAAGCTGCAGGAGTGAAAATCACTGAAAGAGGGCAAGTTGAAGTCAATGAGCATCTACAGACCAATGTTCCTAATATCTATGCAATCGGGGATGTGGTAAAAGGCGCAATGCTAGCCCATAAGGCCGAAGAAGAAGGTGTATTCGTCGCAGAAACGATTTTGGGACAAAAACCCCACATCAATTATAACCTGATTCCCGGTGTGGTTTACACTTGGCCTGAAGTAGCTGCTGTTGGATATACAGAAGAGCAATTGAAGGAAAAAGGGGTCAAGTATAAGACAGGGAAATTCCCATTCATGGCCTCTGGAAGGGCAAGAGCCTCTATGGATACAGACGGGCTGGTGAAGGTATTGGCGGATGCCGAAACTGACGAAATCCTGGGTGTACATATGATCGGCCCACGAACGGCTGATATGATCGCCGAGGCTGTGGTGGCAATGGAGTATAGAGCTTCGGCGGAGGATATTTCCAGAATGTCCCATGCGCATCCTACTTATACAGAAGCGTTCAAGGAGGCTTGTTTGGCAGCTACTGATAATAGAGCTTTGCACATATAGTATTGAATTAACCTTGCTGTTTATTACCATCCGGAGAGATTCGGATGGTTTTTTCTTTTTCAGGAAAATTGAGTTAATTCCATCATGAAGTTTAACATAGCAATTATAGGTGCCGGTAATGTCGCATGGCACCTGGCTCCGGCTTTAGAGGATGCCGGGCATGTAATTACCGAGGTATATGCACGGTCACTCCAAAGTGCGGAGATGATAGCCGATCGGGTGTATGCGGGCGAGCCAAAAGATGACCTGGATTTTTCTGCCAGTGAAGCGGAGATCTTTATCCTAGCGGTAAAGGATGCAGCGATTCTTGATGTTGCTGATGAGATTATCCTGCCTGAGGATTCCATCTTGGTTCATACTTCGGGTTCCGTAGGATTGGACATGTTGAATTATAGTTCGGCCACATACACGGGGATATTTTATCCCTTACAGACATTTACCAAAGGCAGAAAAATCGAATTTGATGAAGTGCCTTTCCTGCTTGAATCAGATGACGAGGAGACTTTGCAAAAGCTGAAAAAGCTTGCTAAAAGTCTATCTCCTTTAACTTATACAGTGAGGTCAAAGGATAGAAAGGCGATGCACATTGCGGCAGTTTTTGCAAGCAACTTCTCTAATCATATGATCAGGATTGCGGAGGAAGTAATGCACCGGCAGGGTTTGGATTTTGAAATGCTCAAACCCTTAATCATAGAGACAATTTCCAAGAGTCTGCAATTGGGAGCCAAGGCAGCACAAACAGGGCCGGCTATACGTGAGGACTACGAGACCCTTGAAGACCATCACCGCTTTTTAAGCTACAATGAAAGCATTGCAGAAATCTACCGGCTCATCTCCCAAGATATTATTGATAGCTGATCCATGTAGGCAAGTAGAGGTTTTCCTACCTTGATCATCTGGTTTATTGCGTTAAATCTTCTTTGGTGCAGTAGAACGCATCTTTTCGTGATTATTTTGGGATATCTTTCAGCCTAAGTTCAAACAGGTCTTTTCTTCTGTCCTTTAGGTTTCGGACACTTCCAAATTCGTTTAATTCTCTCAGTAAAGACAGATCCACATCTGCGATTAGTGTCATTTCGTTATTGGGAGTAGCCTCAGCTTTGATTCCATTGCTGGGAAATGGGAAATCACATGGCGTGATCACCATGGATTGTGCGTATTGCATATCCATATTATGCACTTTCGGGAGATTGCCCACGCTTCCTGCCATGGCTACGTAGCATTCGTTCTCTATTGCCCTTGCCATCGCACAATTGCGGACGCGGGAATAGCCATTTTGGGTGTCAGTCAGAAAAGGGATGAAAAGTATGTCCATGCCTTCTTCGGCTAGGAGTCGACTCAGCTCAGGGAACTCTGCGTCATAGCAAATCAAAATACCGATTTTTCCGCAATCAGTATCAAAAGCTTTCAGCATGCTTCCTCCCTGCATTCCCCATACTTTGGCTTCTAATGGAGTGATATGGAGCTTTTCATAGGTCTCAATCGATCCATCACGCTTGCAAAGATAGCCTACGTTGTAGAGCTTGTCATTTTTGATTTTCGGCATGGAGCCGGTAATGATATTGATATTGTAAGAAACGGAAAGCTGCGCAAAGCGCTTGACGATTTCGTCAGTATATTTGGCCAGTCCCCTCACGGCCTGAGCTTCGCTGAGGTGATTAAATTCGGCCATCAACGGGGCGTTAAAAAGCTCAGGAAACAATGCGAAATCCGAACGGTATCCAGAAACAGCATCAATGAAATACTCCGCCTGCTGCATCAGCTCATCCAGATTGTCATATAGCCGCATTTGCCATTGAATCAAACCTAGCCGTACGATGGTCTTATTGCTGGAGGCTTTTTTGGTCGGTTTTTCATAGAAAATATTATTCCATTCAAGTAGAACAGCAAACTCACTGGATGCGGTATCGCCTTCCAGATAGTTTTTCATGATCCGTGCAGGATGAAAGTCATTTGCCAGCTGGAAATTCAAAACAGGATCATGAATCTCCTTCATTTTCACTTTTTCCAAATATTCCTTTGGCCCCATCTGATCTGCATATTTGTGGTAATTGGGGATTCTGCCACCAAAGACAATACCTTTCAGATTAAGTTTTTCACAGAGTTCTTTCCGATAATCATACAATCTTCTACCTAATCTCAGTCCCCGGAATTCTGGTTTGATGAAAACATCAATGCCGTAAAGCATGTCACCGGCATTGTTGTGGTTGTCAAAAGTGAAGTTTGTTGTAATGTCTCTATAAGTATGCTCCCCCTCCAATTCCGCATCATTAACAATAATAGAGAGCGCACAGCCTGCGAGTTGGTCGTTTATTTTGATGACCACCTGGCCTGACGGGAATTTGTTGATCAGTGTTTCTATCTGGCTCTCTTCCCAGTGGGAGCCTGGCATAGATCGGTATGCTTCTATCATGGCGGCCTTTAGCGCCTTGTAGTCCGAGGGTTGGAGGTAGGCGAGTGATATGTTTTCTACTTGGGTATTGTCCATAAACTAAAGGTCGGCAGTTGTTGGGAATGTTTCTAGAAAAGAAATGCTGGAGACGGGTACGTTCCGGTATCCTATTGGAGATCGCAGCTAAGATAAACATACAAGCTACAACCAAAAAATCCTTTCCGAAAGGGGAAAGGATTTGAAATAATATGATTTATCGGCTATTTAAGCCATGCAAGTTTTACTTCTTCTGGGGCTTTCATCCGATCTGCTAGCCTCATGTATCTTTCAGATAATTTTGCCAGATAATCCTGAGCCTTTGCTGCTACATCATTTAGTCCAGTCAGACTTTCTATTTTCCATAAACTCACCAAATGGTCGATGATTCTGGCATAATCCCATCCGGTATAAATCCCTACTTTTTGGGTCACTTCAGAGAATTGGGTAAACAGGGAAGGATTAGATCCGCCCTTACCCATCAGCACAGCAGGCATCACGATTTGCTTTCTCATGAGCTTTTCAAAAGCAATGATGGCTCCATTCGGGTCGATTTCAAAGATTGCTGACATAAAGCTTTTATACGCTTTTTCATGCCTGGCTTCATCTCCCGCGATTTGTTTGCAGATTCTTCCCAGAACTGGATCTCCTGCGATATCTGCAAGTTTACCGGTATTGACATGGGAGATTTTAGTGGCCCTTTCCTGAAAAGAAGTATAGACAATAGCCTGATACGGATCATTCCCTGAATTAGGATCGAATCCATTCATCAATAATCTATGGATGGTCTGCTCTACCGCCTTCATGTCCACCCGTCCTGTCATATAGAGATACTTGTTCAACAGGTCGCCGTGGCGGTTTTCCTCAGCAGTCCAGGATTTGGACCAGCGTACCCATCCGGATTCTGACAATAGGCTTCGCTCAGAATTGATGCCGGGAATTAAATTGAAGTAAGTCTGGTAACTAGGCAGGGCTTCTTCGGTGATCATATTCCCGACCAAAGATGTCAAAACCGTATCTGGAATTCCCTCGGATCTCTTTTGAAGAGATTTGATTTCATCATGAATATCGGGATCTCCGAAATCGGGAAGGAAATCTGTAGGTTGCCAACATTTGTCTGGATCTACCAGAATATTATCCACAGCCTCTCCAACAAGATCATCTAATTGAGAAATGACCTCGATGTTCTTTTCTAGTTCGTAATCTATTTCAGCTGATTTCATCTTTGATATATTTATGCCCGAATATGCTCCTTCTCGGGGTGATTTTGAGTTTGGACAAATTTACTTACAATTGGGAGAATAAATGATAGAATTATACTATCTGTCACGGGAAGATTTTAAACCTGTTCAAATTTAGGATGGGAGAAGAACTCTTTTACTAAAAAGAGTTCGTACTATCCTAAACGGGGAAGATGGCATCTTGGATTCCTAAGGGAGCCATTTGTAAGTATAAGGCTTATTTTGGTGCTTGGGTTCAATATATTTAAAAAAGCCTCCGTTTGGAGGCTCTTTTGCTCTAATAGAGTAAAATTAAATCAATAGTCAAGCTTGTAGGCCACCACCTTATTTTTGAAGAAAGTAGGGACGAGGACTATATTTTCTCCGGGAATAAACCCGATATCTGCTGTGTTGGACTCATCAGCTTTAGTGTCCAAAAGAAGAGTTTCACCCTCAGCATTGATGAAATAAATCTCTCCGGCCCAGCGGGAAGCCAGGTAATTTCCATCGCCAAGAATAATAAGCCCATCTCCTCCTGTTACATTTTTATTGATCAGCATAGCTGTTCCGTCCAGATGGATCATTTTGAAGCCTTCTCCGTCAAGACCATATACTAAGCCTTTTGAATCCACAGCAATACCATTGATAGAAGTATGTCCTTCAGCCACTGTGGAGGTTTTTCCTTCTTCAAGCAAATGGATTTTACCGGTATTCATGTCTGTAAAATATACTTTGCTCTCATAAGTAGCCACATCGTTTAAGAAACCAGCGCCTTCTATGGGGTACTTTTTGGTAATGTTTCCTGACTCCAAATTGATTTCTACGAGTTGGTCAATATCGGTGACATATAAATTTCCATTTGCAATGCCCATCCCTTTGGGAGCGTCCAAGCCGGTAACCCATTCCTGATCGACGATATTTCCTTCCTGGTCTAAAATTGAGATTGACCCTTTGCCGTCTTTGCCTGCCGGTTCTCCCTCAATATTGGATACGTAGATTTTTCCAGTGGATTCATCATATAGCACTGATTCATTCGTGATTAAAGTGGTGTCCGTTTCCCAGATTTTAGTCAAGGTTGGGGTTTTCACTTCTTCAATGAGCTCTTCCTGAGAGCTAGCTTCATTGGATTTTTGAGGATTACACTGTGCAAAAAGCATAGTAGTGGATAATCCCAGTAGCATCAATTTAGATTGGTGTTTCATGGTTTGGTTGTTTGGATGTTCAAAAATTGTGTCTGTTCTGGTTCAAACTGCTATAATTTGATTGCTGAGCCATTAGCTGATTTGGACAATCTTTCTATAAAGGTCTAAATAAATGCGATATACCGAAAGATGATTTTTATTTTTTCCTCCTTAGAATATGCGAGGCTCAGAATCCGGTTAATTTCCGCTTAAATTGTGAACAATTGTCTTTTTTGGCTTAATTTTTCCATGATTCAGCTTTCTTCACGTAAAAAATG
This sequence comes from uncultured Algoriphagus sp., assembly GCA_965651895.1. Classification (GTDB taxonomy): domain Bacteria; phylum Bacteroidota; class Bacteroidia; order Cytophagales; family Cyclobacteriaceae; genus Algoriphagus. The sequence continues at coordinate 11,710 of CBFGUY010000060.1, read as the reverse complement.
CCATTAGTGGATTTATTTGAAAGGCTATCAAAATTCCCGTTAACTTACGAGGAAATATAAACCCCGACATATGAAGAACTATTTAAGTCTAGCTATTCTAGCAAGTTTTATTTTGGCCTGCTCTCCGCAGGTACATGAGGAAGAAATCGATTACACGCTGCTCAGTGATGAAGAGAGGATGGAAATAGCGAAGGAAATCGCCCAAGAGACAATTATTGTAGATGGCCATGTGGATTTGCCCTACAGGATGAAGGTGGGTGGATTTACCCTGCAGCGAGAAATCTTAGACGTATCGGTTCGTACCCCGGATGGCAATTTTGATTTCCCGAGAGCCAAAGAGGGAGGATTGGACGCCCCATTTATGTCAATTTATATTCCTGCAGGATTGCAGCAGACTCCAGGATCCTCCAAGGCCTTGGCTGATTCACTGATCTTGATGACAGAGCGATTGGCTGAGACTTTTCCGGATAAGTTTGCCATGGCTTATAGCCCGTCAGACGTAGAAAAGAACTTTAAAGAAGGCAAAGTGTCTCTTCCTATGGGAATGGAAAATGGATCGGCACTGGAAGATGATATTTCCAATGTTGAATATTTTCACGGACGGGGCATTCGATATATCACGCTGACCCATGGTAAGGCTAATTTGATCGGAGATAGTAGTTATGACACCGTGAGGCTTTACAATGGTCTGAGTGAATATGGTGCGCAGGTAGTAGCTGAGATGAATAGAGTAGGGATTATGGTGGATGTTTCCCATGTTTCAGATGATACTTTTAAAGATGCTTTGTCCATCACCAAGGTGCCTGCAATAGCTTCGCACTCCTCAGTGAGGGCTTTTACCCCGGGTTTTGAGCGGAATATGAATGACGAGTTGATTCAGGCACTGGCAAAGAACGGTGGGGTGATGATGATCAATTTTGGAGGGACATTTATTGATTCTGCCTATGCTGCGGGAAGCACAGCTGTTCGTGAACACCTGGTGAATTGGCTTGCAGAGAATAACCTTTCAAGAAGGGATTCTGCTGCGCAAGCTTACATTTCTGACTATACCGCTGCGAATAATCCATTCCCAACGGTTCAGCGGGTAGCTGATCATATTGATTATGTGAAGGATTTAGTTGGGATAGATTATGTTGGGCTGGGTTCTGATTTTGATGGAGTAGGAGACACCTTGCCTACCGGATTGAAGGACGTGTCCATGTTTCCTAATCTGATTGCGGAGCTTCTGAAAAGAGGATATACTAGAGAGGAGATCGAGAAAATATGCTATAAAAATGTATTCAGAGTTTGGCAGGCTGTGGAGGATTATGCGGCCAGCCAAAAGTGATTTCTTTTGATTAAAATAATGAACCCTGCTTTCATCTAGAAAGCAGGGTTCTACTTTTTAAATCCGATAGCTTTTCTTTCACCTAAGGCAGGCTTTAAAAGTTCCTCAATAATCTGGTAGATTTTAGCAATGTGGTGATTTTGATCAGATTCAGATTGCTGCAGTTCATGGATTTTGTCCTGCAAATCAGAATAGTTCATGGCCCAATCCCTCATTTTTACAAAAATCCTCATTATGGAAATATTCACCTGGATCGCTTGAGCACTATTCAATACGGAAGATAACATCGCTACTCCCTGTTCTGTAAATACATAAGGAGGAGTTCGTCTGCCTCCCCATCTTGAGGTCGCAAATTGCGACTTCAAGTTTCTCCATTCGTCTTCCTTTAATTGAAACATAAAATCCTCGGGGAAACGATCAGGGTTTCTTTTTACTTGTTCATTGAGTCGTTTAGTAGGTACACCATACATCTCCGCCAGATCAGAATCTAACATTACCTTTTGATTGCGGATTTTGAGGATCAGTTCTAGAATATTTTCTTCTGTAGTAAGTGAATTCATTTTGACAAAAATCAGTAGTGGAAATACTAGTGAGAAAAAGCATTAACTAATATATAAAAAATCAAAATTTATATAGGCATTATGTCGTATAATGACATTAATCGGAAGATAATTCTGTCAAATTTTCTGCTTTCATAGGAGTTGTATGTTGGTTTTCAGTCATTTTGACCGAAAAAAGTAATTGGAGATGGTTTTGATCATAGAGGGTGTAACTATGGGCGAAAAGTTGAATCCTTTCGTCCTAGTTTGTAAATTAAAATGCCACTAATAACCGACTATACTATGGACTTCAAACAATTCACTATAAAATCCCAAGAGGCTATCCAAAAGGCTTTGGAAATTGCCTCTGCGGCAGGACAACCTGCAATTGAGCCTGCCCACCTCTTGAAGGGAATACTCTCAGAAGATGAGAATGTGACGGACTTTCTTTTTAAGAAATTCGGAACAAGTAAGCAGCTGATTACTCAAAAAGTTGATGATCAACTAGCAAAATTACCCAAAGTAAGCGGTGGCCAGCAGCCTTACCTTTCCAACTATTCCAATCAGGTACTGACCAAAGCCAAGGACTACCTCAAAACCTTTGGAGATGAGTATGTGGCTGTAGAACATTTGTTGTTGGGAATTTTAGCTGCAGGTGATGCTACCGCAAAAATTCTAAAAGATCAGGGGATTTCCGAGAAACCTATGATCGAAGCTATCAAAGAACTTAGAAAAGGAAATAAAGTGACCGATCCAAACGCAGAAAGCAAGTATCAGGCATTGGAAAAATACTCCAAAAACCTGAATGAAATGGCCAAGAAGGGAAAGATTGACCCTGTGATAGGCCGGGACGAGGAGATTAGGAGAGTACTTCAGATCTTGGCCCGCAGAACCAAAAACAACCCGATTCTATTGGGTGAACCCGGTGTGGGTAAAACCGCAATCGTAGAAGGGTTGGCACAAAGAATCGTTTCTGGCGATGTTCCTGAAAATCTTAAATCCAAGACCTTAATCTCTTTGGATATGGGCTTACTGGTGGCAGGAGCAAAGTACAAAGGAGAGTTTGAGGAGCGATTAAAAGCTGTAATCAAGGAAGTCACTGACGCAGAAGGGGAGATTATTCTCTTCATCGATGAGATCCATACCCTTATTGGGGCTGGTGGAGGCGGAGAAGGAGCCATGGATGCGGCTAACTTGTTGAAGCCGGCTTTAGCAAGAGGGGAACTTCATGCAATAGGGGCGACCACGCTGAAGGAGTACCAGAAATATATTGAGAAAGACAAAGCACTGGAGCGTAGATTTCAGGCTGTGATAGTTGATGAGCCCGATGCTGCAGATGCGATTTCTATACTTCGGGGGATTAAGGACAAATACGAATTGCACCATGGAGTGAGGATCAAGGATGATGCAGTGATAGCAGCAGTGGAACTTTCGCAGCGGTATATTTCTGATCGTTTCTTACCTGATAAGGCAATTGACTTGATGGATGAAGCTGCTGCCAAATTGAGGATGGAGATTGATTCCCTGCCGCAGGAACTGGATGAGCTAAATCGTAGAATCATGCAGTTGGAGATCGAGCGAGAGGCTATTCGTAGAGAAAAGAATAAAGACAAAGAAACAGTCCTAAGTAAAGAACTGGCTGAGCTGGCTGAAAAGCGGGACAGTGTAAAAGCCAAATGGGAAAGTGAAAAAGCCGTGATCACCGGAATACAGCGTGAGAAAGAGCGGATTGATAATTATAAGCTGGAAGCTGAACAAGCCGAAAGAGCCGGGGATTTTGGTAAAGTAGCAGAGATCCGTTATGGTAAAATAGGTGAGGCTGAACAAAGATTGGAGTCTTTCAAATCACAGTTGGCAGAGATGCAGGCAGGTTCACCGCTTCTTAAAGAAGAGGTGGATCAGGAAGATATAGCTGCGGTAGTGTCCAAGTGGACAGGTATCCCGATGAATAAAATGATTCAGTCTGAGCGGGAAAAGTTACTGCATCTCGAGGATGAGCTTGGAAGAAGAGTAGCCGGCCAAAAAGAGGCGATTACAGCGTTGTCTGATGCTGTCCGTAGAAGTCGGGCTGGGTTGCAGGATCCGAAGCGTCCGATCGGTAGCTTTATCTTTATGGGTACTACCGGCGTAGGTAAGACTGAGCTTGCAAAAGCCTTGGCGGAATATCTCTTCAATGATGAAAACGCCATGGTGCGGATCGATATGTCTGAATACCAAGAAAGACATGCCGTCAGCCGGCTGGTGGGAGCGCCTCCGGGCTACGTGGGCTACGATGAAGGAGGGCAATTGACTGAAGCGGTTCGAAGAAAGCCCTACTCAGTGATCTTGCTGGATGAGATTGAAAAAGCACATCCTGATGTGTTCAACATTCTCTTACAGGTTTTGGATGATGGCCGCTTGACCGATAATAAAGGGCGTGTGGCGAATTTCAAAAATACCATCATCATTCTGACAACCAATATTGGTTCGCACCTGATCCAGGAGAGGTTTGCTGAAATGGAAGAATGGAATAAAGAGGAGGTGCTTGAGAAAACGAAAGTGGAAGTGTATGAGCTCTTGAAAAAATCGGTACGTCCTGAATTCCTAAATAGAATTGATGAAACCATCATGTTTGAGCCACTCAATAAGGATGTCATTCGTAAGATAGTGGATATCCAATGGAGAGAAATTCAGCATAGGCTCTCCGAATCAGGTATAGAGATCGATGCTACTAAAGACGTGTTGGATTACTTGGGTGAAGTTGGTTTTGACGCGAACTTCGGAGCGCGACCGCTGAAGAGAACCATGCAGCGATTGGTACTGAATGAGTTGTCCAAACAGATATTATCCGGCTATATCAAAAATGACTCTGCCGTGTTGGTGGATCTGGATGCGGATAATCAGGTGTATTTTAAAAATGTGGAAACTGCCGAGTTGTAAGCAGCAGTCTTCTCAACTATTCAAAACCCTTGAGGCCGATAAGGCTTCAAGGGTTTTTTTATATTCTATAGTTTTCTCCCAGGAGTCTTTTAATTTTGACTATATGTGTCAATAAGTGTGTTTGGAGAGTTTTTAGCGCTATCTTGATAGTACATCTACAAGGATTTTTTAGAACTAAATTGTGAAAAAAATGACATGAAAAATTCATCAAAATTTACAAAAACGGAGGCCTTTCAGGCTTGTCTGTTAGGAGGTGCAATTGGAGATGCTTTGGGAGCTCCCATAGAATTTTGGTCAATCGAGCAAATCAAAAGTAGATATGGCAACACAGGAATTTCTGACTTTGTCGAATTCAAAGATGGTTGGGGTCGCTTCACGGATGATACTCAAATGAGCTTATTTACTGCGGAGGGTTTACTTAGGGCAAGACACCGCGCCATGCTTCGCGGAATTGAGGGGGCACTTCATCAAATCACATTTTACTCATATAGGAGATGGCTTCTTACTCAATCAAATTCTTTTGGGGAAGTTCATAGTAGATTGCTTAATCCAGATATGCTTTATAGTGGATGGCTGCTTACTCAAGAAGAATTGTATTCTTGTAGAGCACCTGGGAATACATGTCTTCAAGCATTGAGAAATGGAAAAATGGGAAGCATGAAAAATCTAATTAATGACAGTAAGGGATGCGGTACAATTATGAGAATGGCACCTGTAGGATTGATGTTTAACCATAATCCCGATCTAGCTTTCATTGAAGGTTGTCATTTGTCTGCCCTTACTCATGGACATCCTACAGGTTACTTTTGTGGTGGATTCTTTGCGGCATTGATTGCTTTTTTGACGAATGGAGATAACCTCAGAGCTGCAACCCGGAAATGTATGGAAATCCTAGCCCAGCAACCTGATCATGATGAAGTTGAAGAAGCAGTTCTTAAGATGTTTTCGGTTTTGAAAGAGGCAGAACAAAGAGATCTGGAACCTGAAGACTTACATAAACTGGGCGAAGCTTGGATTGCAGAAGAAGCCCTTGCTATTAGTTTGCTATGTGCAATTCGTTATGAAAGTGATTTTGAAAAGGGTGTGATTACTGCCATAAATCATTCGGGTGATTCCGATAGTACAGGAGCTATTACTGGGAATATTCTTGGACTTATCAATGGCAGAGACAGTATTCCTGACAAATGGCAATGCAATTTGCATGGAGCGGCTATAGTCCTTGAAATAGCTGAGGATTTAGCTCTCGGAGTGAAAGGAAACAGTTTGGGGCAGGATGATGAATGGTGGGATAAATATCCGGGGTATTAAATTTTAATTAAAATTATAAAAAATGAGAGAAAAGATCAGACCGTCAAAGGCATTGTTTATTAAGCTTGGAGAAAAGGGAAGTTGGTTTGGAGAATGTTTAGCTAGGAATATCCTAAAACTTGGGTATTTCGAAGTTTCTCACGAGGATATTTTAGTTGATATTGATAAGGCTGTTTCTAAAGCTTACAGCGGAAAAAAATCTCAGACAATCACTTCTTATAGAAATCAGATAGCTAGTTTTTATGAGTCAGATGAGACAGTGCTGTGGATTACTTTTCACGCGCAACACCTATACTGGTGTTTTGCTGAGTTTGGAGTTGAAGGGGAAGGAGGACTAAAAAAAGAAAGGAGAGTTAATGGGACTTGGTCAAATAAATCGATTGATGGAAAGCCACTGTTAGTTGATAATCTTAGCGGTAACTTGCTCAAAACTCAGGGATTTCAAGGGACAATATGTAATGTAGATGACTTTGATTATCTCGTAAAGAAAATTAATGGTGAGGAATTGCCTGAAGTGATTTCTGTAAAGAAGGATTTAGAAACTCTCCAAAACAGCCTTGCATTATGTATCCAAAAATTGATGCCGAAGGACTTCGAGATCTTTATTGATTTGATATTTAGACAGGCTGGGTATTTAAGAACAAATAGTATTGGCGGAGTGCAGAAAGAGAAAGATATTGAATTAATAGCCCCAGTAACTGATGAAAGGATTTTAGTTCAAGTTAAAAGTTCAACGACCCTAAGACAATTTCAAGAATATGAGTCTCATTTTGCAAACATCAAAGAATCAGAATCATATAATAGATTTTATTATGTTTATCACTCTCCAAATGAATTAAATCTTAATTCTGAAATGATGGAACTTGAAGTCTGGAATTTGAAAAAGATAGCTGAATTGGCAGTCAGCTCGGGTTTAGTCCCATGGATCTTAAATAAGATCAACTAATTGAAATTAACTCTTAGAATTTCAAAACCCTTGAAGTCAAACGACCTCAAGGTTTTTTTTCAGATGCCTAGGCTCCAATCCAATCCAGGTAATTGCCAGAATGAATAACCTCATAGCTCGCTTCAGGATAAGCTTTTGCCCAAGCGGCCGGAGCTTTGGGAGGTTTGTTGGGTTGGTATTTGAATTCAAAAGCCCGAAGCAAATCTCCCTCTTCTTCTACCCAGTCGATTTCCTGCTGATCGTATGTCCTCCAGAAATAGTTAGTGCAGTGCATTTGGCTATAATTCTGAAATTTCCTCCGTTCTACCGCCAAGTAATTTTCCCATAGGTCTCCCACGTCTGCCCGCATATCCAGACGGTTGAAATTTTGGATGATGGCGTTTCGGACACCGTTATCATAAAAGTACCAACGGCTGTTCTTCACGATTTCTTTGCGGAGATTTCTGCTGTATCCACCGATCTTGAACACCACAAATACTTTGGACAGCAGATCCAAATAGCGCTCTACCGTATTTTTTGACATTCCCAGTTGCTTGCCGAGTTCTTCCAGAGAAACCTCTTTTCCCACTTGAAAAGCTATCAGCCTAAGCAATGAGTAGAGTTTGTCGGAATTTTTCACCCCATCGACCATCAGAATATCTTTCAAAAGATAGTCGTTCATGATCTGGTAGAGGTAATCTTCCTTGTCCTTCCAGTCGGGATAACGCGTGAGTTCCGGATAGCCTCCGAAAATCAAGCGCTCTTCACGGTTTACCAGTGTGGTTTTGAAATCTTCTGTTTTCGCAAATTCCATCTGTGCCAGTGGATAAAGAAATAAGGTGTTCTTTCTGCCTACCAAAGGCTCGCCCACCTGCTGGTGCATGTCAAATGAAGAGGAGCCTGTAGCGATCACTTGTATTCCATCGATACTATCCACTATTAGTTTGAGAATGAGTCCAATGTCCGGGATATGCTGCGCCTCGTCGATGACTAACAAGTTTTTGCCGGCCAGCAATCTGCTATAATTGGCCACTGACCTCTCCTGCAAAAGTGCTGCATCCAATACATCTTCTCCATTGAGAATCAAGCTTTGTTGCGGATCGACATCCTTGGTAAACTGCCGTACAAGCGCAGTTTTCCCAGACCTTCTCGGGCCAAGGATCATCAATACCTTGTTTGGTTTGAGTTTGCGATGGAAATTGGCTTGTAAAGCTCTCGGGATATTTTGCACTGCCTATAGGGTTGAAATACAGCGCAATGTATGATTTTTTACTTGATTTTAATATACAACTGACTCAATTAATGTAAATACCGTCATCTGACTGACGGAATTAATGTAAATACCGTCAGTTTATTGACTTAATTAATGTAAATACCGTCAGTTCTTGTTTTTTATTAAATTTGATCTATCCAAGATTTTTCAGGAGTTTTGGCTGTTTTGACATCAACCTCAATACTTGTAGAATCATATTATGTGATCACTAGAATGATGGTTTTCTCGGTAAACATAGAGAGATTCAATTCAAAGAAACCATTCATATCAGCGGCGGTTCCAGTCCCCGTTCTCTTAATTAAAATTACAGCTCTCAGAATTGGTTTTTTGATTTGCTAACTGCTCTCCCACTTCCTATTGGTTCGCTAGATAAAGAGGTGCAGAATGGGGATAAAAGTTTTGGGCAAAATTGCAGATCGAAAATGGACAAAAAAAGCAGTCAGAGCGATCACTCCAACTGCTTTTGTAATATAGAAGCCAGTTAACTGGGGTGGTTTTAAATGCAATCTTTAGTCCGTTTCTTTTTGAAGTGTGATTTTACCAAGATCTTTTGGCAATTTGTTTGTCCTTACTACCACTTCAGTGGATTCGTAGTCAACCATAGAGATTTTTAGAGTTACATTTTCTTCTTTGAAGTATTGCAAGTCCATGGTGAAAACTCCATTTATATCTGCTACGGTTCCAGTAGTTGTATCTTTGACAGTAATGACCGCACCCGGAATTGGTTTCTTTTCTGGGCTAAGGATAAGTCCTTTTACAGTTTTATCAGCTATAAGTTGTTCCGTATCAGGTGCAGCGGCGAGCTTTGAAATGGAAAATGCTATTCCTCCAATAAACAAGCAAATGGCTGTAAGAAAACCAACTCTTAGCTTTCTTTGGTAGCGTTTGTGGGAATTGCTCAATGTGTTTTTCATAGATCTACTAATTTTTAATAGTAAGAAAAATAAAATAGTTTATTATTCCTAATCTATTGATAATTAATTCACTGGCGTATGTTTCATCAGGTAGTTTGTCAGCAGAGTGTATAAATGCAAGCTCGTTCCAGCCCCTTCATAAATCCCATGGGAGCGGTTAGGATAAGGCATCATCTGGAATTGCTTATTGTGTTTGATCAGCTCATTCATCAGCATTTCTGCTCCTTGATAGTGGACATTGTCATCACCGGTGCCATGTACGATCAATAGATTACCTTCTAGATTCTTAGCGAAAGTGATAGGGGATCCGTTTATGAAATCCTCCAAGTTTTCCTGTGGCAGTCCCATGTATCGTTCTTGATAGATATTGTCATAAATCAGTTGATTGGAAACGGCAGCTACGGACATGCCTGTTTGATAAATTTCAGGAAATTTGAACATCAGGTTTAGTGTCATGGATCCGCCACCGCTCCATCCCCAAACTGCGACACGGCTTTCATCCAAATAGGGAAGTTTTAATAATTCTTTGGCACCGAGACCTTGATCTTGGGCATTGATTACTCCGATTTTTCTATAGATGCTTTTCCTCCAGTCGCTTCCTTTTAGAGTTGGCGTGCCCCGATTGTCCATATCAATGATGAAGTATCCTTTTTGAGCCAGCATAATATTGTAAAGTCCAACCTGAGTATCTGTGGCAACAGTGCTCCATGGCTCTCCATACACATGGAATAGGACAGGATATTTTTTCGACTCATCGAAATCAACAGGGTAAATTACCCGTGCATCCATAGTAACTCCTTCGGAAGTGGTCACTGTCGTGAATTTGATATCAGGCGTTTTGAGGGAAGCTAATTTGGCTTTGTAAGCCTCGTTTTCGACCAGCGTTTTTACTGTTTCGTGTTTGGGCAGGGAAACCAGTCTGGTGGTCAATGGCACAGTTGTACTCTGATGGTTATGAATAGCTATTTGCCCATTTGGAGTAATATCGTAGGTGTTGACTCCTTCAAATGCTTCTGGAGTAATCCGTCTCAGCTTTCCTTTTCCCGCCAAATCAGTCGCATATAAATAGCGCTGGGTAGCATTCCCAGGAGAAGCAATAAAAAACACTTCTTTGGCAGAAATCCCTCCAAATGATGCTACATCAAATTCTCCAGGTGTGATTAAAGTCTTGTTTCCAGAAGCAATATCCACTTTGTAAATATGTCTCCAGCCGTCATTTTCGGTCATTCGGAGAAATGCTTTTCCTTCATCCACCAGCGGCAAGCTATTATCGCTCCATCCATATCTGGACAAGTCCGGATAGGCCAGATCCACCCAGGTTTCTTCCGTCTCCACGTAAATCTTTTTCAGCTCTTCATTCGAAGGCTTGTAAGCCCAGATGCTCAATTGATTTTGCTTGCGGTTCATCTGCTGGATCAAAAGCATATCTTCATTGATCCATTGCATTCCGGGAAGGTAGTTTTCCTTTTCTCCACCTGGAATCGGTATCCATCTGGTCTTTTGGGAAGCCATATCGATCAGGCCAATTTTAGCTCCTGCGGGTTCTTCGCCAACTTTCGGATACTGCAGGGGTATAGGTTTGGAATAGACCGAATCCGTATTGTTAATCATGTAGAAAGTGCCAATCTTCGATGCGTCGATCTGCCAAAAAGCAATGAACGCGGCATCGGGACTCCAATCAAACCCGTCTCTTTTCCCAAACTCTTCTTCATAAGCCCAGTCAAAGGTTCCGTTTATGATTTTGTCTGTGCCATCGTTAGTCAACTGGGTGACCTTGCCGGTATTGAAGTCCTCTACATACAGATTGAACTTCTGTACATAAGCGACTTTGGAATTGTCAGCCGAAAACTTGGCGAACATAAGTGAAGAAGGTTCAAACTCTTTACCCAATTGCTTCAAGGCTTTACTGTCCAAATCATAGACATAGTAATCACCTTTGGTATTGGATCTCCAGACCCGACTGGAGTTGGTGAAAATCAAAACTTTGGAGCCGTCATCAGAAAGGCTGAAGGATTCGATCTGAAGTGGTTTTCCGTTGGTTTGCAAAGCAGAACCGGGGACAAAAGTGCTTTTCTCTAAACTTTTGCTGTCCCATCTTGCCAGCTCATTTTCATTTTCCACGGTGACATAAGCCGCACCGTTTTCTATCCATTGAATAGGTTGTAGTCTTTCCTGTCGGAATTCATTGGAAGCATAGATCCGCTCTAAGGTTAAAAGATCCTTTTGCTGGGCAATAACGGAGCTTCCCACTATCGAGAAAAGAAAAATTATAGAAAGAGTTTGGATAGGATAACGCATGAACTATTGGGTTTAAACTGAAGTCTTCAAAAATAAGGGAATATCCCAAGACTTTTTATTAGAGGTCAATACAAAAGAAAAACAGGTCAATTGACCTGCTTTATATTTTTCCTGGATAGGCGGATTCCCTGTTTTTGTATAGCTACTTTAAAACGGCATCTTTCAATTTGACCTGCCCAAGGGACTTTGGCAGATCTTTAATTTTCA
>CBFGUY010000059.1:0-20878 GCA_965651895.1 uncultured Algoriphagus sp. | reverse complement strand
CCTCCATCAGTTCTGAATCCATAGAAGACCGAATTGCAAAAATCCAGGCACAGTTTCAGGTAGATTAATTTGCTCTCCAGAAATAAGGGGTAAACAAAATCAATATGGTAAATAGCTCCAATCTGCCCAGAAGCATTATGAAAGAAAGGAAAATTTTGGCAGCAGGTGAGAAAAACGCAAAATTATCTACTGGGCCTACAGCTCCTATTCCCGGCCCCACATTACCCAATGAGGTAGCCACAGCCCCTAGCGACGTAGGCAGATCATACCCCATGAGTGAAAGGGTCAAAGCTCCCAGCACAAACGTCAATAAATATATCAACAGAAAATTCATGATGTGGGTGATGATCCGACCTGTCACCCGATCTCCATTGATGATCAAGGGAACGATGGCTCTAGGATGCACAAGGCGCTTAAATTCCAGCCAGGAATTCTTGATGAAGGTAAGATGTCTTACAAACTTGATTCCACCGGCAGTAGAACCTGCACAGCCCCCCATAAAAAGTAACATAAAACATATAAAAGTAACCCCTTGGCTATACTTGGTATAATCATCCGTCACATATCCGGTAGTCGTCACCAGGGATACTACCTGAAATAATGATTTGCGAAAAGCTAATTCAGAACTGTGCTCTATGCTGGAAATAGGAAAATACAGGATGATAGAAATCCCTAGTAATGCCAAACCGTAGGTCTTAAACTCATCGCTTTGTAGCACTCTCCTAAATTTCCCAATCAACCCAAAATAGATCACGGTGAAGTTGGTACCTGCCAAAAACATAAAAACAATCGCCACATATTGGATGAATGCGGAATCATAATAAGCCATACTGGCATTTTTTGTAGAAAAACCTCCTGTGGCCATGGTCGTCAGCGCATGATTGATCGCATCAAAGAAGGTCATTCCTCCTGCCCAATAAAGTAAAGTTGCCAAGACGGTAAGCCCTACATAGACATACCAAAGACGCTTTGCAGTTTCTGATATCCGAGGGTGAACCTTATCAGAAGTAGGTCCCGGAGACTCTGCTACAAACAACTCAATCCCACCAATACCAAGTAGTGGAAAAATAGCTACCGTCAAGACAATTATCCCCAAGCCTCCAATCCATTGAGTCATACTACGCCAAAAAAGCAAACCTTTTGGCATCGCTTCTATATCGGTCAATATAGATGCCCCTGTAGTGGTAAGACCGGACATAGTCTCAAAAAGCGCACTTGCAAATCCATCGATCTGATTGCTGAGCACATAAGGGAGCATACCAAATCCAGCCATGAATATCCAACTCAAAGCCACAATCAAATACCCTTCTCTCTTACGGATATTTTGATCCTGCTTGGAAAAGGAAAAAAACAATGTCATCCCAAAGATCATTGTGATCAAGGCTGAGCTAAGTATTGGCCAAGGATCTTCGTCGAAATAAACAGAAAAAACAGCCCCAGGAAGCATGAGAAGGGATATTAGCACCAAGAGTGCTCCCATGATCTTCCCGATTTCTTTGAAATGAATCATGCTTTAGTGAAACAATTTTTCTAATGCTGTCTTTGCCTCGGGTAAAGCCAAGACAATTGCTTTGTCATTCAAATCCAGTTGAAAATCCCCGTCCGGAATAAATACTTTTTCTGCCCGGATCACTCCTGCCACAATAGCGGAATCGGGGAAGTGAAGCTCCCTCAGTGGTTTTTTGATCAGTCGGTTATTCTTACACACCGAATATTGGATAAACTCAGCATCCACCCCGTAAATACCCGAAACAGCCTCCACAGTTCCTTTTTTCAGAAACCTCGAAATCTCGTTTGCTGCTACCAGCTTTTTATTGATAAGCGAATCCACCCCGATACTGTGCGAAATGTGAATGTATTCCCGCGTATCCACATGTGCAATGGTCTTGTAAACCCCGTGGTTTTTGGCTGTCAAACTTGCGATAATATTGGTTTCGGAAGACTCCGTTAAGGCAAGGAAAGCATCCATTTGCTCAAGCCCTTCTTCGATTAGAAGTTCTACATTTTTGTAATCCCCGTTGATCACAAGAGAGTTTTTGAGGTTCTCGGCAAGCCATTTACAGCGCTCCTTATCCTTGTTGATCAGTGTCACGCGGAAGTGGTCTTCCAGTCGGAGCGCAGTGGTCAATGCCATATCATCCCCGCCGATAATCATTACATTCTTGATCGTGTGTTTCTCCTGTCCCAGCACCTCCATAATCGTCTGGGTATTTTTCTTATTGGAGATAAAGAAAACATGATCGTTGTTACGGATAATCGTGCCTCCCCGTGGTATTAGCGTTTTTTGGTCCCTAAGAATCGCAATAATCCTAATATCCTCAAAAATAGGATTGGACTTGGTATCCATGATCCGCTGATTGACCAAAGGGTTACTTTGATCCAGCGTGATTCCTACGATATTTAGCTTTCCTCCTTCAAAATCAAAAACCTCCGTAAAACTTGAGTTCTCAATCATATTAAAAATATGCTTGCTACAAAGCATCGTAGGCGAAATCAAATTGTCAATGCCTAAATTCTGAAAATAGGACAAGTTCTCAGGATCCATATAGGAATGATTTCTCACTCTGGCCATTACGCGCTTTGCCCCGAGTTGCTTCGCCAAAACCGCCGTGACAATATTGGTTTTTTCTGAGGTAGTGACAGCCAAAACCATACTCGCCCTGTTCACATTGGCCCGCTTGAGAATCTCAAAGGAAGTCGCATCTCCCTGCACGGTCAACACATCAAGTTTGGAGGCCACATAGTCCAGCACTTCCCTGTCTGTATCTATCAGCGTGATGTCCTTATTATCGTAACTTAATTGCTCTGCAAGGTGGTAACCCATGTCTCCTGCACCGGCAATCACAATATTCATCCCCATAGAGGTAATTCAGGTGATTTTTGAAATGGCAAAAATAGTAGCTTTCTAGATGGTAATCAGCTATTAAGCTATTTCTTTTATGCCTTACAGGTCAAAGTAACAAAGCTAAAATCTAAAAATTCATTTTTAGGTGGTTTTTTTTCAACTGCAAATCCCACATTACCCTTACTCTTCTAGCAGCTTATTACTTTCCGCTTCGGGAAGTTCCTGTATGTCTTTTAGCTTTCGCTGGATGACCCTCGTCCTCGCTCCCACCAATTTGTCCAACTCGGAATTTGCCTCCGTAAGCTTCTTTTGGGTCTTTTCTATCAACTCACCAAACTTTCCAAACTCGGTCTTGATCGCTCCCAGAATCTGCCAGACCTCAGAACTCCTCTTCTGGATGGCGAGCGTCCTAAAGCCCATTTGAAGACTGTTGAGTATAGCTGATAGTGTTGTAGGTCCCGTCACAAGTACTTTATAGTCTTGTTGGATTTGCTGGGAAAGTCCCGGTTCACGGAGAATCTCAGCATAGAGGCTCTCTACAGGGACAAAAAGTATGGCAAAATCCGTCGTGTAAGGTGGATGAATATATTTGTGCTGAATATCCTGGGCAGCTTTTTTCACGGCTTTGTGAAGTTCATTTCTATACATTTCTATCTCAGGCTTCGACGCAACTTCATAGGCATCTACCAATCTCAAGAAGGATTCCTGAGGGAATTTGGAATCTACGGGAAGTAAAACAGGCTCGCTTTGCCCGGGCATCTTCACAGCAAACTCTACCCGCTCCCGATTTCCTTTCCCCACCGCCGCATTCAACACATATTGGTCCGGAGAAAGCAAATTCTCCAAAATCGCCTGCAGCTGATATTCCCCTAGAACCCCACGGCTTTTCACATTGGTCAGCACCCGCTTCAAATCCCCTACTCCATTGGCCAGATTTTGCATTTCACCAAGCCCTTTTTGCACAGCCTGAAGCTGATTGCTGACCATTTCAAAAGATTGACCAAGGCGGGTTTCCAAAGTTTTTTGAAGCTTTTCATCGACAGTCTCCCTGATTTTTTCCAATCTCAACTCGGTTGTTTTCATCAAATCCTCCTGTCGACGGTTCAGCTCAGTAAACTTCTCCTTTTGAAGGGTATTGAAATCCTGAACATTCTGCCTGAATACTTCTCCAAAGGATTTTAGGGCTTCATTTTGATCCTTGGAATTGGCGCGGATGCTATTGAAAACCAACTGAAACTGATTGGTCAGATTTTCATTGGCCTCCTTTCTGGACTGAGCCAACGCTGATTCCAACTCTCTGCTCATTCTCGCAAGCTCATTTTGAAGAAAAGCTTTTTCCTGATCATTTCCTTTTCTCAGAAAAAACAAGACCAAAAAAACCACCTGTAAAAAGACAATAAGAAGTAAAATATAATCAGTCAGCATAGGTAATCGGTATAGGTACGTGAAAGTAGGCC
Source organism: uncultured Algoriphagus sp. (assembly GCA_965651895.1). GTDB lineage: Bacteria > Bacteroidota > Bacteroidia > Cytophagales > Cyclobacteriaceae > Algoriphagus. Next base: position 16,576 of record CBFGUY010000059.1, on the reverse strand, counting down.
TTTCGCATTTCCACACCTAACTATGACAAACATATAGCGACAGATACCGTCGGTATTTCTTCCACCTACACGTAGTAGTCACTAAAAAAACGGTTAACATGGCTATGTAGGTGATTTTTTCTGTCTGAAAGATTATAAAGCAAAATTTAGAATATCAGCGCCTCTAATTAAAAGATGTTACTAACAATTTTGTTAGATTAATCTAACTTTATATTTTTGCCAAAGAAGGAAACGGAGCAACCTAATGAAATCAACGGTATGGAAGGATTGAAAACACAAAAAAACGCAAGCCAACTCCACATTTAGAAGGCTCGACGAAGGCGACTTAAACGATTCAAGACACATCATAGAATATGGATTATGCCATTCGAGCATTGGAAAAAGAGAAAAAGTCCTTGGAAGGAAATATCCGTGAACAAGACCTAATGCACAAGGATATGAAGCAAGCTACCCAGCAGCTTAAAAATATCAGTGAACTAAAAAGAGCCATAAAAGTACTGAAGGCAAAGACCAAAATACAAGGCTAAACAAACACAAAACGATAAAGAAAATGAAGATCAACTTAGCATTACCCGAGCTTCCTTATGATAAAAGCTCATTAGCGCCAATTATTACCGAAGAGACATTTGATTACCATTATGGGAAACACCACTCTACTTATGTCAACAACCTTATAGGCTTGGTAAAAGACACGCCTTTGGAAGAAGCCGATATAACCGACATCATTCAAAAGGGATTTGCTGAAGGCAACGCTGGATTGTTCAACAATGCTGCGCAGCACTGGAACCATAGTTTCTTCTGGAACTGCCTTTCTCCCGATGGCGGTAAAGCTCCCGATGGAAAAATCGGAGAAATGATAAACCGGGATTTTGAGGGGTTTGACAATTTCAAAGAACAGTTTTCCAGCACTGCTATTAAGCTATTCGGTTGTGGATGGGCATGGCTGGCACAGAATGAAAACGGAAAGCTGGAAATCCTGCCTATGAAAGATGCTCATACACCTTTGACCGAAAACAAAAGGCCAATCCTTACTCTGGATGTGTGGGAACATGCCTACTACATTGACTACCGCAATGCACGCCCAAAGTTTGTAGAAGGCTTTTGGCAGATAGTAAACTGGGATTTTGCAAACAAAAATTTGAAGTAGAATGAGTGACACTTGTATGAGCCACATCGAAAACCACTGGAAAACACTGACCCTTACCGCCAATGATTGTTTCAATAAGGAAGATTTTGAAAAGGCACTGTCAGGTTACAAAGAAGCCTTATATAGAGCTGAGGTTTTGAACGATCATCAAGAAAATTGCCAACAGCTGGAGATTCCCTTTATGCAGGTATTCATAATTTCCTGCAACAATCTTTCTAATACCTACCTGAAACTTGGACAATGTGAAGCAGCAGAAATAATGCTCAAACGGGCAGTGCATTATCTCCTTCACCTATCTAAACAAAAGTATATTAATATGGATGAGCTTCAAAATGAGCTTAAACGGGCAAGTTTCGCCCTGTTCAACTTCAATGGTAAAAAAATCGGAGAAAAGGAACATGAAAAACTGCTCAGAAACATTAAGGAGCAATTAGCAGAGAATCAGTCAATCAATAGCGTTCAAAAATCACCTAAGTGAAACGGAGACACCTGTTTTACAATAGCAAAGGCAGCTATAAAGCCCAGGTGACAGAAACAGGGAATAAGAGAAAATATGCTCAACCAATTGGATTAAAATGGCAAATAGGAATGGTAAAATAATAGCCGTGGATTTCGACGGAACTATCGTTGAACATACTTACCCAAAAATAGGCAAGGAAATGCTGTTTGCCTTTGCTACACTAAAAGCTCTTGAGCAAAAAGGGCATCGTCTAATTCTGTGGACTTACAGGAGAGGCACATTGCTTGAAGAAGCTGTTGCCTTCTGTAAGAAAAACGGTGTGTCATTTTACGCGATAAATGAGAACTATCCGGGAGAAACATTGGACGGGGATTTCAGCAGAAAGATCAATGCCGATATTTTTATAGATGACCGTAACGTGGGAGGCTTTTTAGGTTGGGACAATATTTGGCAGATACTGCATGCAGATGGGAAAGACTACGCCCATCAACTTCAAAATCCTGAAGCTCATCAAAACATCAGAAAGGGGAATAAAAAAATGTTCTGGGGTAAATTTCATTAATGCGAATTAGCTTACTAATTGCCAACAGCTCCCAAATTTGTTTTGATCAGGATCCTAAAATCGGCTTTTTTGAGTTTCTTTATATAGTTTCCGCTAAATGAAAAAGCAGAAAAAATTAGCTGCATTCTGCACTTGATATAAAAGATGACTCTTGAATCTTAACTCTGTATTCAAAAACCTAGGTCCCGGCCCTATCGTCGCTGCAGCCTTTATTGGGCCAGGCACCGTCACGGTATGCACGTTGGCAGGTGTGAATTTTGGGTTTTCTCTCCTATGGGCTTTAGGTCTATCCATTATCTCCACTATCATCCTGCAGGAGATATCGGGCAGGATTGGCTTAGTGACCGGCAAGGATTTAAGTCAGCTCATCCGGAGCCAACAAGGTCATCCAGTCTTTCGCTATTTTTCTATGGTATTGGTATTGACAGCGATAGGATTAGGAAATGCCGCATACGAGTCGGGGAATATTACCGGGGCAAATTTAGGTTTACAGGTTTTTTGGGAAGCTCCTAGGTTGCTTTTTTCGGGCTTTGAAGTTCATTTCGGCAATCTGTTTATGGGGTTCCTTGCTTTCGCATTACTTTGGCTGGGCAATTATAAAACCCTAGAAAGAGTGCTGGTTGGCTTAGTGATTTTTATGTCCTTAGCTTTTATAAGTACAGCCATACTTACTAATCCTGATTGGAGGAAAGTGCTGGCAGGGTTTGTTCCCACATGGAATGATGCCAATCTACCTACCCTAGTAGCTTTAATAGGAACTACCGTCGTGCCTTACAATCTTTTTCTGTACGCCAGTTTGGCGAAAAACAGGTGGTCAGGTTCGGCAGATATTCCTTGGATGCGGAGAGATATAGTCATTTCCATCGTGCTAGGCGGTATGGTGTCCATTGCCATAGTGATAGTGGGGGCTACCAATTCCGGCATTGAAATCAACAATGCTCTGGATGTGTCCAAGGGGCTGGAAGGAACCTTTGGAAGATTTGCCAAATACCTGATGGGATTTGGGTTAATAGCAGCAGGACTTACATCCAGTATCACAGCTCCGCTGGCTGCAGGATTGGTCATATGTGGAATCATGGGCTGGAATCAAGACATCCGGTCCCCGACTATGAGAGTATGCATGGGGATAATAGTAGGTTTGGGAGTAATATTCGCCTCTTTAGGAATCAAACCTGTTCAGCTTATCACCTTGGCGCAGCTGGCGAATGGATTTCTTTTGCCTCTGATCAGTGGATGGATTATATGGACCGTCGGTCAGCGAAGTATTATGGGGGATTTCAAAAACAGTACAGCATACAGCCTTCTTGCTGTCGCCGTGTGGCTGGTGACACTTTTCTTAGGATTGAAAAGTATCATGACCGTGCTGAAAATTGGCATTTAACGCATGAAGGTGCCGCCAAGCAGCCATCTCTTGGAGAGTAATTAATTAAGGATTTAATATAACCAACCAGGTAGTCTAACGCTGGCCTGCCCACTTATTGATTGCATCCCATTCTTCTTGAAGCACGCTGTAGTAAATACTATCTCTGCGTCTGCCGTTCGCCAGTAGCGTGTGGCTTCTCAGCACTCCTTCCTCTATAGCACCTAATTTCAGCAATGCTTTCCGGGCCGGGGTATTCAACACATCCGTTTTGATCTCCACCCGCTTCAACTTGAGCTTTTCAAAACAATACTCAAGCATAAGCTGTTTCATAGCCTGGTTAATGCCAGTGCCATGGAACTCTTTTCCCAACCAAGTCCACCCTATTTCTATTCGCTCATCCCGTTCGGAGTAATTTCCAAAAGCTGTACTGCCTACAATTTTTTGAATCAATTTATCAAACACCACAAACTGAAGCCTTCCACCATTCATAGCCTGCTCTGCCCAATCATCAAATTGCTCCTCAATGCTGAGATCATAGGTGAAATAATCCCAGAGCATTGGATTCCTTGTCAGAACTTTTAAAACCGGAAAATCAGAGGTGGAAAGGGGACGGAGCTGTACCCGCTCATTTTCAAGGACTACATGTTGGAAATTCATAGAGATCGGGGAGCATTAAATAGGATCTATAACCTAAATTATTCTAAAGACCTCCAATTTTAATTCATTTTCAACAATTTCTTGTCTTGCGCAAAGAAAATTTAGCTTACAAAATGCATTATAAAACCATACTATGATTATCAAAACAATAAGAGATTAAACAGGGTATTACCATATTTTCATTTTCCAGAACACTTTATTAAAAATAAGTTTCAAGGCAAATTTCACCTTTAAAAGAAATTTTCTCTGCTATAAATACTTTTCAACAAAATATTTTTTTAAATTATACAAACGCGAAATTAACCCTAAACCCTAATATTCATGAAAAAGTTATTGATTTTTCTGGTTTGTGGGATGCTTTGGGTAAGTAGTCTCAAGGCTCAACAAACGCAGTATATGGTATTTGAATTTGTCAAAGTTGAAAATGAACAACTTTTCGACTACATCGAATTCAAAGGTCTGATGGAGAAAGTATATAGACAGGCTCTAAATGACAAGCGAATTAAAGGATGGGACTTTTGGTCTCTGCAATCTGGTGCGGATAATTCCGATTTCCAATACATCATGGTCACTTATTACAATAATCCGGTGGAAATGATGAACGGTTTAGATGAACAATCCATGATGGAATATACTAAAATAGCCTACCCGCATCTGAGCAGCGTCCAAGTTGCAAAATTGTTTCAGGAATCACTCAAGATGAGGGATATGCCTATGAGATTATACATGAAAAAGATCACTGAGACCAAGGATAATTTTCAAATGAAACCCGGTGTATTGGCTTCCTTTGATCTCATGAAGGCAAATGAAGGGCAGTTTGACATCTACGAAAGAGCTGAAGATGAGGTATTCAGACCTATTCACCAAAAGTATGTAGATCAGGGATTGATGGGACACTGGAGTCTATTGAGAACGGCTTTGCCACTGGGATCGGAAGCCAAATCCACTCACTTGACCATGAATGTGTATAAAGATTACATGCAGTTTTTCAATGCACAATCTTATGAAGATATCAATCAGACAGACGCCCAGAGAGAAGCTGTCAACGAAGGCTTAAATTCCAGAGACCAGAAATGGGTCTATCTGGCAACATTAGAAAACGTAGTTCGATAGTCCGGTTGTAACTTACGTAAAGAGGCTTCGAAAGGAGCCTCTTTTTTATAAGATAGAATTATCCTAGCCTTGGACTACACGGAATCCAACACCAATTACCAAGGCACCCTCATAGCCTCTAGCCAAGCTAGGTCAACCCCTAATCGGATGATATATCTTAAAGAGTAAAAGTCCAACTGCAGGCCCCACAAATAACAATGACAAGACCGTATCAATCCGCATCCACTGCAGTAAAAACTGTGCGATCTGAATACTTACAATAGAAATAGCAAAACCAATGGAATTGACCAAGGTCAAAGCGGTTCCTTTATATTCTGCAGGTACGCTCTGCGCTACCAGCGTAGAAAACTGTGGGGAATCAGCTGTAATCAATAATCCCCAAACCAATAACAATACAAGCCAAGCCGCAGTAGGTATAGATGAAGCAAATAAAATCAACATGCAGCAAATGCCCGACCCAGCGAGTGCAACAGCTGCCACCTTCCTACTACCCACCCGCTGTGCGATTTTCCCTCCCACTGCACAAGAGATCGCTCCAATACCAATCACAAAAAATGAAAGCAAACTATCGGCCGGTTTCATTTCTCCTCCTCTTCTGAGAAAGACTATCAATACCGGAACAAAAGCCCAAAAAGTATAAAGTTCCCACATATGCCCAAAATAACCTGAGGCAGCACTTTTCAGGGCTTTGACCTTGGCTATAGTGGGTATAAGCCTGATGTCAAATTTGGGATTTTTATGATGAAAGGGCCCATCAGGTACAAAAAATCCAACGATCGCCCCACCTATAAGCGCCAATCCGGAAGTAAACCAAAGTATCAACTTCCAGGAAAAAATTATTTCAAGTCCTTTTAAAAGGTACGGGAAAGCAGTTCCTAAAACCAATGCTCCTACCAGATACCCCAAAGCAGCACCTAATCCCTTTTGAAAATAATCAGAAGCTATTTTCATCCCCACAGGATATATCCCTGCTAGAAAAAAACCTACCATAAATCTACACAACAGAACCATAGTAAGATCTAGAGGTAGAATCATTAGCAGAAGGTTGAAGATGGCGGCCAAGACTGAGCTGAAAAAGAAAACCTCACTGGGTGAAAAACGATCTGGGATAGAAAAGAAGGCAAAAATCAAGGTTCCCAGTATAAAACCAAATTGCACTACTGAGGTAATGCTGGCCAATATCCCAGGGAGATTGAGCAGTAGGCTGATTTCAGGTGCGACTACATTTCCTGCAAACCAGAGCGAAGTGCCAAGAAACTGAGCAATGACGATCAAAATCAAGGCACTTCGGGGGGTCAATTGAGAGCTCAAGCTTCCAGAATCCCTTTGATTGTAGCTACTTCATCAGGGCTGAATATGGAGTTTTTCACTGCAGCCACATTATCATCCAATTGCTCAGGTCTGGATACACCTACCAGCACAGAAGTGATTCTCTTGTCCTTCAACAGCCATGCTATAGCCATTTGGGCAAGAGTTTGTCCTCTATCTGCAGCAATGTCATTTAACTGTGAGATCATTTTGACCTTTTCATCAGAAATATGCTCTGCCTTGAGATACCTACCATCCTTAGCTGCCCGGGAGTCTTTTGGGATTCCCTTCAGATATTTATCCGTAAGCAGGCCTTGTTCCAGAGGAGAAAACGCAATACTCCCTACTCCTTTTTCTCCTAGTACATCCATCAAACCATTTTCTACCCAGCGATCAAGCATGGAATATCTCGGTTGATGAATCAAAAGCGGTGTTCCTAAACGCTCCAAAATATCATATGCCTTAGCTGTATCTTCAGCAGAATACTGAGATATGCCCACATAGAGTGCTTTTCCCTGTCGCACCAAGAGGTCAAGAGCTCCCATGGTTTCTTCAAGAGGAGTTTCTGGATCAGGCCTGTGATGATAGAAAATATCTACATAATCCAGTCCCATCCGCTTCAGGCTTTGGTCACAGCTGGCAATCAAGTACTTTTTGGATCCGAAATTCCCATAAGGACCCGGCCACATATCCCACCCCGCTTTGGAGGAAATCACTAATTCATCTCTTAGAGCAGGGAAATCTTTCTTCAGCATCCTGCCAAAATTCTCTTCTGCAGCCCCAAACGGAGGGCCGTAATTATTTGCCAAATCAAAATGACAAATCCCAAGATCAAAGGCGCGACGAAGAATAGAACGTCCGAGGGTAAAATCAGCGTTATGCCCGAAATTATGCCAAAGACCAAGACTGATTTCCGGCAGGACTAAACCGCTATTTCCACATCTGCGATATTTCATCTGATGATATCGGTCGGCGGCCGGTTGATAAGGTAAAAGAGGTAAATGATCGTTGATATCCATTTGTTGGAGGTTTGAGTTTATGTTTTAGCGACCCAAAATAGAGTGATTAAAACTGACATCAAATCCCATGGGATAATAAGCAGCCAACTTTTCTATAGACAAGTGGGTCAGTTCACCAAAGTCTATTTGGATCAATCTGATTAAAAAAACAGGATTACCTTCCTAGAAAAAGGAAACCAAATCGTCTAGTATTCACTTTTAATCAAAATGTGAGAAGTCACAATCAAGGGCACCTCGATCCCAGTTCCCTGCTTTCGCAGCAGCATCGTAGGTGCTCTCCAAGAATTCTAGAAGTACCTCATTTGGGTTGGAGACTTTTCTGACCTCCTCGTAATTGAGCATAAACTCCCCTAGATCCTCGCTCCAATAGGCTTTATCCGGTGAAACAGTAGCATTTTTAAAATCCGGATGATTCGGGTAGCAATACGCATAAAATACCGGTGACGGAAATGCCTCGCTTCCAGGCCAGAACCCGGCACTAAACACTTCATGCGAATAAGCTTCCTGCATGACAGCCAATGGAATATTGGGAACCTGACCGGTAAACTCAGGTGCTTTCTTACCGGAAAAGCGGGTGTAAGCCAAATCAAATGATCCCCAGAAGAAATGTATAGGTGAGCTTTTGCCGGTAAACTTGGTCTTAAATACCCCAAAAACATTTTGAATCTGAACCAAGGCTTTCCAAAGAGATTGCGCAGCATTGGCCTGATACATGATCCGCTTTTTATTTTTCGGAAAAGGGATAGGGTCAGCGACTTCATTTGGGCTGTCGTGAATCTTCACATCTATCCCCAAAAACTTCAGTTTCTCCATCAATTGCTCATAAAAGCTGGCAACAGTCTGACCACCTAGCGCAAAGCGGTCTCTGGTTCCATTGCTGGTTTTTACTTTCAGCTCATGGTGAATGAAGTCAAATTTAATTTCAAAAACGCCGCTTTCGTAAGGGATCAAACCAGTCGTCAATCCCTGTGCGTCCACATAAAGCGACACATGCCACGAATGATTCTGCCATGGAGACTTTTTGAGCCTTACCTTGCCCACAATCTGCGTCCACTGATGCAAGAGATAAATGGTGTCTTTATTCTCTTCAAATGGAAGTACTGGCCAAGAATTTTTTTTCACTGCCATAGATAAAAGTTTAACTCTCAATTTATAGGTTTTCCAGTCTGAACAAAAATTAAATTTCTGTCTTTAGGATATTTTGAAGGATTTTTACTCCAGTAGTAGCATTTTCCAGGATAGAAAATACTTTTTTACCAATACCAATTTCAGGATGCTTGAGATCAATCAGATATACCTTACAGGAAGATGGTACATAATCAACTAACCCTGCAGCAGGATAAACCTGAAGTGAAGTTCCTATTACCACAAAAACATCTGCAGTGGAAGCAATTGCAATAGCTTCTTCCATTTTAGGAACCTGCTCTCCAAACCAGACTATAAACGGCCGGAGTTGGCTTCCTCTTTCACATTTGTCTCCCTCTTGGATTTCCCAGTGATCTAACTCATATATCAAATTTGGATCCAATGTACTCTGAGCCTTTCTCAATTCACCATGCAAGTGGATTACACAAGTAGAGCCTGCCCGTTCATGGAGATCATCCACATTTTGGGTAATTATGGACACATGATAATCCTTCTCCATATCAGCCAAAATTTTATGCGCCTGATTCGGCTCGCATCCGAACAATTGTTTTCTACGCTGATTGTAAAAATCCTGGACTAACTGGCGATTTCTCCTCCATCCTTCCGGGGAGGCTACTTCCATCACATCATGACCTTCCCAAAGTCCCCCGGCATCCCTGAACGTTTTGATTCCGCTTTCAGCAGAAATTCCTGCCCCACTCAATACCACCAAATGCTTCTTTCTACTCATGATATAGTGTAATGCTTAATTGTTCCCGCAGATTACCCCAGATAAATGACGCAGATTTCCGCAGATAGTTCAGTTTGATTCAACAGATGGACTATTCAAAATCTGCACCGATCTGAGTTAACAATCAGAAATTGTCTCCGGGAAATAATCCGGAAAACATTAACTAAACCTACAATTAATATACTTAACGGGTCTGGATACCAAAGTGATCATCCTTCCATTCGCTTTGATAGAAATCATGCGTAAAACCTATCACTTTCCGTCGTTCCAGCGGATCTGCGCTGAAAAGAATCACTGATTAACGCTGATTTATTATTGCCCCACAAATTGAGTTTTGCTAACTCATTTGCGCAAATCTGCGTAATTTATCTCCGGATATCTGCGGGGAAAGGATCCGGGAAATCTTAAATAAACCTACACTTAAGGTACTTAATCTTCTCGCCCTTATCCGAAAACATTTTTTCGTAACGGGTCTGGATCCCAAAGTGATCATCCTTCCATTCGCTTTGATAGAAATCATGTGTAAAACCTAGCACATCTATATCCTCTCTACTTTGGAAAAGTTCCAAAGAATAATTGAATAGATCAGTATTATCAGTTTTAAAATGCACTATGCCATCCTTTTTGAGCATGGGCTTGTACATATCCAAAAAACGGGGAGAAGTAAGTCTTCGTTTTTCATCGCCGTCCCTGGGAAATGGATCGGGGAAAGTAATCCAAAGCTCAGAAATCTCATCCGATGCAAAATACTTATCCAAAAGCTCAATTTGAGTCCTCAGGAAAGCCACATTGGCGATGCCTTCAGCTGTCGCAGTAGAACTGCCTTTCCAAATTCTGCTTCCTTTGATATCTACACCAATAAAGTTTTGGTCAGGGAAATTGCGGGCCAAGCCCACCGTGAACTCTCCTCTGCCACAGGCCAGCTCCACTACAATAGGATTCGTATTCTGAAACTGGATTTCATTCCAGTTGCCCTTGATTGTTTCAAAAATTGGCTTTCCAGCCTGGATTACATTTGGATTCTTCTCATTTTCTTGGAAGCGTACCAGTTTTTTTCTACTCATCTAAAGCTCTTCGATTTCTGCAACCACAAAAGTACTCCCTCCCACAAAAATCAAGTCATTTTCCCCTGCCTTTTTTCGTGCAAAAGCTAAAGCCTCATTGACTTCCGGTATAATTTCACCTTTTAAGCCAAAAGAAGCAGCTTTTTCCGCCATTTCTTCAGCAGGCAAAGCTCTAGGTATTTTTGCTTCGCAAAAAACATAGTAAGCTGATTTTGGAAGCATAGAGAGGACTTTGGAAATGTCTTTATCCTGAACCATCCCCAAAACCAACCAAAGCTCTTTAAAAGTATAGGTTTCTAGCTGGGACAAAATCTCACGAAAACCAGCCTCATTGTGTCCTGTATCACAGATTACGGTAGGATTGAAAGATAGCGTTTGCCATCTCCCCTTTAATCCGGTCAGTTCTGCGACATTTTTCAGCCCATCCAAAACAGCCTTCTCCGGCAAATCCCAACCCATCTGACGCATCTGGACAATTGACTCCAGTACTCCGGGAAGATTGTATTTCTGATAATTCCCGTTCAGACCAAATGTCAGATCAAACTCATTCTCATCCTTTGCCCTGATCTGTGCCACAGACCGACTTGCTGAATCGGCTGCCGTGATTTGAGACCCTCCATCCGTAGTCTGCTCTCCTGCCTTGGTCTGTGTCTCCACTGACGCGGCCCGTATTTCTATTGCCTTGGGCTGTCTCGCTGCATCCGTGGGATGTGTCCCCACAGACCACTTCAATCCATCACAAGTGAAAATTCTAAATTTTGCATTTCCGTCTATATCAGAAACCTTCGCTGCTTTCCAGCATTCGTCAGCGAAGGTGATCGGAGCATGCATCTCCTGGGCTTTCTTTATGAATACTGCACTAGTCTCATTATGGGTTTCACTGATCACCACAGGGACGTTTTTCTTGATAATCCCTGCCTTTTCTCCTGCAATCAACGGAAGTGTATCTCCCAAAAACTGTACATGGTCAAAGCCAATATTGGTGATTAGCGAAAGCTCCGGAACAATAATATTTGTGCTATCGAAATTTCCTCCCATCCCTACTTCCACGATTGCGATATCAACTTCCTGTTGCGCAAAATGCCAAAAGGCCATTCCTACTGTCATCTCAAAGAAACTAGGCTTCAATTCATCAAGAAAGCTCTTGTTTTCTTGGACAAACTGAACAACCAAGTCAGGATTGATTTCCTGTCCGTTTATCCTGATCCGCTCAGTAAAAGACTTTAGATGCGGGGAGGTATAAAGTCCTGTTTTATATCCTGCACTTTGAAAAACAGCAGCCAAACTATGGGAAGAACTTCCCTTTCCATTGGTACCGGCTACATGAATTGACTTGAATCTACGTTCAGGGTTGCCGAGGTAGTCACAAAGAAGAATGGTGCTTCGGAGGTCTTTCCTGAAAGCTGAGGCTCCCACTCGCTGGAACATGGGCAAGGAATTAAACAAATAATCCAGCGTCTCCTGGTAATTCATTTATTAATCAACCTTAATGACAAATGTGATCTTTCCGGTAGAAAACTCAGCAGCAGCGCCTCCTTGTTTCTTGAATGAGATTTGATTGACTACCTGCCGATAATAAGCCAAAACATCATTTGAGACATTATACTCCAGCGGAACAGCTTGCACTACCCTGCCCAAATCATCTATGGTGATTTTAAAAACTATCTTCCCATTACGGGTTGAAACCCTATCATTGATATTAGGCCGCTGGGCAAAGTCCCATCCTGCTAGATCGAGGCTATATCCGTCTCCGGAATTGGCTCCTTTTCCTGACCCCACACCCATGATAGCACGTCCATCTACTGTTCCTTTTGGATCCCCTTCATCACCTTTATCTTTAGAGGTGCCCTGGGCTCCACCGGAAGTAGGTGTATTGCCTTTTCCAGCTGTGCCCCCTGCACCAAAAATTGCTCTCTGATCAATTTTAGGTTTTTCAGGAGCTTTTTGAACAGTCTCCTTTTCTTCCGCTTTGGCGGGAGTTTCTACTGGTTTTGCCACTTCTTTCTGAACGGGTTCCGGCTTTTTCGTCTGTTCTGTAGCTTTTTCCTCTCCTTTTATGGGCGAAGGTTTAGTGGTGACAGCTTTATTTACTGAAGGTTTGGGCTGCGCTGCCGGTTTGGCAGTCTCAGTTTTAGGGCTTGGCGGTGGTGTAGCCGGTTGGGTCACTGCTTTTGCTATTTCGCCTGGAGCCGCATCTTCCACCACAGGAGTGGGAGTTTCTGAAGGGGGAGCAGGACTGTTTCTTTCCCCTGATCCTGTAGGTGTAAATCCAAGATTGAGTTCTAAACCGAATGCTGGCAAAGGAGGAACCGGCTGCTTCCAGACCACAATAAAATAAAGTGCGATCAATAGCAATACGTTGAAGATAATTGTGATTATCCACGATTTCTTTTTGCTTTCGCTCTCTATTTTATCTGCATTCCAGTATTCCATTTTTTTTAGAATGGTTTTGTAGCTATGGACACATTTGCCTCCAATCCTGCTGCTATTCCTCCTATCTCCACCAGATACTCTACAGGTACTTCTTTATCAATATGCAGTACGACCTGGCCTTTCTTATCTTTAAGTAAAGAAGTCAATTCCGTCTTGATTTGTTCCCTCGGAACGATTTTATCATTTACTGAATACTTCAGATCTTTGGTCACAGTGACAGTAACTTCCTGCATAATGATGTCCGAAGTCTCACTAGAGGGCAGATTCACAGGTAGGCCTGAGGGTGTAATAAAGGAAGAGGTAAGCATAAAGAAGATCAACAACAGAAATATGATATCTGTCATCGATGACATGCTGAATGCCGCATTTACTTTATTTTTAGCTTGAAGTCCCATTCGTATCAGTCTTGCAGCAAGTCAATGAATTCTATCGAAGAATATTCCATATTGTGGACCAGTTTGGAAACCTTCGACACCAGAAAATTATAACCTAGGTAAGCAAGGATACCAACCACCAATCCTGCTGCTGTGGTGATCATCGCTTCATAGATGCCTTCAGAGAGTAGCTTTGGAGAAACCATCCCTTCTTCTTGGGCTATGGCTATAAACGCCTGAATCATACCTGCCACAGTTCCCAGGAAACCGATCATAGGGGCTGCACCGGAAACAGTCGCCAAGAGATTCAGATTCTTCTCCAGTTTGTAAATTTCGATTTTACCGACATTCTCAATAGCCACCTCTATATTTTTCAAAGGAGAACCAATCCGTTCTACTCCCTTCGCAATCATATTTGCTACAGGAGTCTGTTCTCCCGCACAGAGAATTTTCGCCTTTTCTGTCTGACCGTTTTGAACCAGCACCTTTACCTGATCCATGAGATGGGAAGAGGTTTTGGAAGCCTTGTTGAGTGTGATCAGGCGCTCCACAAAGATGAAAATCGCAAGAATGAAAAGTAAATAGAGCGGAACCATCATGTATCCGCCTTTAATCAATAAATCAAGAAGGCCAATGTTACCTTTAGTGGCGCCCATCGCCAGGCTGTCTGCTGCAGAAAGTGTATCTGTAGAGAGCGTTTGAAGTAGAATCATATTAATATTTCAAAATCCATAAATCCTCTGTGTACTGGTCCTTGACACGAGTCAGTTCTTCGTTAATGGCTGTCCAACCTCTTGAAGTACTTATTGCCAAACGATAATTTGAAGCATCTTCGTATGGCATTATCAGGTAAATCGTCTCTGCCCTATTCTTGTATTGCTCTGCCTCTTTCAAAGCCAAGGCTTCATTGGGAAGGCTTCCCACTATAATATAGAATTGAGGACGCTCTCCTTTTTCAGTAACTCTGACCAAGTTTCCAGACACCTTAGACGCAATAGTTGTACCAGTTTGAACTGATTCAGCCGCAGGTGTTGGAGAACTCACAGAACCCGAAACAGTAACCTGATTATCAGACACTTCCAATTCTTTACCAACAGCAGTATTACCAGATGCTTCATCATTCTCTTGCTTTGCTACTCCCTCTATCGACTTGGAAGCCAGAACTGTGGAATCCTGCTCAGGGACCACAGTCTTATTCATCTGCCAGATAATTACAAGTATTACCCCTACAGCCAGAAGAGCAGCTATCCAAATCCAGGAATTACCGGATTTCTTTTCCTCAAGTTTAGGTACCTGTTTAGAGATTGGTTCAGCTTGGACAAGAGAAGGTTTGATAGTCTGAATCGTTCTTTTTTTGACTTCTGCCACATCTATGGCAGTTGCTGCTTCCTCTTCTCTTTTAAGTTGTGGGGCTTGCGCCAATGGAACAACCTCCACATAGGGCAGCCCATAATCTTTTGGATCAGTCCACTGCTTATTATCTGCGATTTTATCAGTCATTATTTTAGGGGGAATGTTACGAAACTAAGTGAATTGAGCCTAAACCCCAACCCTCACTCCCAAACATTCTTAGAATTTGAAAGATGCTCCGCCGATGAACTGAATTCCCCTCACCGGATAGTTTAGCCAACGCATATTTTTTCCGTTCAGGAGATTATTGCCCTCAGCAAAAACCGATATCCTATCAGTGATACCGTAGTCCGCTTTCAATTGCAAATCAGCAATAGTTTTCAATTTAACCACCTCAAAAGGGCCAGTAGAAGTTTCTTGACCAAGAATATCATTTAAGTCATGCCCGCGGGCCTTCACTCCTCCCATTAGGTTCAAGTTTGCCTGTACAATCAATCGGTCAATCGGGGTAAGCTGATTATTCACTCTCAGTTCCCAAACCGGTCTATGCCAAGCCTCTGCTTGAGTGCTCAGATCGTATTGATATAGATCCAGCCTCCCATGTAGGGAATAAATATCAGAAAACTGATAACCTAATTCGGCATTGATGTTGAAAACGGTGGTCTTATCATCATAAACCAAACTAAATCTTGCCGAATCCATCGTCACTAGATTATTCGTATAGTTATTCACAAAGAAGTGCATCTGATTGTACCTGCTCACATTGGCAGCAGCACGATAGCTGAATGCTCCTTGAAACTGGCCAATGATCCCTGCTTCGATTTTATAATTTTGAACCGTATTGAGTAATTGATCGCTTGGTCCCAAAAACGGGTTTTCATTTACAAAACTATAATAGGTATTTCGCTGAACATCGCCGGAAAACTCTCCAAAGAAGCCAAATTCCTCAGCAAACTGATAATTGGCTTTTAGTACAGGGAAGACATGGAAATCGCTAGACTTATTTTCCAGCAAATCATTTTCAGATACTAGATTTAGTCCTGCTGTGAAATTAAATGCCTCGTATTTATAGGAAACCGTAGGGCGGATAGCAAAATATGTTCTGTTTTCAGAATAGTTTAGATCCTGCGGCTTGGTAGTGAAATACGAAAGCCCAACTCTTCCTGCCCAGTCATCATTAGGTCTAACAGTACCACTGGCTTCTACTCCCAGCTGATTCTCTTTGACCAAGTAGCTGTCGTTGAAATTCCTAAAGCTTAACTGACCTTCGTAGCTAAACGGTCCCACTTTTTCCAACTCACGGATACCTGCTTTCACCTCAACTGCCTGTAGCACATTTCCATCAAAACCGGTAAACATACCATTTTCATCCACTAGAAAATTAGGATCTTCCCCATAGAACTGATAACTGTCTTGATTCCAACTCACTCCACCAAAAACCTCAAAAAAATCCGTGAAGTAGCTCCCATCAAATCCCAAATTCGTGTGGGATTCCTTAGACTCCTCTGCCAACACAGGGCCTTTACCAAAACTCTGGTGATTCAACTGAAGGGAGTAATTGAAATCAGAAATTTCTGTCCCCATATACCTTGCCTCCAAAAGCGGGGAGGCAAAATTGCCGTAACCAGCCCTGATATAACCTGGGTATAAATCCAGACGCTCAGGTGTATAGACTTTCTGGGACGGTTCAGCTTTCAAATCCAAAGGCTTGATGTTCAACGGATAGCTTGAAACCAGATAAGAATATTCATTCAAGCCAGAAGGTTTGGGAAGCACCGGCAGTTTCTCGTATATCCTTGGCTGTACGGGAACTGTAAGCACACGGTCCTTTCGGATGACAAACTCCTGAT
>CBFGUY010000058.1:0-20998 GCA_965651895.1 uncultured Algoriphagus sp. | reverse complement strand
GTCGTTTGGGAGTGCAAATATCAGGACTTTTATCGGATCAGCAAGGGTAATCTTCAAAAAAAATGACACTGGCCTGTAACTGTCTGAATACAAAAGAGAAAAATTCAAAAAGAATAAATAGCCTACCAAACCCCAAATAAAACACGGCAACAAACATCTAATTTTGAATATGTGATGATTTTAAGAATAATATTCCAAAATCATCAAACCATACCTCAATATCTGAAAGTAGGAAGCGGAGGATAATACTTTTTCCGTGGGTCCTGCGATGAAAAAACGTACCTAACTGAAATTTCATGTGCTCCTCCAGATACTCCAACTCCTAATTTGGAAATAGTAAAATCATAACTGTATCCAAACTCCAACCCTGTATCCAATTCCACTCCAATTAATCCAATTAAAGACTCATTATTAGGTAAATTATATTTGGTAGGAAGTCCTCTATACCACAAACCAAGTATGAGAGGCTCGAAATAAAACTCTGCACCTAGGTCTAGCTGGTCAAATACTCCCTGCTTTTTATAATTAAATGCAAGAGCAAGCGAACGCTCTTGATCCGTGTTATTAAAATAATCATTGATATTTCCTGGAGCGAGGTTGAATCTCACGCCTCCCTGAACCGAATATTTGATTGGAAGTCTATTAGAATTTATCTCCAAGTAACTAATCTGTGGCTCCAAGAGATGAAAAGCAGAAACCCCAAACCAAAACTTTTCTTCATAATATAATAGCCCCGCATTTAAGTCTCCGGTTCGCAATCGACTATCACCCGTGAAACCCTCTCCTGGTTCTCCCACTATCACTCCTTTATCAATATCCAGCTGTGTTCCTAAAATAACCTGATCAAAAAGTACATCTCTGGACAAAAAACTTCCCTGGGCTCCTACATGAAGAAAACGTTTTTCACCAACTCGTAACCTATAGCTGTAAACCAATCCTATTTCAGAAGTAGTACTTTGGGAGAATGACTCTTTTGCCCCTGATACCACTAGGCCAAAACCTGAATTGTACTTTTCTGAAAAATGATCAGCATAAGCAGTATAGGCAATAAAACTCTGATCTAGTGCCGGCCATTGATTTCGGAAATTAACCCCAACTCTAGTCAGCCCTGTACTTCCTGCAAGTGCTGGGTTCAAATAAAATGGATTTGCATAGAACTGTGAATACTGAACGTCCTGGCCAAGTATTCTATGAGAAGACAAAAGAATTACGACTAAAAACAGGCAACTCTTCATCATCTGATCAATTTGAATTTGCCTGCTCTAGTTACTTTCTCTCCATCAATAGCTACAGCATTATACCTATACACATAAATGCCCGCATCAAGAAGCCTTCCTTCCAACGTACCATCCCAACCAGGAGAACTTAAATCATCTGTCTCGAAAATCAGATCCCCCCATATGTTAAATATGAGGAGTTGCCCGGATATAAGCCCTTTGAATTTAGGAGTAAAAAACTTGTTGTTTTCATCTAAAGGAGTGAATCCGGTGGGAAACATTACCCTATAGCTTCTTAAAATCGATACTTTCTTCTCCTTTGTGGAAATGCAGCCCCACTCATTAGAGATAGTAAGTACTACATCAAAATCACCTTTTTCACCATACACATGAGTCGGATTTTTCTCTGTGGAAGTAGCACCATCGCCAAAATCCCAACTCCAACTTTGTGCATCTTCGGATGAACTATCTGTAAACTGAAATATATCATCCGGAAAAAACCCTCCATCTTCTTCACCTTTCACTCCTGTTCCCTGTATTTCAAAATCAAAATCAGCCAAAAATTCTTCCTCTAGAATCACTATCTGCAACGGAGCAGGAGAGGAATAGCAATCCAGGCCTGCATGCTTGATCTGAAGCTCATATAGACCCGGAGTAAGCACCTCTTTCATTTCATCATCCAAAAAAACCAGTCCTCCACCGGAAAGCTTATAATCATATAGGAGTGGATCATATCCTGCGATATGTAACGTTATATCTACCCCCTGACCAGGTGAACATCCTATCACTGGAGAATTAACTTCAAAATCAGGGAATTCAGGAAAGCTTAGTCTGATCGAGTTGGAAATTGCGGGGCAATTCTGGCGGTTATACGCTTTCACTAGGTATTCACCTTCCACATCTGCCAAGTAACTCCCTGCTGAAGCTCCCTGAATCAATACTTCATCCCTATACCATTCATAGCGAACATAGCTCTCCCCTCCTTTGGAAATAAGAACCACCGACTCTCCTCCACATAAGTTCACTTCATCATTAATCTCCGGGCTACCCTCTACATAAATCTCCACTGGTTCTGGGGATTCTTGGATCTTTAGCGTAATAGCATTCCCAGCAGAGCTTTTTCCGTACGTGTCCGTAATGGTATAATAGACCGTGACACTTTGATCTGTAAACCCTTCGTTTGGAAAAAAAGTATAATCTCCCCCGCTATCCCCTGCTTTGAAAGTACCTTGGGGAATTTCCAAAACCCTATTTTCTTCACTGCATTTACCTTGGGAACAGATGTCATCAATTTCGGATTCTATCTCGTCAAAAGAAGCATAGAACTGCAGACAGCGTATCTCACTATTTTCATTGGGAAGAATTACCTCCTCATCGGTAATAAAGTATTGATTTTCCTGGCCTTCACATGAAGCAATATCAGAGAAGTCAACTCCTTGAGGATCCACAAGACCTTCCTCATTGGAGACTTCCAGAAGCAGGCTTTTTATTTCATGGATATTTGTCTCACCACCTGTAGAAGCAGCAAAACCAACTTTCAGATTTCTTGGCGCCTCATATGTAAAAGCTGCGCCAGGAATAATGGTGATAGTCCTGGGTTCATTCTGGACTGTTGTGACTACCATTTCAAGCTTAACTAGATATCCAACTCCAGATGGATGAGGCTCCAGCTCCAGCAATACTTTTCGGTAACCGACTTGGTTTATATCCTCTACTCTCCCCGTGCCAAATCCCCCGGAGCTTAAGGGAAACTGATACTGCACATCCAAGGCAATATTAGCATTGCCTGGAGGGGGATCAAATGTGATTTTCCCGTTTACAAAATCATATCCAGAAAGTCCGCTTCCTCCCCTTCTCAATACTATACTATTCGGAAAAAGTGAAGTACTACCTCCCAGAAACCCTCCTCGCTTGTTTTCTGCTGAATTGCCAAAATTGCCAAAGGCATCAAACCCCAAACCTAAATATGCACCTGTCAGCCCCGGATTATTGTCTTTCTGTGCATAGCCCAGTGATCCCCCAAATCCTCCCGGGCGAAAATTCTGAGTTTCCGCATCAAATAGAAACACAGAAAGCCCATCAGCACCACTCCCTCCATACATGAAATATTCGAAAGACGCCTTAATCCCATAAGCTGAGGAGAATGGGACATCAATATATACGTATCCATTTTGGTCAGTAACTGCTTCTGTCAGGCGTAAAGCTCCGTCAACTAATTTCGCTGAGCCTCCAAACACTGTGGTGGATTGAGTATCACCCCCGGAAAAGGACTCACAATATGGAAATCCTACCTGTGCTTGCACAAAAAGCGAGCATGAAAGAAAAAATAATAAAAGAGCTAGACGTATATACTTATTCAAATGGGATTATTTTGGATGTCCAAAATACACTTTATACGCTAACAATTAAAAAAAGCCCTCGATATTAAAATCAAGGGCTTCAACTTAGTTCATTTATAATCAGCGGATAATCGTCTGTGTACGATCAGGACCTACTGAGACCAATTTGATTGGCACCTTCAATTCTCTCTCCAAATATTCCACATATCCTTTTAACTCTACAGGAAAATCCTCATAGGAATTAATATTCTCTAAAGAGCAATTCCAGCCTTTCATTGTTTTGTAGATAGGCGTAACCTCCTGCTCAGTAATCTCAAAGCTCAGTTTGTCAATTTTCTCCCCATCTGGCAATTCATAATGTGTACAGACTTTGATCTCCTTAAAAATATTCAGAACATCACCTTTCATCATAAACAATTGCGTTACCCCATTGATCATAATCGAATATCGCAGAGCTGGCAGATCTAACCATCCGCATCTTCTAGGCCTGCCGGTAGTACTCCCGAATTCATTGCCTTCTTTTCTCATATCCTCACCATCCTGATCAAATAGTTCAGTTGGAAAAGGGCCGCTCCCTACCCGGGTGCAGTATGCTTTGAAAATACCGAATACCTCACCGATTTTGGAAGGTGCTACTCCAAGACCAGTGCATGCACCTGCTGTCATCGTGCTGCTGCTTGTGACAAATGGATAACTGCCAAAGTCTACATCCAAAAGAGAGCCTTGGGCACCTTCTGCCAGAATTTTCTTATTAGAATCCAAAGCTTCATTCACTACATATTCACTGTCTATGAGATTCAGTGTTCTGAAGAACTCAACTGCGGTAAAGAATTGCTCTTCCATCGCAGGTAATTCATCCAGCGGATGGCTGTAAAATGAAAGAGTTGTCTTATGCTTAGCTACGAGGGTTTCGTATTTTTCTTTGAAATCCGGACTGAGTATATCTCCGACTCTCAGCGCAGCTCTTCCGATCTTATCCTGATATGTCGGGCCAATACCCTTTAAAGTAGAGCCGATTTTCTTATCCCCTTTGGATTTCTCCAAAGCGGCATCAAGCAATTTATGAGTGGGTATGATAATCGTGGCTTTCTTAGAGATCACCAGATTTTTCATGTAATCAATGGAAAACTTCCCTAATCCATCGATTTCTCTTTTCAGTACAATGGGATCGAGCACGACACCATTGCCTATTATATTTAGTATTTGTGAGCGAAATATTCCTGAAGGAATCTGATGCAAAACGTGCTTTATCCCGTCAAACTCCAAGGTGTGTCCCGCATTTGGACCACCTTGAAAACGGGCTACAATTTCATACTTAGGCGCTAAAACGTCTACTATTTTTCCTTTTCCTTCATCTCCCCACTGGAGACCTAGAAGTACATCCATCTTCATTTGATGTGCGGTCTTATCTGTTACACTTGACTTTTTGAAGCGTGAAATTTGCGATAAGCCCATAGAAAACCAAGAGAAAGATGGTAATTATTTCTCTTCACTCAGATTGACATAGTAATAATACATGACATCTTCATCCGGTTGGTCTTTGGCCCTGAACATCAAACCGTACTTGGTATCTAAAAAATCAGATGAAATATCAGGCTCATATTCAGATAGGTTAAACTCCTTGATTTTTCGAAAATCCTTGTTAAAAACTTCAAAAAAATAATTAGGATCTTTACCTCCCTCTCCCTTGACTAGTCTTACATATTTGTTTGAACTGCCCAAATAGGTAAAATGACCATAGCGAACCTCCTCATTCCATAACTTACCTAATTCCCATTGCAACTCACCAGAATCTACCTCATCCGAATAATTTTGAGGTAGTTCTCTTTGGGCTGGAAATGAATTGGAAATTGAAGTAAATGTTTTTTGATCGTGAGACCTTAAGTCATAAACAAGGAAGTCACTAAATGAAGGATAACTGATCACCATTTTGTCCCCCACTACATTGAACTGAGGTTCATCACCACCTCCCATAATTAGCCCCTTATACTTTACTTTATATCTTAGATCAAAATACTTTTCAGAATCCAACACTACAGGAAGAAAGAACATGGAATCTAATACCGGGTTGTATCCTACCACACGAATTTCACTATCATCATCAAACACAAAATACCCGATTCCTGAATCTTCATCTACACCGTAGAATTCATGAGCAAACGAAGGCAAAGGAACGGAGACCCCTAAATATTTGGTATCTCCAAATATTCCATACTCATGCATAAATTTCATTGATACTTCTCCGGTCTCTCTATTTTGATTAAAAAATTGCTGAGGGTTCATAAAGACAATTTGCTCAGGAGTAGTGTAAAAAGAGAAAACATTTCCAACTCCGTAAGGACCTTGAGTCTCAATAATATCTCCGTCCTTTGCCCAGGCAGAATCTTTAGAGAAAAATATACTGTCAAGAGAATGAGCAAAATTATTGAAAATCACTCCTTTGTCACCATTGGAATCCAGTGAAACAAAGTACCTAGAGTCAGAAATTAACCCACTTTCTCCTATATGGAATTCCTTACGCTCTGAAATCTCCAAAAAAACATCCTGTTCAGATACTTCCCTCTCAGAACAAGAAATCAAACAGATTACCAGAAAAATAAGTGAACTACACTTTTCTTTTAAATTCATCTATCGAATCATAAACCGTAAAAATATTGTTCAGCTTAGTGATGATCAGCAACTTCTTCACATGCTCGGATGGGGCGGTCAAGTACACTTCTCCGTCTTTATTTCTCATTTTGGTAAGCATAGTGATCAAAAGGCCGATCCCGCTGGAACTGATATACCTCACTTCACTAAGGTCAACTACGAAGGTTTTTGCTCCTTCTTCCAGTGCATCGGATACTACCTCCACCAATTTTGGCCCCACTTCATCCCCTATCAGATCTCCTTGGATATAAAGGTAATGCGCCTGCTCATCCTTAGCAGTATTATATGTCAATTTCATGTGTTTATAATTTGATTTTCAATGGTCACACCTGCCGGCAGGCAGAATCTCGCATGGTAAGTAAATAATCACCCCCCGTGCGTCGTTCTCGTCATGCCTGCCTGCTGAAGACAGGCTCGATTTCATAAATTTTCTTCGTTTCTATTATCACAATTCTCTTTGGTACAACTTCCATAAAGCAGCAAAGAATGATGAAGCACTTTAAAATTAAGAATCTCCCCTACCGTATTCTGAATATTCTGAATGCGGGGATCACAAAACTCCAACACTTTATTACAATCTGTACAGATCAAATGGTCGTGCTGTTTATAACCATATGATTTTTCGAATTGTGCAAGGTTTTTACCAAACTGATGCTTGGTCACCAAGTCGCATTCCTCCAATAAATCCAAGGTATTGTAAACAGTCGCCCTACTGACACGGTAATTTTTATTCTTCATGCTGATGTAAAGTGACTCCACATCAAAATGACCCGTACGGGTGTAGATTTCCTCAAGGATAGCGTAGCGCTCCGGAGTCTTACGGAGCTTTTTAGTTTCGAGATAGGCTGTAAATATCTTCTTTACCTCTTCGAAATGAGTTGTATTCAAAGGCATTTGCTGGGTATTTTTTCAAATATAACTTTTGTAAGTAAGAAAAGATTCATTGTATCAATCAAACCTTGAAACCTTCAAAATCCCATCCACCTGAACTAGGTTCTCAATCAACTTATCAAGATGCTCCGTACTGTGTACGTAAAGCTTAATCGTCCCTTCAAAAATCCCCGCATCAGAATCAACAGTAATGGAGCGCATGTTCACCTTCAGTTCATTAGAAATCACCTTAGTCACATCGTTGATCAATCCAACCCGATCGGTTCCAATGATTCTCAGCCCAGCCAGGAATGCGATTTCTTTTTGGCTCGTCCATCTGGCTTTAATCACCCTATTTCCATGATTAGAAAGCAACTCAAGTGCATTGGGGCAGGAAGTCCGATGGATTTTGATTCCTTCATTTACGGTCACAAAACCAAAAACATCATCTCCGGGGATAGGATTACAGCATTTGGCGAGGATGTAATCCACCACATCCATATCCTCACCGATCAGCAGCTGGTCATGATCAGGCCCTTTAAGGCTTTTTATTTCCTGGGTAAAAGACGATTCATCCCTTACTTTTTCTTGGGTTGATTTATTTTGAAGCTTCTGTGAAGCTTTGAAATCCTTAAATGATTTGATTGAAGTGGGATCTATGGCTCCTATTCCCACCCGGAAATAGAATTCATTCGCTGTTTTCAACTCAAAAAATGCCCGAAGTTTTTCTACCGACTCCGAGTTAAAATCCATTTTCATCTGCTTCATCTTCCGCTGCACGATCTCCCTTCCGTCAAGAATGGCCGACTTTTTATCCTCCCTGAGCGCATCTTTGATTTTGGCTTTTGCCCTGGACGTCACTACGTTATTGAGCCAATCCTCAGTAGGTTTTTGCTTGTTGGAAGTCAGGATTTCTACCTGATCTCCATTTTTCAGCTTATGGGAGATAGGCACAAGTCGCTGATTGACCTTCGCCCCTATGCACTTAGCTCCTACCTCTGTGTGGATTTCAAAAGCAAAATCCAGGGCTGTAGAACCAAAAGGCAATACTTTCAAATCACCTTTAGGGGTAAAAACAAAAACTTCATCATGGAATAGATTACCCCGAAAATCGTCCATAAATTCAATGGCATTGCCATCATTGGATTCCAGCAGCCCACGCACTTGGGTTATCCAATCATCCAATCCTGAATTCCCCTTCGAGTTTTCTTTATCCTTATATTTCCAATGGGCGGCATATCCCCGTTCTGCTATTTCATCCATCCGCTCAGTACGGATCTGCACTTCCACCCACTGTCCAGTTCCACTCATTACAGTAGTGTGAAGGGATTCATAACCATTGGATCGAGGCGTACTTATCCAATCTCGAAGCCGATCAGGATTAGGTCTATAGAAATCCGTCACAATAGAATACACTTGCCAGCAATCGGCTTTTTCGCTATCCAGATCACTTTCGAGGATAATCCGTATCGCAAACAAGTCATACACTTCTTCAAAGGGGATGCCTTGCTTCTTCATCTTATTGTAGATGGAGAAAACGGATTTAGGCCTTCCTTTAATGGTAAACTGCAGACCAGTTCTTTTCAGTTCTTCCTCGATAGGGAGAATGAAACTTCGGATAAATTTATTCCTATACGATTTGGATTCATTGATTTTGTAAACTATATCCTTATAGGTAGCAGTATCGGTATATTTCAAATACAGATCTTCCAGTTCCGATTTAATGGCATACAATCCTAACCTATGCGCTAACGGAGCATACAGATACATGGTCTCGGACGCGATCTTGAGCTGCTTATGTCGCGGCATACTCCCGAGAGTTCTCATGTTATTTAGCCGATCCGCAAGTTTGATCAGAATAACCCTTACATCATCTGAAAGCGTAAGAAGCATCTTACGGAAATTTTCCGCCTGCTGGGAGCTCCCATATTCAAATACCCCGGCGATTTTGGTCAACCCATCGATAATGGTCATGACCTTAAATCCAAACTCCCGCTCAATATCCTCTAGCTCCCAGTCGGTATCCTCTACTACATCATGCAGCAAAGCTGCCACAATAGATGTGGTACCTAAGCCAATCTCCTCTACACAAACCAATGCTACTTCCAGAGGATGATAGATGTAAGGCTCGCCAGACTTACGGCGCATATCCTTGTGAGCATCCAGTGACACATTGAATGCCCTCTTGATCAGCTTAGCATCCCCATCTTTTAAAATGGGCTTCGCCTGTCTCAAAAGCCTTCGGTAGCGTTTGAGAATTTCTTTTCTTTCTTCTTCTATATCCACTTCAATCATACTTGAGGAATTTACTACAAAAATGGGGCTCATCGCCATACTTACATTAAATGTTAAATATTTTTTTTCACATCCTATTGCATTTTATTTAATACTACCTACATTTGCATCCACAATTGGATTAGGAATCAGTTTCCTATTCTGAAAGTACGTATTGCGGATGTGGCGAAATTGGTAGACGCACTAGACTTAGGATCTAGCGCCGCGAGGCATGGGGGTTCGAGTCCCTCTATCCGCACAAAATACCGAACCCTCAATCACTCAACTGTCTTTAGCTACAGGGAAGGGATTGGGGGTTTTTAGTTAATCTTCATTCTTAAATTCTGAGCTTTGGAAATCACACAAGACAAGCATTCAACAAATGAAGCTTCTATTAAAATTAAATTAAACGAAGCAGATTACCAACCTAAGGTTGACGCAAAACTTAAGGACTTTGCTAAAAAGTCTAACATCAAAGGATTCAGACCTGGCAAGGCTCCTATTTCTATGGTGAAGAGCATGTACGGCACGTCTGTACTTGTAGAGGAAATTAACTCTATCCTTAGCGAATCACTGAATACTTACTTGAAGGAGCAGACTTTCAAAATCTTGGGAGATCCTCTTCCTCAGGATCCTAAGGACACTATTGACTGGAAAACACAGAAAGATTTTGAATTTGATTACAAAATCGGATTTGTGGAATCTGTGGATCTTCCCCTAGACTCCAAGATCAAAGCAACGAAATATACGATCAAAGTAGATGACAAGCTCATCAATGAAACTTTAGACAATCTTAAGTCTCAATACGGAAACAGCACCAATCCAGAGGTAAGCGAAGAAGGTGACCGTATTTATGGAGACTTGAATGCAGTCGAAGGCGATTTTGAAAAAACTGTTTCTTTAGACTTGACCAAAATCACCAAGAAGCTTGCAGGTAAATTCATCGGTGTAAGTAAAGATGCCGAAGTAGAATTCGAGGCTAAAGACGTGAAAAAAGGTCAGTGGGAAGAAGCATTCGGCCTTAGCGAGGAAGAGTCTAAGGGCATTGAAGGAGCTTTGAAGCTTACTGTTAAGAATATTAACAGGACTGAAACCGCAGAAATGAACCAAGAATTCTTCGACAAGATCTTTGGTCCAGACCAAGTTTCAACGGAAGAGGAATTTATCACGAAAGTACGTGAGACACTACAAACCAACTATGACAAGGAATCCAAGGTTTTTACTGAGGAAGAATTGAAGAAGGTACTGACAGAAGCGGCTAAGGTAGATCTTCCTGAGACTTTCTTAAAAGAATGGCTTTTGATAGCCAACGATGGCAAAGTAACTGAAGCAGATATTGAGAAGGAATTCCCTATATATGCCAGACAGTTGACTTGGTCACTAATCTCTAACGAAATCGCTACTAAGAACGAAATCAAAGCAGAGCACGAAGAAGTGATCGAAAAAACCAAGCAGATGGTGCGCGAGCAATTTGCCGCTTCCGGTCTTGGCTCTCAGATGGAAGACAGTATGGATATGTTCGTGGACAACTACCTGAAAGGTGAAGAAGGGCAGAACTATATGAACATGCTTACTTCTATCCAGAATGAAAAAGTACTTGCTTTTGCACTGGATAAAATCAGCGTAAAAGAAAAGGATATTACTATCGATGAGTTTAAGGAACTTTTAGATAAGTAATTTGCTTAAATCATCATAAAAAAGCTCTTTGTTAAGGGCTTTTTTTATTTTTGCTTACCACAACAAACTCGAAAGATGATTAACAAAGAAGAATTCCGTAAATACGCCATACATAATCAAGGCGTAAGTGGCACTGCGTTTGACCAGTACACTCAACATATTGAAAATATGACTCGCTCAGTAATTGAAGAGCGGCCTCAAAATTTCAGAGAGATTGACGTATTCTCCAGATTGATCATGGACAGGATCATTTTCCTAGGAACAGGGGTAGATGATCACATTGCTAATATTATTGTCGCACAGCTTCTTTTCTTAGAATCCGTAGATTCCAAAAAAGACGTTTTGCTTTATGTAAATAGCCCGGGCGGATCAGTTACTGCCGGCCTAGGCATTTATGACACGATGCAGTTCATCAGCCCCGATGTAGCCACCATCTGCACAGGCATAGCAGCATCTATGGGAGCTGTGTTACTTGCAGGAGGAGCGGCAGGCAAAAGATCTGCATTGAAGCATTCCAGAGTGATGATTCACCAGCCATCTGGCGGGATGCAGGGAAAATCTACAGATATGGAGATTTCCTTGAAGCTTATACTATCTATGCGAGAAGAATTGTATGGGATTCTGGCACAGCATACAGGCAAAACACCAGAAGAGATAGAGAAAGATTCCGAACGGGATTATTGGCTTAAGGCCGAAGAGGCGAAAGCATATGGCCTAATCGATGAAGTATTAGTTAAAAAACCAAAATAATGGCTCAAGTTACCTGCTCATTTTGCGGTAGAAATAAGAAAGATGTAGATCTAATGGTGTCAGGTATTTCTGCACACATTTGTAATTTCTGCATCGAACAGGCACACATGATTCTCGGCGAGGAAGACAAAGCCAAGAAACCTGGAAGTGCAAAACCAAAAATAAAGCTCAAAAAACCAAAAGAACTTACTGAGTATCTGGATCAATATGTGATTGGTCAGGAAGATGCCAAGAAAGTTTTGACTGTGGCAGTTTACAACCACTATAAGCGACTTTTCCAAAAAGATGAGAATGATGATGTGAAGATTGAAAAATCAAATATCATCATGGTGGGAGATACTGGTACAGGTAAAACATATCTTGCCAAAACTCTGGCCAAAACCCTAGAGGTTCCTTTTTGCATAGCTGATGCGACGGTATTGACTGAAGCTGGATATGTAGGGGAAGATGTGGAAAGTATCTTGACTCGTTTACTCCAGGCAGCAGATTATAATGTAGAAGCTGCGGAGCGTGGAATCGTGTACATTGATGAGCTGGATAAAATCGCCAGAAAGTCAGACAATCCTTCCATCACACGGGATGTGAGTGGAGAGGGCGTGCAGCAAGCTATGCTAAAACTATTGGAAGGCACTGTAGTCAATGTACCACCTCAAGGCGGCAGAAAACATCCAGATCAAAAGATGATCGCTGTAAATACTGAAAACATCTTATTTATCTGTGGTGGAGCATTTGACGGTATTGCAAGGCATATAGGCAAAAGACTGAACACCCAGCCTATGGGATTCAGCAAAGCTGCAGCTGATGCCGTAGCAGACCGGGAAAACCTGCTCCAATATGTAACTGCACAGGACCTGAAAGCCTTTGGCCTGATCCCGGAATTGATAGGTAGACTTCCTGTATTGACTCATTTGGATCCCCTTCATGCAGATGCGCTAAAAAGGATCCTGACAGAGCCTAAGAATGCTTTGGTGAAGCAATATGCCAAACTGCTGAATTATGAAGGTGTCACAGTAACCTTTGAAGACAGCGGACTGGATTTCATTGTAGAAAAAGCAGTAGAATTCAACTTGGGAGCAAGAGGATTAAGATCAATTTGCGAAGCGATCATCACGGATGCGATGTATGATATCCCATCTGATGATTCGATCAAAGAATTAGTCATTGATGAAAAATACGCCCGGGAGAAATTTGATAAGTCGAAATTCAAACGACTTCAGGTAGCTTAAATTCTAAACCCTGTTTTTTTTTTAAAAGCAGGGTTTATTTTTTATGTATGCTTTCCAAAATAAGGCGTGCGGCTGTATCCGAAGCACTACTTTCCCCGATTTCCTTTTTGATCAAATCATAGCCTTGTAGCATCTGACCTTTATAAACCTGATTACCTAACATCTGCTGAAGCTCCGCTTTAAGATTAGGAATAGAAAAATCATTTTGGATGAGCTCCTTTACCACTTCCTTGTCAGCGATAAGATTCACCAGGGAAATGTAAGGTACACGGATAAGATTCTTCGCAATCGCATACGAAACTGCACTTGTTCGATATACCACCACCTGAGGCACTCTAAACAGCGCCGTTTCTAAAGTCGCGGTACCTGAAGTAACTACCGCTGCAATAGCATGGGAAAGCAAATCATAGGTTTGATCGTATAGTACTCGAATCCCGGCATTGATACCTCGTTGATAACTTACATCCCCAAGATCCTTCACCCCTGCGATAACAAACTGCACGTTTGGAAACTCCTTCACCAAAGCCACCATTTTATCCAGCATGGAATTGATTTCCTGCTTTCTGCTTCCAGGTAGCAAAGCTATGATGGGTTGATAACTCAATTCATTTTTCTGAAAGAAGAATTCATGAGGCTGAAACTTAGAAATCTCATCCAATAGTGGATTTCCCACATAATGAACCGTCATATCATACTTTTCGAAAAACTTAGGTTCAAAAGGTAAAATGGAATAAATATGATCAGTGAAAGCTTTTAATTTTAAAGCCCTCTTCTGATTCCAAGCCCATACTTTTGGTGGAATGTAATAGTGAACAGGTATATCATTTTCTTTGGCGAAGGCAGCGATTTTCATATTAAACCCACCATAATCCACCAGTATCACCGCATCTGGCTTGAAAGAAAGAATGTCCTTCTTGACTAATTTCAGATACTTCAAGACCTTGCGAAATCCCAAGGCTACTTCCAAAAATCCCATCAACGCAACTTCTGAATAGTCTACCGCCAGATCGACACCGGCTTTTGTGGAATAGCTCCCACCCATTCCACGTATTTTAAGAGATGGGTTTCGGGCTTTCAATGCTGTCACCAAGTTGGAAGCATGGAGATCGCCAGAGCGCTCGCCGGAGATGATGTAGAGTTTAGCAGGGAAAGTCAAATGTAGAATTTGTAAGTGGTAAACAGTAAGTGGTATGTTAGGGTACCTAAGAGATAAATCTAACGCAAAGTTACTTTTTTGCTATTGTACAA
Organism: uncultured Algoriphagus sp.; assembly: GCA_965651895.1. Lineage (GTDB taxonomy): Bacteria > Bacteroidota > Bacteroidia > Cytophagales > Cyclobacteriaceae > Algoriphagus. The sequence goes on along the minus strand of CBFGUY010000058.1, from coordinate 6,748 downwards.
AACAAAGGAGCTTTAGACATCATCGCATTAAGCTTTTGATTAATGGTCTCACATGTACTTACAACCAAATCTCTTTCCTGAACACTGGCTAATTCGCAGTCAAAAGCAACTTCAATCCAATGTTGGGTTTCATATTGCTCAGCATCTGAGTCTGTAAGCTTAGCAATAAAATGATTAACATATCTCCTTTTGGCCCAACTTTCAGCAATCTGCGCACCAACGGATCTTGACGACCTTCTAATTTGATCAATTAAAGAATACTTTTCCTCCAATGGGAAGTTCTTTGAAATCAAATACACATCCTTTGCCAACTGTCTCGACAATTTATACACATCAAGCTCATAGTAAAAATTAACGTAGGCCATTATATTCCTGAATTTAGTGAAAATTACCGCCCCTACTACTCACGACTCACCAATAAAACTACTCCCCGTAGTATTCCACAAAATTTCGCGGCGTTTCATATAGCGTAAGCTTATGCAAACCACCATGAGTGGTTATTTCGTTTACAGCTGGTTCCAGTATCTTCCAAAATTCCATGACTAGATTTTCACAGCTGGCCAATTTACCCTGCATAAAATCCACATCTATATTGAGGTTTTTGTGATCAACTTTATCAATTACCAATTCCCTGATAATAGTGCTAAGCTTTTTCAAGTCCACCACAAACCCAGTCTCCGGATCAGGAAGTCCCTTTACCATGACGATCAGCTCAAAATTGTGTCCATGCCAATTTACATTGGCACAAGGGCCAAATACCTCCACATTTTTTTCATCGGACCAATTCGGGTTCCACAGTTTGTGAGCTGCATTAAAATGTTCTTTTCGGCAAACGTAAATCATAGCATTCTGAAATTCGGGGCAAAGTTAGCCAAAAAGTAGCTATTTATTGAAAGGTGCCATGCGATTAAGGGCATGAAAAAAGCCCGAATTGCTCCGGGCTTTTCACTTTAACTGTTTTATACCTCATTAAGCTTTTGAAAGAAGAGTGTAAGGTGATCCTCTCTACTTAGGTCAAACTTATTTTCTTTGATCAATTCCTTAGCTTTTGCCTGATCTTCTTCACGCAGAGCTTTTAACACACTTTTCGTTTTATTTTTGACTGACTGAACATTTTCATCAGAATCAATCAAGAAAAAATTTTCTTCAAACACAAATCTTTTCCCCGGGCTTGGCGAATAGCTATTGACAGGCGGAGAAACCAAATCTGTGAAAAATTTGCGAACGAGGGTATATTTCTTCCCTTCAGCAATCACATTCACCAAATCATTTGATCCCACTCCTTTGACCATGCCAAAGCCTTTCTTAAAGAGCAAATTTGGCAACATTCCTTCTTGGCCTGTTGCAATTAAAATAGAAGGCCGCTCTAAAACAGCATATTCCACATAATCTTTATCCAAGTATATGGTGTTCCCCGCTTCATTGATGACTTCCAATTCATTATCATGTACATTGAGCCTATAGGCCACGTTCTCTTTAAGACCGGCATTGGTAGTCCCAATATCTGCCTTTGCCCAATCTTGAAACAAGTAAGGAGAACCTTCTATTCCATTATAGCTACTGATTCTCGCTGGCACACCATTCATATTCACATTTGAGATTTGCGCCACAGAAAACTGGGAAACCAGCATAGTGACCGCTATCAATATTTTTTTCATTATAGTTTAATTAACTTTTTACTCAATTTTAAGTTACTAGTTTGAATTTGAAGAATATAGACACCTCTTGGCCCATATAGGTCGAGAGCAACATCCATTTCCAATTCGCTTTTGGAAAGCTCTTCTACTAAGTATGTCCTACCCGACATATCTATTATTCGAAACACAATATTTCCTACGTATTCATTGCTGATAGAGATATTCAATCTTTCTTCCGTAGGATTAGGCCCTATAAATATCCCAAAGCGAGCAAGATCTACTTCTTGATCCGGGATTGCTGAAATCACTACCGGATCAGAAATCCTATTACAGCTACCGGAGAATATAGCAACCTGATAGAGACCATCCTCCAACGCTTCAAAGCTTCTGGAAGTAGCTCCTGGTATGGAAGCTCCATTCTTATACCACTGATAGGATGAACCTGGCTGCTGAGACGTTATTACACTACCGTTGACTACGATAACTGGCTTCAACAATTCATTTCCAGCTACCGTAATCACATGATCAAAGTCTGTGAAACCCTGATCGTTGGAAACTCTTAGCGTGATCAAATAATCGCCCGGAGCATCGAACACAAAGAATGGATTTTCCAGCGAAGAAGTTCCTAGCCCTCCAAAATCCCAGGCATAAGAGGAGATGGACCCCTCACTTAAATTCTCAAAGTTTACAGCAGCTCCTACACAGGTAAATGAGGCTTCGAAATTGGCAAAAAGCACATCTGCACAATCTTGCTGCAGCCAGCCTGAGGAGTTGGTAACCACACTGGAAGCGCCCAAACTTATAATCGCATCGCCTTGCAAATCCAAATTGGAAACAGAGATGTTTTCAAAACAATATTTCTTGTATTGATCATGAATCAAAACACCCTTGGTAGTTGCATTTAAGACTGAAGGATTCGAAGAGGTGGGGGTAGCCAAAATATTACCGGTTACCGTTAGTTCGCTATTGGCTCCCAAATTCAAGGTTGTAGCAGGCCCGATTTCCAAGTCAAAAACCTCCACTGACGGAACGGCAATTGTTACTTCTGAATTCTTCATCGCGATCGAATTGATCCCGTCACTTAGTAATTCTAAAGAGCCTGAATTCACATCCAGGCGTGCAAAATTGACTCCCCCTTCATTCTTAAAAGATCCAGTTGATCCATCAAAACCAATGGACATACCTTCTTTCAGTGTTGCTCCGGTTCCAATGGCCAATGTCTCAACAAATACGATGTCTTCAACCCTTCCTCCAATGGATCCAGAACCCAACATAGAAAGGGAACTTAAATCAAGCTTGTTTTGAGTCACCTCCACATGTGCAGCATCTATAATCACCTTATCTAACTGGTCAGCATCTATAATCTCCCAATTTCCTTTGACAAAATTCATTGACACATTTTCCAACACAGCAGCTCCGAACTCCACAAGTTGCTTGTTAGTCCCTTCATTAGAAAATAATACACTTCCGTTTTTGATGTTTGTCAACTGATTGCTGACACGAAAACCATTGGAGGTGGCTAACTGCTTTCCATTCAAATCAAAACTCACAAGTTGGTTGCCGAAAAGATTTACACTATAAGCTCTGGCATTTGCCGGAAAACTCACCGTCTTAACTGCTGCGTCTGAGCCTTCAAATACTACCCGAGTGCTTTCCGATGGTGTTTTATTAGCGGAAGCTCCACCTGAGGATAGCGACCAATTGCTCCCATTATTCCAGTTTCCCGTAGCTCCTCCAATCCAATAAAGCGTCTCTTCTGCCCCATCAAGGGTACCTGCCTTCATCACCAGTGAAAAATCCTGTGAGGAATTGACAAGTTCTTTCTTGTGTGTTACGCGCACCGTGTATTTTTGTGATTTTGGAGAAGAAATCAAAATCTGCTCTACATTATCCCTGAAGTTATCTTTGTCTTGGGCAGCCCTGGCGTTAGGCCCAGAGTCGGGGTTCAATGTCCAAGGGAAATAAGTGACGCCCTGCTCATCTATGATGCGCATATCCAGATCGTTCACCAGCATGAGATCTTTAGGATCAAGGGATGCACCCACAGGTGTACCTGAAGGATCAGTCCAGGCTATAGTTATCCGTATGGGAGTGACTCCATCAGATACAAAATCAAACTCATAGGACTCACCATTACTTAGATTTAGCTCTCTAATGATCTCGGAAGTGCCATTTTCATTTAGAATGATATTACCGGCAGCTTCAGCATCAAGTAAGCCCCAACCATATATATAATCCGGACCATTGTGCTGGCCAGCTTCTTTAGTGGTATTGAGAGCCAAAGCTTTCAGTGTAGAAGCCCACATAAATCTACCTGCATTTCGCTGGCTGTAGAGTTGCTGAAGCAATAGAAGTGAACCGCTCACATTGGGTGCGGCCATTGAAGTCCCACTCAAAGTAGCATAGGCATCCGTCGCACCACCATCAGCGATTGCAGAGCTGAACACATTTACCCCCATTCCCACAAGATCAGGTTTGATACGCCCATCATCAGTTGGCCCCCAACTTGAGAAATTGCTCATATTCACAGAAGAAGGCCCGGTATAATTAGGAATGTTACTCACTGCCCCTACGGTAATCACATTTTTAGCAACTCCTTCCGGGCCGATGGTATCATCAGGTCCATCAGGATCTCGGGTACCGTCCCCATTGTCACTACGGTCATTACCGGCAGCCCAAACCACAGTGTAGTATGGTTTGGAAAAAATCAAATCATCCAAACCTTTGCTTTTGGCAGAGTAAAATCCAAACCGATAATCCTCATTGGGGTCTATACTGGGATTTCCTGCCCATGTCCATACATTACTGGAGTTACGGTACCACCCCAGTACCACCCCATAGGAATGATTTGAGACCAAATGCCCTCCAGGTTTGGTGACTGGATCATAGGCATTGTTATTCATTTTAGACAAGTCACTTTCCCAGTTGAATGCCCATCCGGTAGCCTCTGAAGCCATGCCTTTGGCATTGTCTCTAACTCCAGTAGCTAAAATAGTACCTGTCACATGGGTCGCATGATTGGAGATAGTCTCGGTAGATCCATCCACCTGCGTCAACCTACCCTTATACTCCACATGATCAATCTTCGGCCGGGTCTGATCATACACACCTACCACCATGCCTTTTCCTGTCAGATTGACACCAAGGGTACCATTTTGTTGCAAAGCCGCGGTACCGGTAGTGTTTGCCGCACTCACATTCATTATTTTGTAATATACCGGCTGATCGGTCTCGTCAAAATACTTGAGTTCGGCCGTATCTCCATTGTTAAGAGATAGTGTCATAGGAATGTTACGGGCTTTGGCTTTTTGGATGACCAAGGCTCTGGGCAGAACAAGATCCTGAAAATCCTGCTCAAATGAAGAACTGATCCTTGCCCGCGCCGCTTCCAGCTCCTTAACATCTGTATCAATACTTTGTGCCATTAGTAGACTTGATGCCAACCCCAACAAGACGAATGTGAATAAAATTTTCTTCATAAAACCCAATCTATACCAAGTAAATTAACCTCCTCAAATTAATTAAAGTTTAAAAAAAAGAGGGCAAAACGCCCTCTTTTTATAAACCAATAAAATTTGAGGCTATTTTTTTGTCAAAATAACATCCCCACCATCACCATAGGTATTAGACCAACTTAGCGATATGGTACCATCTTCATTGACTACTCCTGAGATAGTGAAAGGATCTCCATATTGATCTACATTAGCAGAATCCCCAGTAAGCTCATTACATGAATCACTGATTCTTCCACTTGGAGCAGCATCACCATAAAGACCAGGATACATCCCAAAAGACATATCGTCGATCAAATAATTAGCAGCACCTGACGTCTCTTCCCATTTCACTTCATCAGCAGCTGCAATCACGAAGTTAGTAGCCGTCTGGTTTGGACCGCCTTCACTATCACCTGTTTGAAGGTATTCGTAGAAAACTGTATATGTGCCCGCAAGATCAGAAGGACATATAGTTCGGATTGCTACTGTAAGGTCTCCATAGTTAGAAGAAATCTCAGCTCCGTCAGCACTCGATATGAGCAGCATCAAGTCTGGGGTTTCGGATGGATCAATGTTTCCAGTCAAAACCTTGACATCAAATGTGGCTATAAACTCACCAGCAGGTATAGTCACCGTCTGAGTAGCCAAACTATAATGAACTCCAGATACAGCAGTAGATGCAGGATCTACTTCTATATTTATAGTAATCGGAGAAGTACTCACAGTTGATACACGGTTCACTTGTAAAGTGACCATATCCTCTTGGGTTTCCGTAAGCCTTATAAATGAGGCTGTGCGCCCATTTGGCAAACGACCATCCTCAAACTCCACGAAGCCACCATCAAAAATGGTGTCGACTCCCTGATCGTCAAAACAAGCAGTCATTGACATAGATGTCAAAATCACTGCAAGGAATATATATAATTTATTCAATTTCATTTTTTCTGATTTTTAGTTATAACCAGGATTATTTTCCAACAGGTCATTTAAAATAATTTCATCCTGAGGAATTGGAGCCAAAATACGATAGTCACTGTAAGGTACAGGTTCGGCTGATCCTGCTTTAGAAATCGTCAGCCCGTTTCTTTTCAGGTCAAACCATCTGTGTCCTTCCAGTGCAAACTCAATTCTTCTTTCGTTAAGAATTGCTTGAAATAAGTCATTACCAGTAATTCCCGCCAATGCGCTTACCCCTCTTTTACTCCTCAAGGCATTCAGGTCAGCAAGAGCCCCGGCATTATCACCGGTTTTCTGTCTGGCTTCAGCTCTGATCAGGTATAGCTCAGAGGCTCTCAAAATCGGTAAGTTTTCAAGAAAATCCCCTTTGGATCCAAGCCATTTTTTAGATGCATAAACTACCCCGTCAGCCCCACTGCGGGTGGTTTCATCCCACATATTTCTTCTTATATCTCCTACACCATAAGAATCAAGTAGCTCATCAGTAGCAGTAACAATAAATTGTGCCCCTGTGAAAACATCTGCAGTCAAAGAACTCATGGAATTATTCACTCCATCCACTGAACTCCAATCCACTGAACGGATTTCAATCTCGAATACCGATTCTGGGTTTGGGAAAGTATTGAACGCTTCTTCATATGCATTAGCTGCTACCAAACC
>CBFGUY010000057.1:0-21262 GCA_965651895.1 uncultured Algoriphagus sp. | reverse complement strand
TGTGGTTAACTGTATTCAAGTTTCTCTATTAGGTGTAGAAGGGAAATAATCCTTCCCGTTTTCTCAACTGATGCACTCACAACAAGATTTATAATTTATTAAGACTCAATCTTTTAATTAGTTGGACGCAGCCATTCATGTAAATCCAATATCACTTCACCATTTTTAACAGCCAAAAACCCACACTTTTTGAAGCACGGGCGTTACTTTTACCCATGATTAAAAGCAAAATTCAAATTATGGCAGGGCTAGGCATAGGCCTGCTAGTGATGGGATGTAATTCCGCTGTGGTATTGACAGCTCCTCCTATCAGTTATACCAATACCAGCCCCAAAGTATCCGAACTCTCAGATCAGCAATCCAGACACTGGGGACATCTCGATCTACAAAAAGACACCATACCGGGAATGAGCGTGGATCGTGCCTATTCAGAACTCCTGAAAAAGAAAAAAGGCAAGCAGGTAATCGTGGCAGTCATTGACTCAGGAATTGATCTGGATCACGAAGATATCAAAGATGTGCTTTGGACCAATCCAAGTGAAAAGCCGGGGAATGGGATAGATGATGACGGGAATGGCTATGTGGATGACATACATGGCTATAATTTCCTCGGGGAATCCTACAATGAGCAGCTGGAAATGGCCAGGATCCTTCGCTTAAAAATCGGAGATGATGCTTATCAGCAATCGGCTAAATCGCAATTAGACGAAAAGCTCGGGGAAGCCCAGGCTACACTGCCACAAATCAAGCAAATTGAGCAGTTGGTCAGCATGGCCGATAGAAATATACAAGAGGCGCTGGGCAAGGAAGTGTATTCCCTCGAAGACTTAAAAAACTACACTCCCAAAAATGCGCAGGAAGAAGGAGTGGTAGGTATGCTTATGCAAGTTGCGGCGATGGGACAGGATATTCCTGATGCTATAAAAGACTTGCAAAATGGGATTGAGTACTATGAAGCACAGCTCAATTATAATCTTAATGTGGACTTCAATGGAAGAACTGCTGTAGGAGATGATCCTTATGACATGGCTGATACTGGCTATGGGAACGGAGATCCCATGTTTCGAGATCAAGGCGAAAGTCATGGCTCGCATGTAGCAGGTATCATCGCTGCCACGCGAAACAATAAGAAAGGGATAAATGGAGTGGCAAAAAATGTGAAAATCATGGCCATCCGGGCAGTTCCCAATGGGGATGAATATGATAAAGATATAGCCCTTGCCATACGCTATGCAGCTGACAACGGTGCCAAGGTCATCAATGCCAGCTTTGGTAAAGGCTTCTCTCCCAATTCAGAATGGGTATATGATGCCCTAAGGTATGCGGCTGCCAAGGATGTCCTATTTGTACATGCCGCGGGAAATGACGGAAATAACCTTGACTCTCCGGAAAATCATAATTTTCCCAATGATCAATCCCAAGAAATAGCCGACAACTACCTTACCGTAGGTGCACTGACCTCAGTTTATGGGCCTAATATGATCGCTGTATTCTCCAACTATGGACAAGAGAGCGTAGATATCTTTGCCCCTGGAGACAAAATCTATTCTACTATGCCAAGTGATTCATATGAATTTCAGGGAGGTACATCTATGGCAGCTCCGGCAGTAGCCGGCGTAGCTGCGATGATCAGGTCTTATTTTCCTGATTTAAGTGCTGCTCAAGTAAAGAAAATCATCATGGAATCAGGGATTTCTCCTAGCATAAAAGTCGATGTGGAAGGAGCCGAAAAATCCCTTTCGGAAATCTCCAAATCCGGAAAAATCGCCAACCTATATAATGCCCTGATTCTGGCAAGCGAGGTCGCTAACGGAAAAACAAGTTTGTAAAAACTAGGTGCAGTAATGAATGTAGCAAACCTGCATCCAATGCAAAAGAACCTAAGGAGGCTGTCTCATAACTCATAATTGTCACATTGAGCGAAGGCGAAGCCTTTTATGCGCTAATTAAGCCCATTTCGCCTTCGCTCAGCCTGACAAGAAAACTTACTTATGAGACAGCCTCCTTTCGTTTTTTGAAACAATACTATTTCTTTCTAAACTTTTCATTTAAGAATCACGAAAAGTCTATCGTTTTTCGATTGCCCTGTTCAATCATCCCAAAAATCAGGTTTTACATTTGTTCCTCTCAGCGTGCAATCCGCACAGCGCCTTTCCGTTCCCTGATAACCTACGACGTAGGGGATCCCAGGAATAGAAATGGGTGTGGCAGGCACGAAATTTCCACTTCCAAAAAACTCCTCATAAGCACTGATGGGAATGGTGTCGTTTGATACCTGACACTGGAAATATTCAGGAATATCGGCAACATGCCATGGCATTACCTCACGTAAACTGATAAAAAGTCTTTGTTGGCGTATAATCCCCATACTAACATACCCAATTACCGGAGCATCAGGATTCCCTTCCTGTCTGAGGTTACTAGGCATAACTGAGGGAAGTGGACTAAAGATCGAGCCCAATTCAGTAGAGTTTTTGTTAAGAATCCTCCAAAACTCCTCAGCATCTTTCGAGATAGCCCTTTGGCTGACCAATACACTGTACTTCCTCGATAGACGCTCATCTCCATTAAAGATCTCTATCAACTTCTTCCGGAATACTACATCCTCTTGAAACCTAATGGAGCTTTCGGAAATAAGTTCTTCATTCGATCCCCCTCGATAGCAAATATCTGTCCGCTCGTTTTCCTCCAAATAGACAATATCCTTACTTGCTGCATCGTATTTGAAGTAGGTGGGGACAGCAGATCGAAACGAATAGGTTTCTTCATAGTCCCACATAAAGTATTCTGCATTTTGCCCGCCTTTGGTCCTGATAAAAATCTCCACCCCTTCTTCATCTTTTTCAAAGCCCAATTCTGCAATTTCGGGTGTTATGATCGGTGAGAGCTTTTCTGAGACATATGTTTTACCTTCATCGGTGACGATGTGCAGGGTATATTTCATTTCTTCAGGAATATCCTCAGCAAACTCAAATTCCCCGTTTCCGATGTCCGTTAAAGGAAATTCAGCACCGGAATCAGCTTTTAGGTAAACTTCAGCTTCCGGAAATCCATCACCTCCATCACCCTCAAGATTCTTGGTAAAACTCAATCTCAAAACACTTGGCAAGCCTTCTGTATCCAAATATCCTTCTACTACCAATACTTTTAAATCCTTAGAAAGAATTTCCGGGTCATATGGCTCCCTGCATCCTGCGATGAAACTTAAAACAACAACAAACAAGCTCAATGGTCCTGTCCTAAAATCAAAGGATATCGCATTCAACATTGGCCCTCTAGTTATCATAGCCTTTCTGTTTAGTGAACCCAGAAAATTCCACTTCTGGACTCTGGCTAAGATTTACAAGTCGAACCAAATACTCCTGAAGGCTGAGATTTCGATCTAACCCCTGGGTCTTGATAAAATTTCTGATGTCTCTTTTAGTAAGCCCAAGTGCCTTCATCGCCTGATTTCCATTCTTTATTTTTGCGAATTCCCCACTCCACCAATAGAAAAAATCCTCTGAGGCCAAAAAGGTATAAGTCACTCTTCCAGTCTCCCTATAAACTGTCTTTTTCTTATAATGCTTTACTAATACTTTAATCACCCCATCAGAAACTACCTCATAAAACCCGTTTCTATGATGTGGGTAAGTCTCGTTCTCAGAAAACCGCCGAAAAAGTTCTCCCTCTACAAATTGAAATGCCTCTACCTTTTCTGGTTTTATCCTGATTTTCTCCTGGTAAATCGGGTGAAAAGTAACCAATTCATCTTCATGCATATTATACAAAAGTGGCACATCAGTGTAACTTACACTATTGATCGTGAGAATGCCATCCTGAAAATCACGGGTATATAGGTAAGGATGCCCGACATAGCTGTTAGGGGGATCTTCATAATGTGCGCCGGTGATCAACTCTTGAAAATATGGCAACTGATCCCTGTAAAGCGACAAATAAGTCTGTGACTGCCCAAAAGACTCCATTCCTTGGAAAATGAAGGCAACAGTACTCAATAGGATCAACCCCTTATTCATTTGTCAATTTAATGATTTTGGAAAGTTCCCTTCAAAATACAAAAAGCACTTTTTATAAACCAATACTACCCTTTTTTGCTAGAACCCAGCAAAGTGAAAAATTACCAATACACACTGATTTACAAAAGAGAAAAGCCCAAACCTGAATTCTCAAGTTTGGGCTTTAGCATCTAACACCGAACATCCGGCATCCAACGGTATTAACTACAAGCAATTTTTTTCACGCGATTCTCGTGTCTTCCACCCTCAAATTCCGTAGTTAAGAAAATCTCAGATAGTCGCTCTGCCAATTCATAAGAAATAAATCTGGCGGGTAGCGCAAGTACATTGGCATTATTGTGCTGCCTGCACAAGGCTGCCAATTCCTCATTCCAGCACAGTGCCGCACGGATTCCCTGGTGCTTATTGGCAGTGATGGCAACCCCGTTTCCACTTCCGCAGATTACGATGCCCAGCTCATATTCTCCAGCCTCTATAGCCGAGCTCAAAGGATGTACATAATCCGGATAGTCCACTGAGGCATCAGAGAATGGACCAAAGTCCTTTACCTCATATCCTTGGGATTCCAGTTTGCTTATTAATTTGGCTTTGTATTCAAACCCCGCATGATCACCACCTATTGCTATTTTCTTTTTCATAACTGCTTAATTTATAAAGTATTCGACTCCGCTTAGCCTGACATCATCGTCATCCTGAGCGAAGTCGAAGGATATCTTGATTCTAATATCTTGATTCTTGAGTCTAAAATCTAGCTACTTGATACTTAAGTCTAGCGTCTATATTTAAAGTGCGTCATCCACTTCTTCCTTTGCTTTTCTGATCGCTCTTTTCTTCTCCAACCGCTTTGCAATCTGTATCCCAGCTTCATACAAAACCAAAATCGGCATGGATATCAATATCTGGGAGATGACATCCGGAGGGGTAATGATGGCCGATAATACCAAGATAACCACTATGGCATGTCTTCTGTAAGCCTTGAGCATGCCTGAGGTCACTAAGCCTGACATGGCAAGGAAATAAACCACTACCGGAAGCTGGAACATGATAGCCGAAGCCAGCACCAACATAGTCAAGGTAGAGATATAGGAAGTGATATCAAACTCATTGAGAATCGAAGGATCCAACTGGTAGTTTGAGAGGAAGTTTATCGAAAGAGGTGCAAGAATATAGTATCCGAAGGCAGCTCCTAAGAAGAACAGTAAGCTGACAAAGAAAACAGCGCCTCTGGCGGCATTTTTTTCCTGATCATAGAGCCCCGGGCTGATAAATCTCCACACTTCCCAGAAGACAAACGGAAACGAAGCAATGAATCCCACCACAAAACTTGAAGTCATGTGCATGGTAAACTGCCCTGTCATCTGCCTACTTTGTATCGTAAAGGGAAGTTCATCAATACAGAGAGCCGACATACCTACATAATCGCTGAGTTCACATAGCCAACGGTAGGTCACAAAGTCCACCTTGGAAGGTCCTAGGATTACAACTCCGAAAACAAAGCTTTTGGCTAGAAAAGCTGCTACCGACAATATCAGTATAGCCGCAACGGAGCGAAGCAAGTGCCAACGCAAAGCTTCTAAATGGTCCAAAAAGGACATTCCTCCTTCTTCTTCCTCTTCTTGGTATTGATCTAACGCCACGGGTGGTATCTAAATTCTAGTATAATGGAAACTGATTCATCCAGGCGTTTACTTCGCCACGGATATTTGCCAATTCAGCGTCGTTGGTATGATTCGTCAATGCTCTATCTATCAGCCCGACGATTTTCACCATATCATCTTCTTTCAAGCCTCTAGTAGTGACAGCTGCCGTCCCTACTCTCATTCCGGATGTCACAAACGGTGATTTGGTGTCAAATGGAACCATGTTTTTATTGATGGTGATGTCCACCTTGCCTAAGGTTTCTTCAGCAATTTTCCCGGTAAGCTCCTTATTTCTTAGGTCGATTAGCATCATGTGGTTGTCAGTTCCTCCTGATATGATCTGATATCCCAGACTTACGAACTGATCAGCCATTACGGATGCATTCTTTTTGACCTGAAGCACATAATGCATGTATTCGTCAGAAAGACACTCCTGGAAAGCCACCGCCTTGGCAGCTATGATATGCTCCAGTGGACCGCCTTGTGTTCCTGGGAATACACCCATGTCCAGCAAAGATGACATTTTTCTGATTTCTCCCTTTGGCGTAGTAAGACCCCAAGGATTGTCAAAATCCTCACGCATCATGATCAGACCGCCCCTTGGCCCTCTGAGCGTTTTGTGGGTGGTAGTTGTCACGATATGACAATGCTCCAAAGGATCGTTTAACAGACCTTTTGCGATCAATCCCGATGGGTGTGAAATATCAGCCAAAAGAATCGCGCCTACTTCATCAGCAATCTCTCTCAACCTTGCATAATCCCAGTCCCGAGAGTAAGCAGATGCTCCACAGATAATCATTTTCGGAGATACAGCAAGGGCTTTTTCTTCTACCTTATCGTAATCAATTCTTCCTGTCTCTTCTTCTACACCATAAAAATGTGGATCATAAAGTTTTCCTGAAAAGTTAACAGGAGAGCCATGCGTAAGGTGACCTCCATGGGATAAGTCAAATCCCAGAATTGGATCACCTGCTTTCAGACAGGCAAGCATTACCGCAGCATTAGCCTGTGCGCCAGAGTGCGGCTGCACATTGGCCCAAGTAGCGCCGAAAAGTTCTTTAGCCCGGTCAATAGCCAATTGTTCGATCTTATCCACCACCTCGCAGCCGCCATAGTAGCGCTTACTAGGAAGACCCTCTGCATATTTATTTGTCAGCACGCTCCCCGCGGCTTCCATTACTTGTTTACTGGTGAAGTTTTCGGAAGCAATCAATTCGATGCCTCTCTTTTGTCTGTCTTCTTCTTCGTTGATAAGTTCGAAAACAAGCGAATCTCTTTTCATAATCAGGAGTTTGAAAGCCAAATTTAATGGAATGATAGCCAACAGGGCTACTTGCAAATGTGCCCAAAAATAGTCCGAAAGTCCCGATTATCCAATCCAAATATGGGAATGGGATCTTCAATCCTTAGGATTTACTATTTTTGGTTGATGATTGATTTCAAATTCCATCCAGAAAGCTATTTTACTGATGAAACCACTTCTGTTTTATTGGTAAAATTGAACTACCCAGAGAGTCAGTGGGGAGAGCAGATCAGCATTTACGCCCATTCACTGGACGGCAAAATCCAGTATGAGGCAGTGGATTTCTATGGCAATGATTACATACTCTACCCATCATGGAGCTATGAGGTGTTGAGTCTGGAGGATCTGATCTATCTTCTGGAAGCAATGCAAGTGAATACAGACGATATGGAGGGAAATATGGAATTGATTCTGGACGGTATTCCAGAGGTCGAAAGTGATTTCTACCCGGGATTAGGGGAGTATTTTGAGGAAAAAAGAAAAAATTTAGGATTGGATTAGAAGTCCAGCATAGCCTGCTTTTGCTCTGACATCTGGTGCGTACGAAACCAATATTCATAGGTCTCAAAATCCAGACAATCGGTAAATTCACTTCCTTGAAATACTATTTTCTTCAGACAGCTTACCGGGAGCCATATTTTCAGCTTGGAAGATTGCTCATTTGAAAGCTGTGAAAGCTGAACCCACTTCCTTCCGTTGATAAAAATCGGTATAAGTTTATTCATTGAATTCGGACTGTTTTGCTCAAAAGTATGCTGACATTCAGCAAAATACAATAATACGAAATTATTTTAATGTTAATAAAAACAAAGCATAATCATCAAACCGTATGACGGGAGTTATCATCGCATTTTTATGTCTTTTATTGGGTCTTTTTCTTCAGAAACAACAAAATCTCCCTATAGAAAAAATCACCAAGTGGGTCAATGCGTATCTTTTAAATATTGTATTACCTGCTTTGGCCCTTCTGTACATTCCACAGATTAAGCCTGGATGGAATTTACTTCTTCCCATATCATCTGCTTGGTTGACCTTTTTAGGCTCCTGGCTTATTTTCGGGATACTTGGAAGAGTTTTAAGGTGGGATAATCAGACCACAGGATGCTTAGTCATCGTGGCAGGATTGGCAAACACTTCCTTTTTGGGGTTTCCCGTGGTGGAGGGACTGTATGGAAAAGAAGCTTTACCTATCGCACTTTTAATAGACCAGGGGGGCTCATTTTTATTGGTGTCTTCCTTGGCTATTCTAGTGGGCTCCATCTATTCTCATCAGGAGGGAAATCTTAGAGCCATACCGCTAAAAATACTTCGATTTCCGCCTTTCAGCTTTTTGTTGCTCACTATCACCATGAGTATTTTGGGGTGGAAAACTCCCGAATTTCTCCTTCCTATAGTTTCCCTGATAGGAAAAACAATGGCCCCAGTGGCTATTTTTGCGATTGGTCTGAAATTCTCTATTGATTTTGACTCCCTCAGCTCCAAATACTATTGGTTCGGAATGGGCTACAGGCTTTTGCTTGCACCATTGGTAGTATGGCTGATCTACAGAAATTTCCTTCCTGAAGACAGTCTTGAATTTAAAGTGACCGTTCTGGAAAGTGGTATGGCTCCTATGATCACGGGATCCATAGTTGCGATACAATACGGACTCAAACCCAAGCTCGCCACCTTATTGGCAGGATTGGGCATACCGATATCTATACTTAGTTTGATGGTTTGGTACTATTTTCTAGGCTGATGCCCAGGTTCTTTTCAATTCACCTAGGATTTCTTCATGGATCGCTCTATTGGTAGCCAAAATCTGTCTACCAAACACAAAATCCCTGCCTCCTGAGAAATCAGTGACTTGCCCTCCTGCTTCCTCTACGATCAACGTGCCCGCTGCCACATCGTAGGAATTTAGGTTATATTCAAAAAAACCTTCAACCCGCCCTGAAGCCACATAGCAAAGGTCAACTGCCGCACTGCCCAGCCTACGGGCACCATGGGAAGACTGCATCAGAAACTTCAACGCTACCAAGTATTTGTCAATCAAATCGAAATTATAATAGGGAAATCCTGTCGCAATCAAGGATGCAGAAAGCGTCTTGGCCGAACTTACACGTATTCTTGTATCATTGCAAAAAGCTCCTCCACCTTTCATCGCATAGAAACATTCGTGTAGGTTCACCTCATAGACTACCCCCAATATTACTTCCTTCTGTTCCATCAAGGCTATACTGACACAGAAAATAGGCACGCCATGGATAAAATTTGTGGTGCCATCCAGAGGATCTATCACCCAGTTATATTGCTCGGCTTGAGTTGTATTGGTTCCTTCTTCAGTGATAAATCCAGCTTCGGGTAGAATCTCACTAAGTCTATCCACTATTATTTTCTCCGCCTCTTTATCCACATAGGATACCAGATCATTGAATCCTTTATGTTCCACATTTTCCAGACTGAAATGCTGCCTTTCTCTTCGGATAAAAGCTCCGGCCTCCTTTGCAATCTGTTGGGTCTTCTCTAAAAGTAGTGTCAGTTTTTCAGTTGATAACATAATAGTCAATGGGATTTAACCTTAGGCTTTCGGGTTCTTACCGGCTACAGTAAGGACGATTTCGCCTTTGAGGGTATTGGTCTGATAATAATCTATTAACTCGGCTAAGGTGCCTCTGACATTCTCCTCGTGAAGCTTGGTGAGCTCCCTGGACACACAGGCTAGTCTGTCAGCTCCAAAAGCTTCTGCAAGCTGTCCTAAGGTTTTCAGCAGGCGATGGGGAGATTCATAAAATATAATAGTCCGTACTTCTTCCACCAGTCCGTCGATCCTTGTCTTTCTTCCTTTTTTATGAGGTAAAAAACCTTCAAATACAAAGCGGTCATTTGGCAAGCCGCTGTTCACCAAGGCAGGAACAAAAGCTGTAGCCCCGGGGAGACATTGTACCTCCAATCCCGCAGCAAGTACCTCTCTGACTAAAAGAAATCCAGGATCCGAGATAGCCGGTGTACCAGCATCAGAGATCAAGGCAAAAACTTCCCCCCTATTCATGCGCTCGACCAATTTCTCTACGGTTTTATGCTCGTTGAAAATATGATAACTCTGAAGTGGCCGTGAGATTTCCAGATGTTTGAGCAATTGCCCGCTAGTACGCGTATCTTCTGCCAGAATCACATCAGCAGTTTTCAACACTTCTATAGCCCGAAGGGTAATGTCCTTCAGATTGCCTATAGGTGTCGGTACTAGAAATAAATTAGGAGAAGTTTCACTCATGCTGAGAGCTCATCAATAGCCTTAGCCAGTTCATGATCTTTTTCTGTCACGATATTGCCTTGATCATGTGAGGTAAGTGCTATTTCTACCTTATCGTAGGAATTGCTCCAATCCGGGTGATGCTGCCTAGCCTCCGCCAGAAAAGCCACACGGGTCATGAAGGCAAACGCTTCCTGAAAATTCTTGAATTTAAAAGTCTTCTTAAGTTTATTGTCTTCTTCTTTCCACATAATCCTATGAATTTTAAAGTGAGATCAATCCTTCTATCTCGGAGGCTTGCTCATAGATCTTAATAATCTGATCAGAGTCTTTCATCATGGCCTGAATAGTAGCACTGACATACTTTCCACCTGAACTTTTTTTTGTAGTCACTTCATGTTTTGGGAATAGTGCGGCCACCTCGGCTTCCTTACCGTTAGGAACTATAAATTTAAACATATACAGTTGAGGGAATTCCCCACTGGATTCTAATTTTTCCCTAAAGTTCTCTTTATCGAACGTTTTCTTTTCCATTGCATCTAAGTATCTCCAAATACTTTTTGAATATAAAGAAAGAACCCATGCTGAGTAGCATGGGTCCCGAATCTATTTTCTATTAGAAGAATTTATAGCGATAGTCCTTGACCCCGGCGAGCTCCTGCAAGGCCATCATTACTGAGTATGCAGTCCTCTGAGAAGCATTTTGGGTCAATTGCCCTTGGTAGGCCGAGTAGTCTCCGATTTCTGCAGCTGGAGTCAAGGCATTTAATTTACCCACTATCACTCCTACGTCTTCACGCACTGGCTGGGTCATCTCTCCCTGCTTCATTCCGAAAATAGCACCTATCGCTCTTGGAGCAAATCCTACCCCAGGAATGACATTTGCGCTAAGCTTCAAATCAGGAACCTCATTTAGAGAAGCTTCATTGGGATACTCAGCTTTCATCTCCTCTAAAGTAGTCTTGCCAGCTAACTTGGATTTGATTACTTCAGCTTTTTTCTCGTTTCTTACCTGAGCCGTTACCTGCTCTTTCACGTCTTCCAGAGCCAGCTCACCCTCACTTTTCTTGCTTATCAAATTGGCTACCACGTACGCATTGTCAAGCTCAAATACTGAAGATACGGCACCTTTGGAAGTACCATCATCAAATGCCCATCTAATTACTTCCCTGGCGTTCTGTAGGTTATTGATATTTCTGGCGTTAGCATCCACATTAGTAGCCTGCAGAACTCTGTAATTTTCAGCTGTGGCGTTATCTGTGAATTCATTTCTGTTACCGGAATTTGCCGCAAAAGAATCCGCTTTTCTGAATGCCTCATTTCTAGTCATATCACTTGCCACCAATTCCAACTCTACAGTTGCCAATTTGGTGTAAGTACTTTTGGGCATCTCCGTTACTTTGATAATGTGGTAGCCATATTCTGTTTCTACCAGGTTTGGAAGAATCCCCGGAGATTTTGCCGCATAAGCAGCTTCGGCAAATTCCGTCACAAAATCATCTTTGGCAAACCAGCCGAGATCTCCACCCGTCTGAGCAGTACCGTCCTGACCATATTGTCTGGCAGCTATTTCAAAGTTACCGTCTGCTTTTACTTCAGCAAGAACAGTTTCAGCCTGAGCTTTTACAGCTTCCTTACCGGCATCATCCATGCCTTCTGCACTGAACAGGATATGTGAAGCCCTCAACCTTGGTGTACCCTGGTATTGGTCAGTGACCTTATAAGACACGTAGGTGGAGTTTGTAGTAATAAATGGCCCGTATGTTTCTCCAACCTGGATGTCATCGACGTTACTGGTTAGGTTTGTAGGAAGTACATCCCCCGGTCTGAGTGTTACAAATGGATTTTGCCCCTCTGAGTTTCTCAATGCAAAAAGCGAGTCATTTTCTGCAGTTCTTAATTCTTGAGTCAATTCCTTAATCGATGAAATAACCTCTGCGGAATCAGCTCCGCTAGGCTGGATGCTAAAGCTAACGTATTCGAGGTTAACGGCATTTCCAGATTTAAACTTGCTTTTGTTTTTAGAGAAGTAATCCTTCAGATCACTGTCAGAAACAGTCACATCTGCATCCGCTACAGCGTAGAATGGTACAAAAAGGATGGAAGCATCAGCTATGGTGTTTGCGGCTTTATATTCTTCTTTAGCTTCAGCCTGAGTAGCAAACTCTGATGTTGCAAGCAAATTATCATATTTGATTCTTAGCCGTGAGTCAGCAAAAAGTCTTTCCTGCTGATTCCAAAAAGCCTGCTGGGCAGGGTCTGCGGTTTCCAGTGATTGTAAAAAAGACACCAGCTGACTTTTGTCAAACTGACCGGTCTGGGGATTCACCAGTTGCTGACGTAATTCAGGAACAATATTTTTACCCTGAACCATATCTATCAACTCCGCATCCGAAATCGTCAATCCTAGTTTTTCATATTCTTCTTTGAATACACGCTCCACAATCATAGCCTGCCAAGCCTGCTCCCTGATGGAATACATTTCCACTTCAGAAGGGGTTCTGCCGGTACGCTGCTGAGTAGCAACTTTGAAATCTTCCACACGGTCGATATACTCATTATAAGTAATGTCTTCTCCCGCTATCTCGCCTACTATATTCTGACTGGAATTGAGAAGTGAGGAATTTGGACTTAATAAATCTCCTCCGAGAAGGAATAAAATCAATCCGCCGGCAATCACGCCGATCATAAGACCTGTCCTTTGCCTAATTTGTTTAATTAACGCCATTATTGTTACTACGCTTTTTAGAGAGTCGCAAAATAATAGCATTACTAACGAAATTCAAAATATATTCTGAATCAAACGCTTAACTAGAAAATACCTGAAGTGTTGATTTTTAGCCGAACTGTCTCAATTCTATGCTCTTGTTTGGTCACTACTGTAAAGGTATATCCTTCGAAAGTAACTGATTCTCCCTTCTTTGGAAGATTCTCCATGAGTGAAAGTATAAGCCCGGATAGGGTCTCAAAGTCCCCAATGGGCAATTCCCATCCATATTTATCATTGAGGTAGTCTATTTCGTGACGTGCGCTCAGGAGATATTCCTGATCGGAAATTTTCTGCTCGATCAGATCATCGCTATCATATTCATCTTCGATTTCCCCGAAAATTTCCTCTATAATATCTTCCATAGATACAATTCCTGAAGTCCCACCAAACTCATCCACTACCAAAGCGAGGCTTTTCCGCTCCTGGATAAACTGGATAAGCAACTCATTGGCCAGCGCTGATTCCGGTGCTATTATTATTGGGGTAAGGATTTCTTCGATCGTTTTGGGTTTCTTAAACAACTCCAGCTGATGGCAATAGCCGATCACATCATCGATGGACTCACGATAGACGATCACTTTGGAGTGTCCGCTCTCCTCGAAGACTTTCTTCAATTCTTCCATAGAATCATCCACCTCCACAGATACAATGTCTGTTCTAGGCACCATACACTCACGCACCCTGACGGTCTTAAACTCTACTGCATTGTCAAAAATCTTCGTGTCTATCTCCACATGCCCTTCTTCTTTGCCTTTGTGGATATGGTTTTGGACAAAGCTATTAAGATCGGTCACGGTGAAAACGGGCTTGTCTTCACTGTATTCCAAGCGGAGTATTTTGGTAATAAAAAATCGGGACAATCCGACCACAGCCCAAACCACAGGGTATATGAGAATATAGATGATCCAAAAAGGCAGCGCGAAGAAATTAAGCATGCTGTTAGGGTTCAGCATAAAAAGGCTTTTGGGCAAAAACTCCGCGGTGATCAACACTACTATAGTGGAAATCAAGGTTTGCAGCACTAAGACTATCGCATCGTTATTAAACCCTTCCGGAAGCCACAATTTCAGCGGATCCTCCATCAGGTATGCCATGAAGATACCGTATAGCACCAGTGAGATGGTATTGCCCATGAGCGTAGTGCCTATAAATTGCCCCGGACGCTGGACAAAAACACTGAGTATCCTGCCCGTCATGTCTCCTTGCTTATTCTGAAGCTCAATCTGCAGCTTGTTAGAGGAAACATAGGCGATTTCCATCCCAGAGAAAAAGGCTGAAAAAACCAAGGTGAAAATCACATAGACTAAATAACTTATTTCCATGGTTAGCGCTTTTTTCCGGATTTGGTTTTCTTCTTAGGTGTCGGGGGTTCTTCGGGTTTTTGCATTTTGCGGTACTGAAACCAAAATAATAAGGCTACCGCAAACATAAAAATAGCATAGGAAGCCTGCACACCATGGGTAAGCGTCTGGTGTATGCCCACTATAATCAAGGCAAGTGAAAGGGATAATAGTAATGCGTCAGCTAATTTCATTTTTGAATTCTAATTACTAATCTAGGTTTAAAGATCGTCATCAGACAACTCCATACGTGCGTCCCTAAGATTCTTAAGCGTATATGTGGTAAAGGTCTCATCCGCTTCGAAGCCGGATCCATAGGAATAGGAGCCCCCACTCTGTACCCGCACAAATTTCTCTGTATAGATTATTTTTTTTCTGATATCCCAAAAAAGCTCTTCTGACTGAAGTTTTTGATCATTCAGTATATTGTGGACCTGCACATCGCCTTCACCCCTATAGAGGTTTTCCTCTCGTATAAAATAAGCCCGGTCTGCCCGGAGTGTGGTACTCAATTGGCCGTCTTTTTCATAGATCTCGATTTCTATCCCATCGGGAAATTCGAGGTTACCATTGGCAAACTCAAGCTGCTTGGGAGCCTTGATATCCGATCTCACGATGGCTGAGTCACTTTCTATCAGGTGTATATTGATTGCCATATTCGTGGGACCGTCATATACCTCCAGCAGAGATGCATCCACATCCTCTCTGCAAGAAGCGGACAACACCACCATCGATATTAAAGCAAATGAGATAATTTTAGAATTCACAGTCCAAAGATACTTGAAAAATGTTTACGCATATAAATGAAAAAAGGCAGCCCGAAGACTGCCTTTTCATCAAATTAGTTCTGTTAATCTCTAGTCGCTAAAGTAACTGTCTCACCTATCCAGCAGCCTGTGGAGATAGTTTGGCCTACCTGCATGCCTTCAGTAAACAATTCTTCTTTAGAAGGGAACCTTGACTTCGCATTAGCCATTCCAGAGGAATCTCCTGCTTTTTGATATGCATTATAAGCAGCGATATAAATTGAATAATCTTTCACTCGACTTACTCCTCCTTTACACTCATTGATGGAGTTCATATACATGCCGGCAATCATAGAGTAAACCTCAGCGGTTTTAGAGTTATCGATATTGGCAGCGGCTTTGGCCTCATTTCTTGCAGCAGCTTTCTTGCCTTGCTTTGCATAGATTGTAGCCAACTCCATGTGACCCTCTGCTTTCTGGGCATCATTTTCTGCAAGTGTCAATGCCTGCTTCCACAGATTTTCAGCTTCGTCCAATTTATTATCCTGCACATATCTCATGGCGATCACCTGAGAAGTAGAGAATGATGGCTCTTTCGCATGCTTGATCTCTAAAGCCTGCAAGAATGATTTTGAACTGTAGCATTTGTACTGCACAGAGTACTTGAAAATCTGATCAGCCAAGGCTTCATTGGTAGGGTCAGCAGCTAATTTTGGCCCCATGGTTTTTTCGATGAAATCACAATCGATCAATTCCATCGCCACCAAGAGTTGTTCTAAGCTGCTTTTTGGGCTTGATACATCTGTACCCTCCGCTGCTGCTTTATCCAAAATAGCCTGCAATTTGTCATGGATTGCAAGTATTTCTTCTCCAGTATATGCCTGGTGATAGGCATAATTTCTATAGACCAAATTGAAGTATGCCGCTGTCAGCGTAGGATTGAGCGTGCCATTCAACTCGATCGCTTTTTCGAAATCAGCAATGGGGCCTGCCAGCATGTCCTTATCATCCTTAAAATACTGATAACCGTAGTACGCTTTGTTTTCTATCCAGTTTTTCTCATTGTCATAGATTTCGCCTCTTTTTTCATAAATAGCGATCACTGAATCCTGATAAATTCTTTTCTGAGCTTCATCTGTTGTGGCTTTAGAGGCCCCATCATATACTTTTACTCCATTTTGGTAAATAGATTCATTCAGTTCAGGAACATTCACAAGCAACCAGTTCAATGGATGCGTGGCTTCCACAAATTGCTCTGAACTCAGATAATCTGTATAAGCAGCATTCAATTCTCTGGCTTTTTTCTCTTGTGCAGGATCAGAAGGGAAGTTCCATCCATCCTGAGCTTGGACCATGCCGGCTGAAAGCAGGGCAGCTAGCCCAAGGATTGTAGATTTGATTTTCATTTTCATAACGGTTTAATTCGGCACAATTTAATCTCACGTTTAAATCCAAGTTGGGACTCGTCTTTAACCAGTCGATTGTATGGTTTTGTTTGGTTAATTATTATTCAAATACTCGTTTGTAGAACCAGCTGTTATCGTTCAGTGATAAGCCTAAGGTGAAGTTTACATAATTTTCCCGGATGAGGCCATTATCGGTGGTTCCTCTCTGTCCGACTTTCACCGCGAAGTTCACTAAGGAAAGTTGATTTACAGGAAGCGAAGCTCCAAAGTTGATGCCAACATCATTGATATTGGTTGCGTTCAGGTAGTATGGAGTCTGCTGATATTCCAATCCAAAGCGATAGGTACCTCGCTTCAGGGGACTATCCACATCCAAGTAATCAGGCACAATCTGGAACCCTAGTCCTACCTTGATCGCTTCCTGCAATCTAAGCGGATCATCAAAGAGATTTCTGAACTGTTTGAAATCCTGATATTGCCCTTCCAGACCGATCACATATTTGTTGTTTTTCTCATAAGAAACCCCGAATCCAAAGCGATTAGGGATATAAATGCTCCCTGGTTCATCATTTGCTATCAGGTCACCTGGCGTATCCGGATTGCTAGCTTGGCCAAAAGATGCCAGCTTGGCAAAAGCTTTTCCATTAACATCCCCTAAATGCTGATAAATGGCACCGAGATGCAACTTGCTTTTTGTGTTTAAAGGCAGGAAGTAATAAGCCCCCAATTTATAGCCAAAATCGCTAACTGTTAATCTTTCATAATATTCGGTAGTGATCCCTATTGGATTACCATTTTCATCAAAAAGTCCGAGCTGATCCGTGCGGATCGTAGAACCGAACAGGTAGGATCCCTGAACACCCAAGCTCAGATTCTTAGCTACTACATATCCAAAACTAAGATATGCTTCTGAAATCCCTCCATCACCTTCTATGGAATTAAAAGCCCTCACGTCAGCATTGCTCACCGTGCTTTCTATCATCAACCGATAATTGACACTGGTGATTTGATTTAGGCCTAAGCCTACGGTGGCCTTATTTACTTTGACAGGCAAGGATAAGGCAAGGTAGGATAAGCCCCCCCCATCCACTTCGGATGTTTCCGAACCATTGTTGGCACCGATCATTTTATAATTCAAAGCTGCCTCAAAATTAAAAATCGTGTTTTTGGTAGAAAGTGCAGGGTTCACATAGTTGGGGTTCCAAGCACTGCCAAAACTGATTCCAAGTCCTCCCATAGCTTGATTATTGGTAAGACCGGAATAATTAAATTCCCCTATACCCAGCGCACTGTAGGTAGAAGCACTGGACTGAGCCTGGGCTTCGGTAAATAAGAAAAGGGTGCAAAGTACACCCAGCAATTGCAATTTGATTTTACTCAACATTGTGGTTTAGAATAGAATTCAATCCGTATAGGACCAAATTTGGGACTACAAATATGAGGTCTTTTGCCAATGAAACAAAAGATTCAGCATCTCCTCCGCTAATAAAGACCTCGATTTCTGGATATTTTTTGGTATATGCTTCGATTTGTCCGAGTATTTCCAGTTCCACCCCCTGCCAAATACCGATTTGCATACAGGTGATTGTGTTTGTGCCAATTAATGCATCAGGTTTGACATTAAGATCTACCAGAGGCAATCTTGCTGTCTGCTCATGCATAGCTCTGGCCCGCATCGCAAGGCCAGGGCTTATCGCCCCTCCCAGATATGCATTCTGCTCATCTATTAGATCAAATGTAATACAGGTGCCTAAGTCAATTGCGAGCACCGGGCCTTTACGTTTCATAGACCATGCACCTATAGCACCGGCTATACGGTCCAAACCCAAGGTAGCCGGAGTGCCATACTTGTTGACGACCGGAAGACTGGTCTCGTGGCTCAAAAATATAAAACTAAAAGGCAACTTCTTTGCAAGGTCTGATTCGCTCCACTTCACAGAACTCACCAAACATTGATCAAAAACCAATGACTCCCAATAGATTATGGCAGCCATCAACTCATCAAAAACTTTTTCTTCAAGCAAAATTCCCTGCTCAAAGAGCGCTGACTTAATTCTAGTATTTCCAATATCTATTATTAGATTCCGCATCCAGTATAGTTAATATTGCGCAAAATAGCCATTCAAGAAAAGCCCTCCCTTCTATCCTTGTTAAATTATCTTTGTGCTATACTTCACTTAACAAACTTTAACCCATGAGCCCTACCCACTACCCCATGATAGGATTGATGTCCGGTACTTCCGGTGACGGACTGGACATTGCCTACTGCAACTATACCTTAAAAGAAACCTGGTCCTACGAAATCAATGACGCAGTGACGATTCCCTTTCCTGCTGTTTTAGGCAAAAAACTTATGAACAGCCATCAGCTCTCTGCCTTGGAACTGGCACTTTTGGATGTAGAGTTTGGAACATGGATGGGGGAAAAAGTAAAAGCCTACTGCGATCAAAAACAGTACAAACCCCTAGCTGTTTGCTCCCATGGACATACCGTTTTTCACCAGCCTGCAAGGGGGCTTAGCTTACAGATTGGCAATGGATGGGCACTGCATCAGGCTTCCGGGCAAAAAATAATCAATGACTTCAGGATGCTCGATGTACAGCTCGGTGGACAAGGTGCTCCCTTGGTCCCCATTGGCGATCGGCTGCTTTTTCCCACGGTCGATTTCTGCATCAACCTAGGGGGAATTGCCAATATCAGCATGGAGTCGGCAGGTCAGCGTCTTGCCTTTGATACTTGCCCTTTCAACCTACTATTGAATGCCCAAGCAGTTCAACTGGGAGCTGACTACGACCGGGATGGAGCCTGGGCAAAAGCAGGTGTTCTTAATGAAAACCTATTTAACGCCCTTAATTCCCTGCCCTATTATTCCAAATCAGGTGTGAAATCCTTGGGAAGGGAAGATTTGGAAAATGATTTCATCCCACTAATACGTTCCAGTGGACTCTCTGAAAAAGATGTGCTAAGAACGCTGGTAGAACATTATGCTTATCAGATCGCCACAGTTATCCACACCCACAAAAAAAAGAAAGTACCGGCTGTTTTGATCACGGGAGGAGGAGCGTACAATTCTTTCTTTATCTCATGTCTGGACAAGTATCTGGATTCCAGATGGGACGAAGTTTCTGCTTCCGCATCCTTAATTGAATTTAAAGAAGCGCTGGTTTTTGGATTTTTGGGGGTATTGCGCCTCCGCAATGAAAACAATTGCTTAGCCTCTGTTACCGGGGCTAGTAGAGACTCCTCCGGAGGTGTGATGTATGGCTGACCGTCCGTCAGACTTCCTATATTTGGAGTAGTTTATTTTCCTATTTTTGTCAAGTTATAAACCCAAATTAGATGCAAGAATTACTCAAAAAGTTCGAGAACAAACAGCCGGAAATCACCTTCGAGTGGAGTGACAGCGAATCAGAAGCTGAGGGCTGGGTAGTGATAAATTCCCTCAGAGGAGGTGCAGCAGGCGGCGGGACTCGTATGAGAAAAGGACTGGACAAGCGAGAGGTAGAATCTCTGGCCAAAACCATGGAAGTAAAATTCACCGTCTCCGGCCCCGCAATAGGGGGTGCCAAATCAGGGATCAACTTTGATCCAAACGATCCCCGCAAAGATGCAGTACTCCGCCGCTGGTACAAAGCTGTGATTCCATTATTAAAAAGCTACTATGGCACTGGCGGGGATCTGAATATAGATGAGATCCATGAAGTAATTCCCATCACCGAATCCTATGGTCTCTGGCACCCGCAAGAAGGGGTAGTAAATGGTCACTACCATGCTACTGAGCCTGAAAAAATCCGGAAGATCGGACAACTGAGACAAGGTGTATCCAAAGTATTGGAAGACCCGGATTTCACCCCAAACGGGCCCAGAAAATATACAGTGGCAGATATGATTACCGGATTTGGTGTGGCTGAGGCAGTGAGACACTATTATAATATTTGGGGGGGAGACCTCAAAGGTAAGCGTGCAGTCATACAGGGATGGGGAAATGTGGGAGCCGCGGCAGCCTGTTTTCTGGCAGTTGAAGGAGTGAAAATCGTCGGTATCATCGACCGTGATGGGGGTGTGATCAACGAAAACGGGTATTCTCTTGATGAGGTAAGAGAACTCTTTCTCAATAGGGCTGGCAATAAGCTGGTAGCTGAGGGGCAACTGTCATTTGAAGAAATCAACCAAAAAATCTGGGATCTGAAAAGTGAAATATTTATCCCTGCAGCGTCTTCCAGACTGGTCACCAAGGATCATGCAGAGCGGATGGTAAACGCTGGACTTGAAGTAATATCATGCGGGGCCAACGTACCCTTTGCGGATCCGGAAATTTTCTTTGGCCCAACAGGCGTATGGGCCGATCAGCGAGTGTCGGTTATTCCGGACTTCATCGCAAACTGTGGCATGGCCAGAGTATTTGCTTACTTGATGAGCGATAATGCAGAGGTAACCGACAAAGCAATATTCGACGACGTGAGTGAGACTATAGAAAAAGCGTTGAAAAAGGTTTATGACAAAAATCCGGATAAAGTTAAACTAGCCCAAACGTCCTTTAATATAGCCCTGGCACAACTCGTGTAAAACTATTCTTTGCCTTTGACCTGATGGCGTTAATTTTTGATTAAATCCATCAGGATCGCAGGTATCTATTGTGCTGAATCAGGCAAAATCTGTAGTTTAGCAGAAGCCATCCAAGATTTCCAGCAATCAAATATTTGCTTAAATTAACCGAAAAGAACACCAAGCACACCCTATTAACTCAATGAATAACTTTATCTTTTGTTTCGCGCTACTTTTCGGAATTATATTTTTTGGAGGTCTTGA